>URIT01000124.1 GCA_900547945.1 uncultured bacterium
CGCCGTTTTGCGTCCGAGAAATCAGGGCCTATTCAAAAAATCGGGATAAGGGTGCCGCAATCATCAGGTGACGAGCCTGACGCCCTCCGCGTCGAGGTAGACTTCGCTGTGCCGGTCGGTGTCGAGCGTCGGCTGCATGAACTGCGGCCCGCCGGTGGCGAGGTTCGGCGCATGCTGCGTGCGTGTGTGGACGCGGAACTGCTTGGGATCGACCTTCCGCAGGGCGCGCTCGAACGCCGCCGTCGAGGTGTAGACCCAGTTGCGCGCACGGCATAGCGCCTCGCCGGGGCGCAGGTACTTGTCCAGATGGTGCCACAGGTTGCCGCGATAGTCGAAGACGTGCGGCTTCTTGTAGGTCGTGAGATAGACGTCATCGCCCTCCTCGTAGACCGGCCAGGCGTAGAGCCGTTCAAGCGCGATGCCCATCCGCGCGAGGCGGGCGATCACGAAGGCGTGGTTCCGCTTCACCTTCTCCTCGTCGCCCCAGCTACAGAGGTACGCACGCCAGCGCGGGTCGTCGCGATGGTAGAGTTCGGTGATCCCCCGTTCGCTCAGGTGCTCGGGGCGCGTCGGGATCCACCAGTCGCGGTAGCGGGGGGCGAAGTCGATCGGACGCCAGACGCGCTCGAAGAATTCGCGGGCCTCGATGCGCGCGCCGTTGGAATCGAGGAGGAACGTCCCCTCCTCGGACAGCTTTCCGTTCGGGAGGAGGTAGGGCGGGTTGTCCGCGTCCTTCATCACCATGACCCAGGAGGGACGGTTCTCGTCGCATCCGCGAATCGTCGGGTAACCGTGTTGGCGCAGCCACTTGTCGGGATGTTTGCCGAGGAACGTCTCCCCGTCGGTCTTGTGCCGGTAGTTCCCGTCTTCAACGTCCTCGTCGTCGTCGAGGTCGTATTCCTTCAGGTAGTTCTTGATCGCGCGGCCGGTGATCTTGCGGCCGCGTTCGTCGCGCACGTACTGCATGATGGAGTCCGGGTCGCTCGCGGGCTTGCGGACCATGTAGAACGCATCGTGGAAGGCGTAGGGGAAGGCATAGAAGCCGTAGCGGCGCGGCGGCGCGTGGTCGTCGTTCGGATCGTCGTCCCAGTCCGGGTGGTCGAACGCCTTGAGGATTCCGTAGCGGATGAATTTCATGGTCAATGTCGTCCTTCGTTGTCAACACCACGCATAGCGGAGGGGCGGGGGCGGATCGAGCGGAATGCCCCGCAAACGCCGCGCGACGGGACCGTGCTTCTGTTCATCCCTGATGACGTAGTAGAGCTTGGCACCGTCGTCATCGCCCTCCTCGTTCGCCAACCGGAGCGCGTACGCCCGCGCCGCCTTCAGGTCACGGCGCACGCCGCGCCCGCCGTAGAGCCACAGGGCGGCGACCTTCAGGGCGGCGGGGTGGCCGAGGTCCGCCGCGAGCCGATAAAAGCGGAGGGCGTTCGCGTCGTCGCCGCGCCGCTCGTATTCGCCGCCGACGGCGTAGAGGGTGTCGTCGTCGTTCCGTACACGCGCCGCCCGCGCGAGCCAGCGGAACGCCTCTTCCTCGTCCTGTTCCGTCCCGACGCCGAAGTGGTGGCAACAGGCAAGGCGCCGCATGGACCAGCCGTCTTGACTCGCCTCCACGTCGGGCCCGACGGCCCTGCGGCACAGCGCAACCGCCGCAACGGCATCGACCGCAACGCCATGTTCCCCGTAGAGAAGGAAGCCCGCGCATTTCCGCAGCGCGTCCACGTCCCCCGCCTCGGCGGCACGGAAAAACCACCGCACGCCCGCCGCCTCGTCCTGCGGCACGTGCCACCTCCCCTCCAACAACAGATCCGCCCACGTGGCCATCGCCTCGGGGTCCCCCGCTTCCGCCAGTTCCCGGCACCGCGCATTCGCCCGGCGCAGCCATTCGTCGGCGGCCTCAAGGTCACGGCCGAAACCGTCCATCCCCGATCGATAGGCCATGTACATCGCCAGCATGGCAACGCAGTCACCGGCCTCGGCCCTCCTCCTGGCCAGTTCAAAACCACGGGGGGGCGGGAGGGAACGATTGTCGTCCCTGTACATTTTCCATGCCTCAAAATAAGTTGGATACATTGTAATTCCCGGGTTCTAAGATGACGTTTCCTGTCGGCCCAACCATACATGTCATGCGGACCAACAAGGTGAAAGGGACAGCCGACATCCGATTCTGACAGCATCCCGTTCGTTTGTCTTTTACTGGGCGGTTGGTTGTTCTTGGGCGGTTGACTCTTGTCTTGGCGGTTGATTGTTGTTCGTCCCGGCGGTTGTTGTTCGTCCCGGTGCGCGATGTACCCGCGCCGCCTCGGCGCGTGGCGTACCGAAGCCTTTCGGAACCGTCCTGTCGCCGCACCGTTCCGAAGTGAAATCCCCGCAATTCCCAAAACCATCCGACCCTCGTTTTCAAATGAGATTTCCGTGCGTAAGAAACTTTATTCCGAATGAAAACCGCAAACTAAAGCAATACACGGCATATGATTTTAGACATACTATTTACCAACCCCATTCCCTCTTCAACCCAACGTAAGATTTCATATCGGAACGTTCCGACGTGAAATCCACCAAGCTAAAGAACACATACTGAGACCGCAATCGGATTACACAACGTGTCCCCCTTTTCCCCCAAGCTCTTTCCGAAGGACGTTTCCACATGTCAGTCAAGTGGTAAAACGGGGAGGGGGATTTTGACCACGAATGTACACGAAATACGCTTCACCGCACACACTTCGACCATACCCTGTCCACATCCCATTCAGACATGCCACCTGACACAAAACATCGATTCCGCAAGGCATGGTAATCCGACATGATGGATCCCGGGAATGCCGGCAGATTTCATCCAACGGATGGATGGACACGCGATTTCACGGCGGAACGCTCCACCGTGAAATCATACCGAGAATATGGTGGCACGAGCCAATTCAAAGGCACTCTCCGTGGCCCTGTGCCTCCGCGTGTTCCGTGTTAACCGGCCAGAGGACAATCCCCTCCCATAGGGACAAGCCCTGAATCTTCGGGAGGGATGCGCTCCCGCGCGTCCTCGAATTCCAACATGCCCGTACGCCATGCGCCGAGACGGCACGGGCACTTCGCGCGCCGGGCCCACACCGTCGCATTCGGCCGCGCGGGAGCGCGACCTCCCACAGACGCACGCATGGCCTTCCAGCCAAGGGTGAAATCCGTCTACCACGTGCGGTAGACGGGGGCGACGACGGGCGCGACCGGGGCGACGACCAGCGCCGTCGTCACGACGGGCGCAGGGGTCACGACAGGCGCAGGGGTCACGACGGGCGTAACGACCGGGGGAACGACGACGGGCGCGGCGGGCGCGTAGTAGGAGCCGTAGTAGCCGGGACCGTAGTAGCCGGGGCCGTAGTAGCCGGGATAGTAGCCGCGCGCGAGCGAGCCCGCGAAGAGGCCGGCTGCGAAGCCGCCGAGGCCCCAGCCCCAGCCGCGATGGCATCCGCCATGGTGGTGCCAGCCGCCGTGATGGCCCCAGCCGCCACCGCGTGGACCTCCCCAGCCGCCGCGATGGCCTCCGCCCCAGCCGCCGCGCGGACCATGTGCAAACGCCGCCGTCGCGGCCACCATCGCCAAACCAATGATCATGAGTTTCTTCATGGCATTCTCCTTTTCAAGTACGTTCAACCAAACATCCTGATAGGTCCGACACCGATCCGAATCTGACAGGCGTCGGAGGATCTCGGGGAAATTGCCCGTCCACGCCAGAGGGATCGGGAGGGATTTGGGGCCCGGACGCGCAGAAGCGCGTCCCTCCCCGCGTCCCGTCCGTCATCACCTCGCCGTGAACGTGACCTGCTTGACGACGGGCATCGCCTGCGGGCTCGGCTTACGCAGGAAGACCAGTGTGTTGCCCTCCGGGACGGCCAACTGGATGCGCTGGTTGTCGGCGAGGACGTCGAGGCGGCCGTCCGCCGGCCGGTCGATGCGCACGCACTTGACCGTCTTCGGGAGCGCCGTCCAGCTACGCAGGTCGGCCGCCGTCGTCGAGGCGGCCCAGGCGGCGACGCCGGCCTGCGCGAGGCGCATCGCCAGCTGGTGCCGGCTGTCGCCCGAGTTGTCGGCCGCGACGCCGAGGGCGATCTGCACGCCCGTCTTCACGACCGTGCGCGTAATCTCGCGCGTCAGCGCACCGCGCATGTAGACGTCGTACTCCGTCTTGAGGAGCTTGTCCATGTTCGCGCTTTCGGCGAAGGGCGTCGTCACGCCTCCGGCCTGGACCTGCCAGGTCGTGGCCCCCATGTCGCGCGGACGCAGATAGGGCAGTGCCATACCCGCGTACAACACATAGCGTCCGGCGTAGGGCAGCAGGACGAGCGGCAGGTCGATGCGCCACTCCTCGCGCGCCGGGCAGAGGCCGTCCTCCGCCCAGATCCAGACCTGGTTCCTCGGCTTCAGGCCCTTGTCCGCCTCCGCGAAGTCGCGCGCCGCCGCGCTCGCGGGCGCGAGCGTCGCCGCGTCCTTGAGGAAGTTGCGCCCGCCGCCGCCGTCCAGCCAGCGGAAGACGCCGCAGACGTGCTGGACGTAGGCGTTCATGTAGTCGGCGGCCGTGAGCGTCGCGAGGTTGCCCGACAGCGCGGGGTCGAACGCGCATTTTTCGCGGACCTGCGCGGCGAAGGAGGCGTCCGCGAGGACGCCCGCCGTCTGCTGCGCGCGGTCGCCCTCCGGCCGGGCCTGCTGCTGCGCCGCATAGGCGTCGGCGTCCTTGTCCATCCGCGCGGCGGCGGCCTCGACGTCCTTCCGCCGCTCCCAGATCCAGTTCTCCTGGTGCTGCGCGGCGCGGTTGAGCTCCGTGCGCGCGGGCCCCGTCTTCCCCGCGCACATGTAATCGACGGCCTTGTAGAGGCAGGCGAAGATGCGGTCCTGTCCGCCGCCGCCGTAGGGGAAGGCGCGGTCGTTCGTCATCATCGCGAGGCCGCCCGTCGCGCCTTGGGCGAAGACGGACGTCGCGTCGTTCTTCTGCATCGCGTCCTCGGCGGCGTCGAAGTGGCGCAGCGCGTCCGCCTTGGCGTCCGCGAGGTAGAAGCCGCCACCCGCGAGGAGGTGCCAGAGGAGGGACGAATCGTCCCCCTTCGCGGCCAGCTCCGCCGGCTCGCCCGGCAGGGCGGCGTAGTTGCCCGCCGTCATGTTGCGCTCGTAGTCGTCCAGCACGTCCTTCGTCGTACGGCAGCCGACGGCGCACGCGAGCGCGCACGCCGTCAGGGCGATTGGGGCGATTCTCATGCCGTCCTCCTTTACCAGCACACGTTGACGAGCGGCACCGACCACTGCGTGCGCGCGAAGTTCAGAATCCCGATCTGCACGCCGTCCATGCGCTCAACGTGGTTGACGAAGCCGATCTGGAGACCGCGCGCGCGCCCGCCCGCGTTGACGAGGCCGATCTGGAGGCCCGTCGCGGAGTCGGCCACGTTGCCGCACCAGTTCACCGCGATGCCGGCGAAGTCGCCCGCCTCCGAGAACGTCCCGAGGTCGAGGCCGTAGGTCCCCGCGTAGCGCCCCCAGCCGAGGTTCAGGCGCACGCCCTTGACCGTCGACTCGAAGTTCGGGAAGCTCCACGGCAGGAAGGTCAGGCCAATCGGCACCTCGTAGGCCCGGTAGCCGTAGGCGTTTCCGCCGCCGCGCGCCACGAACACCACGTCCTGCGGGTTCTTTCCGAGGGCGTGGTCGTTCGCCACGCCCGTTCCAGGGGTCAACTGGGCGCATGCGGCCAGCGCCGCGCACGCCACAAGCGCCACCATGCTCTTCTTCATGTTCATGTCAGGCTCCTTTCTTCTCTTATTCCATCAGAACCCGGCGTTCACCGGCTGGGCGACGGGAAGCGGCGGCGGCGGCGCGGGGTTCTTGGTGGCCTCTGCGGCGGCGGCCGCGCGCGCGGCCTGTACGCGGGCGAAGTCGGCGGGCGCCAGGCGGCGCTGGATCGCATCCGCAATCGCCTGCGCCGCGGCGGCGCCGGAGGTCGACGAGAAGACCGGGGCCGTCAGCCCGGCGAACTGGGCGGCGTTGATCTGCACGGTGTCCGACCACGCGATCTCGGTCGTGGGGGCCATCACGCAGCGGAAGCGCACCTCGGCGAAGACGACGCTCGGCGGCGGCAGCGGCAGACCCGTCACGAAGTCGACGCCGGGGGAGGCCACGCTCGAAAACATCACCTCCGCGACGACGAGATAGTCCGTCGCGAGCTTGTTCGAGAGGCGGCACACGTCGTTGGGACTCGCGTTCGGGTCGTTCACGATGCGGTTGAGCTCGCGGTCGAGCTCGGGCCCGAAGGACCGGTCGAGGACGCGGAAGCTCCCCGTCTGCGTCAGGATGGTGTTGAGGTGGTCGGCCACGTCGTCCATCCACGTGCGCGTGGGCAGCGTCACGCCGAACACGTTCACGGCCTGGTACTTCGAGCAGAACGGGGCCACCGCGATGCTGGGCTTCTTCACGGGGTAGACGGACGCGGCGGGCGCCGAGACCTCGGCGGTGGGAGCCGCCACGGCAGCGGGCGCGGGGGCCACGGGAGCCGGCGCCGGGACGGCGAACGGCTCGGCGTTCTCGTAGAAGCGCAGGCCGTCCTTCACCTTCGCCTTGCCGGAGAGGAGGCGGGCCGTGGACGTGTTCTTACCCACGTCGACCACCTCGCACACGCCCACGGTCTTCTCCTTGAAGACCTTCTCGCCCGTGTCGTCGTCCACGATCGCCTCGCGCCGGCGGATCTCGTACCGCTCGCCCTTGTTCAGGAAGTCCGCGCCGTAGCTGAGCGTGAGATCCTCGGGATCCTCCGCGTCCATGAGGTACATCGGGTAGTCGCGCATGAGGATCGCGAGCGCCACGCGCTGGACGACGTAGACGAGCATGTCCTTCGGCGTCTGGCAGTACCGCACGACGCGCAGCGTCTCGGCCTCGTAGGGCTGCTGCGTGCGCAGGTCGTTCGCGCGCAGGGAAACCGTCGCGATGTACTCGGCGAGCGGCGTGTTCTGGATCGTCCGCGTCTTGCCGCTCCGCAGCATCTGCACGATCTCGCCGCGCATCGAGTAGCCGGCCGGCACGAGGTCGACCTTCGCGCCGAAGCCCTCCTCCCGCGCGGCGGTGTCGTAGGCGTCGCGGTCGAGGCACTTGTACTTGCGCGCCTGCACGAGCTTCGTCAGGAGGAGGTTGTCGATCCCCTCGAAGGCCGTGCGGTCAACACCCTGCTGGTAGGCGATCTTGTCCAGCACCAGAACCTTCTCCTTCGGCGCCGCCTGGGCCCCCTGGAGGGCGGCCCCCAGAAGGGCCGCCGCCAGGGCCAGCCTGCGGAAACATGTCGTCGTCGTCATCGTCCGTTCCTTTCCCTTGTCGCGGCACCCGCGCTTATTCATCCGCCGTTTCGGCCGCAGCGGCCTTCTTCTTGAACACGAGCTTGACGGTCTTGGAGGGCGTCGCCTCGTCGATCACGACGATGCGCTTGACGGGCTTGCAGCCGTCGAGCGTCGCGACCACGGCGTGTTCCACCGCGAGGACGCGCGTCGGCTCCTCCACGTCGACGTTCTTGCCGTCGACAAGCACCGTCACTTCGTCCTCATCGGTGCCGGCCGGGGTCTTCACCTTGAAGTTGAGCTCCGTCGTGAAGAAGGCGACGACCTCGTCGGCGATCTTCTCGCACACCGCGTCCACGAGCTTGCGCGCCGGATCCGACACCTCGCTCGCGACGACGTTGTTCACGCGGCTGCTCCACGTGGCCGTGCCCTTGAACGCGAGCAGCACGTTCCCCTGGAGGTCGCGGACCTTTCCGACATAGGGCTGCGTGAACGTCGTGACCTTGACCTTCGTGCCCTTCGCGTTCACCGTGATCGTCTTCGCATCCTCCTCGCGGTCGCCAAGGGCGGCCGTGAGGATGCACGTCGCGCCCACGACGGCGCTCGCGTCCTTGCCGTTGATCGCCTGTTCGACCATGCCCATGTCCGCGTTCGAGCGGTCAATGACCTGCAGGAGCTTCCCGGCGCGGCGCGAAAGCGCGGCCTGGAGGTAGTCCTTGGCAAGCGGCACGTAGCGCGTCGCCGCGTCGGTGAGGATTTTCGTGCGCAGCTGGCGCAGAAGGCGCATGTTCGCGGCGTTCTCCTCCTCCACGCGCGACGTGGTGCGGATGTACTCCATCTTGCGCGTATTCCAGTTCAGGCGCACGACCTCGCTCTCGAGATCGGGGCGGGCGAGCTTGTCGCCTTCGGAGAGCGTCGGTGGCTTTTCGAGGTTGGTCTGCGGCTGCAGCTGCTCGCCGAGCCACTTGTCGACCTGCGTCATCGACTCGATCGTGCCGAAGCTCGCCACCATCAGGCGCAGCTGCTTGGGACCGGCCTTCGCGACGGCGAGCTGGGCGTCGGTCAGGCCCTCGTCCGCGCGGGCGGAGCAGCACATGCCGGCGGCCAGCGCGGCGGCAAGGAGGACATGGGGTTTGAGGATGTTCATGGCGGGATTCCTTTCTGTTTCAAGGGAGAAGAGGCTAGTTCATGGCATTGGCGCGGTCGACTTCCTTGCGCAGGGGAATGCGCTTCTGCCAAATGTCGAGGCCGCGCAGCTGCGCGTTCGGGTGGTAGGGCGAGCAGGTCATCGTGAGGTTGAGCGAGAACTCCTGGTAGATGTCGCCGTTGTCCTTGCGCATGTTCCGCTGCGTCAGGTGACCCACCAGCAAAAATTCCGGCGGCACGGCCATCTGACCGGTGGCGGCGACGGCGTTTGCCATCTGCTCGTTGTACACGATGAAGGAGCCGTGGTTCATGAGCTTCTCCTTCAGCGCGAGCGTCAGCGACTCCGCAAGCGGCTCGGCGGCGTTCCCGCGCGAGAGCGTGTCGACGACGAAAGGCTTCACGTTGATCACGCGCCGCCCGGCGCCCTGATGGTAGCGCGCGCTGGAGGCGTCGATGTTCTGGATGGCCTGCTTGATCGTCGCGTCGATGTCGTCCTGCGAAAAACCCGCGACGACCTCGGCGGTCGCGCCGGTCGGAATCACGCGCGACTGCGTCATGCAGCCCGTCAGGCAGGCAAGCGCGGCGCCCAACAGGGGGATATACGTCTTTGCGTTCATGTTCAACGTTCTCCTTCTTCTCTTTTCCCGTTTGATTTCGTCAGATCGTCCTCAGCGGCGCATCCGCCGCACGTAGAAGCGCATGTCGGCGGCGTCCATCCGGGGCGCGACGTCCTGAAGCGCGCGCACCTCCTTCGGCGCGATCGCGACGCTCGTCCAGGTGAGGTCGTGCGCGTCGATCTCGATGCCGTTCGCGTCGAGCCACGCCACGCGCCACTCCACCCAGAGTTCGCGCGCCGTGTTGTTCACCACGTTCGCCTGGAACGTGCAGTAGGCGGACGTCCCCTTCGCGCAGCGCACGTCCGTCACGTAGAGGTCGTACCCCAGGTTCTCCGCAAGCGTCACGCGTCGGTCCATCGGCGGCAGCGGCGTCGAGACGCACCCCGTCAGCACAAGGGCCGCCGCCATTCCCAGCATTGCCAGCATCTTCTTCATTTCGTCTCCTTTTGCCTCTTCGTTGATCTTCGTTTCAGTTATTCGGACTATCTGCTTGGCGCGCGGCGCGCGCCTTTCTGACAACCCAAAAATCGTCTTCTTCGCGGCGCACGTCAAAGCGCGCCCGCAGGTTCCACAGAAGCGCGGCGCGGTCCAGCGCCAGCACGGTCAGCTCCCTCCCCTTCTCGGAGAGGATCTTCACGTTCTTCGCCATCCCCCCCTGGGCAAGGGCATGCCGAACCTCGTCGAGCGATTCCGCGGCGATGACAACCTCCATCGGGGCATTCTCCCCCACGACCTCGATGCAGGAGCCGTGTTCCATCTGGTACACGTCCGTCTTCAGGAGGGCCCCGAGCGCCAGCGCCAACTGCCGCATCCTCTGCGTCGACGCGCGGAAGGAAAATTCCACCCCCCACGCATCCACCGCACGGGCCATGGAGACATCGGGCAGCAGACGGAAGAGCAACGCATCGACCGCCGTGCGCGTCCGCCCGCGCACAAGTACGCGACAGTCGCGGGCGATGCCGGAATCGGGCGGAATCGCCTGCGGGACAAGGGGCTTGGGCTTCGAGACGGGCGGGCGCGGCGGCGGGTTCGGCGCGGCGGGCGCCACGGCGGGCGCGGGCGCGGCC
>URIT01000125.1 GCA_900547945.1 uncultured bacterium
CCGCCGTGCGCGCCGCCGGCGCGAAGCTGACCGCCGCGCGCACGAAGGCCGCCGCGCGGCTCGCGCGCGCGGTCACGAAGGAACTTCATGGGCTTGGCTTCCTGCGGGCGGGGTTCGACGTGTCGCTCGCGCCGCATGCGCCGGACGCGACGGGATGCGACGCGGTGGACTTCCTGTTCGCGCCCAATCCGGGCGAGGCGGCGCGTCCGCTCCGCGAGATCGCCTCCACGGGCGAGATCGCCCGCGTGATGCTCGCGGTGAAGACCGTCGTCGCGGAACACGACGCGATTCCCGTCCTCGTGTTCGACGAGATCGACTCCAACATCGGCGGCGAGGTGGGCCGCGCCGTCGGCGAGAAGCTGCGCGCCGTCGCCCGCCACCACCAGGTGATCGCGATTACGCACCTGCCTCAGAGCGCCGTCTACGGCGCGCGCCACCTCGCGGTCGCGAAGGCCGTCTCCGGCGGGCGCACCCGCTCGACGATCCAGCCGCTCGAGGGCGAGGCCCGCGTGGCGGAGATTGCGCGGATGCTCGGCGGCACGTCGCTCACGTCGGTCGTCGAACAGCATGCCCGCGAACTTCTCTCGCGCGCGCAGGCCGATGCGCCGAATATGCTATAATCTCCGCATGAGGCCCGAGCAGATATCCTACGGCGTGAAGGACTTCAAGCGCATCCGCCTGGAGGACTTCTACTACGTCGACAAGACGGCGTTCATCCGCAGGCTGGAGGCGCGCGCGAACTTCCTCTTCTTCGTGCGGCCGCGCCGGTTCGGGAAGTCGCTCCTCTGCGAGACGCTGCGCTGCTACTACGACGTCGCGGAGAAGGCGAACTTCGACCGGCTCTTCGGCGGGCTCGACATCGGGAGGGATCCGACGGCAAACGCGAGCCGGTACTTCGTCCTCTCCTTCGACTTCTCCTTTGTCGGCCGGTGCGAGGGAACGAACTGGAGCGAGAAGTTCGCCCGTTATCTCGATCTTTCGCTCGAATCCTTCATCCGCGCGCATGCGGACGTGCTGGCGAAAGACCCCGACGGAAGGGGCATGCTGGAGAAGGTCGGCGCGGACGCGAAGTACGACGCGATTGTCTCGGCGGCGAGACGCCTGGGCCTCGGCGTCTACGTGATCGTCGACGAGTACGACAACTTCACGAACGAGATCGTCTCGACGGCGGGGAAGGTCCCCTACAAGGAGATCACGCACGGCACGGGCTTCTACCGGGGCTGGTTCAAGCTCTTCAAGGGCACGTGCGACCGCATCTTCATGACGGGCGTCTCGCCCGTGACGATGGATGACCTCACGAGCGGCTTCAACATCGCGACGAACATCACGCAGGAGGAGGAGTTCAACGCGATGGTCGGCTTCACGGCGGCCGAGACGCGGCGCCTCTTCGAGGACTTCCAGGGGACGGGGAGGTTCGCGGACGCGGCGGAAAGCCATCTCAGAACCGTCAAGGCGTGGTACGACAGCTACTGCTTCTCGAGGCCGTGCGCGGGGCGCGAGACGCTCTACAACTGCGACATGGCGCTCTACTACCTCGGCAAGCTCGTGGCCTCGGGCCGCCCGCCGGAGAACCTGGTCGACGCGAACATCCGCAGCGACTGGAACAAGCTGCGCGCGATCCTCGCCGCGCAGCGCCACGCCGAGACGTACGAGGGCGTGCTGCCGCTCACGGAGGAGCTGGCGGACCGGGGCGAGGTCTCGTTCCCGCTCGTCGAGAGCTTCCCCGTCGAGGGGATCCTCAAGGAGGAGAACTTCAAGTCGCTCTACTACTACTACGGCATCGTCACGATGTCGCGGGTCTGGCGCGGCAACCTGCAGTTCCGCATCCCGAACGAGTGCGTGCGGCGGCAGATCTTCGACTACATGCGCGAAGAGTACGCGAAGCGCCCGAACGCGGTGGACACGTCGGAGTTCACGGCGAAGTTCGACGCCTTCGCGTGGGACGGCGAGTGGCGCGACTTCCTCACCTACCTCGCGGAGAAGTACCGCGACAACGGCTCGCCGCGCGACGGTCTCCACGGGGAGGCGCGGATCAACGGCTACCTGCGCGCGTACCTGACGATGAAGAGCGCGTTCACGGTGAAGCCGGAGCTCTCGCACCCGTGCGGCTTCTCGGACTACGCGCTCTTCCCGGACCGGACGCTCCCCGAGGGGTGCGTCCCCGAGCAGAGCTACCTGATCGAGATGAAGCACTCGAAGGCGGGCGCCTCGGACGCGGAGGTCGCGGCGAAGCACGCGGAGGCCCTGGCGCAGCTGAAGGCGTACGCGGCGGACCCGAACCTCCCCGCGCTCGCGGGCGGGACGCCCGTCCACTTCATCTGCTACGAGTTCCGGGGCCGCGACCTCGTGCGGCTCGAAGAGGTGCCGCTTGCCGCATTGCGGGCGTGAGGTTTCGTGCGTGCGCCGCCCTTCCGCTTCATGGCGGCGCATTTCGGAAAAGACACATGAACGCTGAGGAGGTCCCATGAGGAAATGGATGCTGAGGAAATGGATGCTGCAGGCGGCGTGCGTCTGCGCGCTCACGTGCGGGGCGGGGGGCGCGGAGCGGATCTTCCGCGCGCCGCGCCTGACGCGGGGGAACACGAACATCTTCCCCGTGCAGCCGATCGACGCGGCGGCGTGGCTCACGCACCCCGACTTCGCGCACGAGGGCGCGGAGGTCGCCGCGCCGCGCCTTGTGCGCTTCCGCTGCGCCTTCACGTCCGACGGCGCGCCGCTTGTCTTCGACGTGACGGCCGACGAGCGCTTCTACCTGACCCTCGACGGGCAGTTCGTCGCGCGCGGGCCGCATCGCGGCTCGGTGGACAACTGGATGTACCAGAGCTACCGCGTGCCGCTCGCGGCGGGGCGGCACGTGATGGAGGCCGTCGTCTGGAAGCTCGGCAAGGCCGCGCCGTTCGCGCAGCTCTCCCACCGCCTCGGCTTCTGCCTCAAGGCCGAGGGCGCCTACGACGCCGCGCTCACGACGGGGCGGGGCGCGTGGACGTGCGGCGCGCTGGAGGGCGTGCTGCGCCCGCTCGGCAAGGGCGCGGCGGCCGGCTGGTTCGCGACGGGCGACACCTTCGAGCTGACGGGGACGGGCGTCCTCGACGCGCAGCCCGCGACGTGGCGCACGCCCGCCGTCGTGCGCGGCGCGTTCCTCAAGGGGAGCGTCTACGGCCATCGCCGACGGGGCTGGATGCTCTACCCCTCGCAGCTGCCGGACCAGACCGAAGACCGCGTGCGGCCCGGGCGCTTCGTGATGGGCGGCGAGATGACGTTCCCCTTCACGGTGCCGGCGGGCGGGAAACGGCATATCCGCTGGGACCTCGACCGCTACATCTGCGCCTACCCCGAGGCCGTCGTGTCGGGCGGCAAGGGCGGGAAGATGTCCTGGCTCTGGGCCGAGTCGCTCTGCGCGCCCTCGAAGGACCCGCGCGACAAGAAATGGTACAAGGGCAACCGGAGCGCGTGGAAGGGCAAGGGCTTCGGCGGCTTCGGCGACACCTTCGTCTTCGACGGCCGCGCCCGCGCGGTCTTCCAGCCGCCGTGGTTCCGCTGCGGGCGGTGGTGCGAGCTCGTCATCGAGGCGGGCGCGGAGCCCGTCACGGTCGAGGACCTCTCGCTCGTCGAGAGCCGCTACCCGCTCGCCTGCGAGACGGCGTTCACGAGCCCCGACGACCCCGCGCTCGCCGACGTGCAGCGCATCGCCGTGCGGACGATGCAGATGTGCAGCCACGAAATGCTCTTCGACTGCCCCTTCTACGAGCAGCAGATGTACCCCGGCGACACGCGCGTGCAGCTGAACGTCCTCTCGTCGATGACGTCCGACGACGCGCTCATCCGCCGCGCGATCGAGATCTACGACCTCAACCGCCGCGACGACGGCAGCGTGCCCTTCAACTTCCCCACGCGGGATACGCAGGAGGGGGCGGCCTACACGCTCTGCTACCTCGGCATGTACCCCGACTACGTGATGTACCACACGGACCGCGCCTGGCTGCGCGCGCGCCTTCCGGGGATGCGCGGCACGCTCAGCGGCCTCGCGCTCTACGAGCGCGCGGACGGCCTCGTCGAGAACCTGCCCGGCTGGTCGTTCGTGGACTGGGTGCCGCGCCCCGGCTGGGAGGGCGGCTGGGCGCCCGGCTCGCGCGGCGGCGGCGCGAACGCCGAGCTGAACCTCTTCTACCTCGCCGCCCTGCAGGGCGCGGCGCGGGTGGAGGACGCGATGGGGAACGCGCACCTCGCCGCGCACTGGCGCGAGAAGGCCGCGCGGCTGAAGCCCGCGATCGCGGCGGCGTTCTTCGACGCGGCGCGCGGGCTCTTCGCCTCCGACGCGGCGCACACCGTCTTCTCCGAGCACGCGCAGTGCCTCGCACTCCTCACGGACGTCTTCGAGGGCGAACGCGCGCAGGCGCTCTTCGACCGGCTCGTCGCGACGCCGGACCTCTGCCCGACGAGCGTCTACTTCTCCTACTACCTCTTCGAGGCGTACTTCAAGTTCCGCCGCCCGGACCTCTTCCTCAAACGCCTCGACCTCTGGAAGGGCTACGTGAAGCTCGGCGCCTCGACGTGCCTGGAGGAGCCCGAGTACCCCGGCCGCGACTCCCGCAGCGACTGCCACGCCTGGGGCGCGCATCCGCTCTGGTTCCTCCGCACGGGCGTGGCGGGCATCCGCAGCGACGCGCCGTTCTTCGCGCGCGTGAAGGTGGCGCCGCAGCCGGGGCCGCTCACGTCCCTGCGCGCCTCCTATCCGCACCCGTCGGGGAAGCCGATTGCCGTTGACCTCGCCTTCGCGGGCGGCCGCGCGCGCGGCACGGTGACGACGCCCGTCGCCGGGACGTTCGCGTTCGGCGGCGAGACGGTCGCGCTCGTCCCCGGCGTCAACTGGGTCGGCCCCGTGAAGACGGCGCTCCCCGCCGCGACGCGGACGCTCACGGTGGGCGCGGGGGCGGACTGCGCCACGCTGGAGGCGGCGCTCGACCGCGTGGCCGAAATCCGGAAGACGGACACCACGACCCCGCTCGCCGTCCTCGTCGCGCCCGGCGACTACGCGCCCGCGAGGCCTCTGGCGATCACGCACCGCCACGCCCAGACGAACTGGGCGTCGCTCACCGTCTCGGCCGTCGACTTCGCGCGCAAGCCGCGCCTCCTCGGCGGCACGCCCGTCACGAACTGGGCGCAGACGGCCTTCAACGGCCGCGCGGACGTCTGGTGCGCCGACGTGTCGGCGCTCAACCTCGCGTTGCGCCCGCGCCTCCTCTTCTTCAACGGGCGGCGCATGCAGCCCGCGCGCTGGCCGAACCTCGACCCGAAGCGGCCCTACACGACGGGCTACGCCTTCGCGGACGCGCGGGGCTTCCCCGAGAAGGGCGCGCGCTTCTCGCCGACGGGCCTCTACGAGGACGAGATCCAGATCCGTCCCACCGACGCGCGGCGCTGGGCGCATCCCGAGGACGCCTGGGTGATCGCCTACCCGCGCCACAACTGGTGGAACCGCGTGCTCGACGTGACGAACGTCGCGAACGGCGTCGTGCAGGTGAAGGCGCGGCACGCGGAGATCAAGGACCGCCTCTTCCCGTGGGACCGCTGGTGCGTGGAGAACATGGGCGAGGAGCTCGACCGGCCCGGCGAATGGTACTACGACGCGCGCGCGCGGAAGGTCTACCTCCTCACGCCGGACGGGTCGGATCCGAACCGCGCCGTCGTCACCGTCGCGAAGGAGGGGCCGATCCTCGCCATCCGGGGCGGCAACTGCACGGTCGCGGGCCTTGAGCTGGCGGGCGGGAGCGCGGGCGTGCGCATCGACCACGCCGACCAGGTTGACCTGTTCGGGTGCGCGCTCCACGACATCGGCTTCCACGACGGCACGGCCGTGTGGATCATGGGGCACCGGGTGCGGATGGCGGACTGCGACGTCCACAGCATCGGCGGGCACGGTGTCTTCGTGCAGGGCTTCCCGAAGGAGCGGCGCGTGGACGACCGCCTCGACGTCGTCGTGGAGAACAACTACGTCCACCACTGCGGCGAGATCAACTCGCACGGCATCGGCATCTGGATCACGGGGCAGGGCGTGCGCGTGAGCCACAACCTCGTCCACGACATGCCGCGCTGCGGCCTCTTCGGCTACGGGCGCTTCTGCGAGATCTCCTACAACCGCGTGCGCCACGTCAACACGATCAACGACGACACGGGCGCGCTCTACGGCGGCGGCTGGGTGAGCGGCACGGGCACGAAGGTGTGTTACAACTGGTTCTCGGACTCCATCGGCTTCCAGCGCCAGCGCGACGGCACCTACCGCCTCCACAAGGGCGCGTGCGGCATCTACCCGGACGAGGGCTGCGGCGGGCTCGCCGTCTACGGCAACCTCGTGGAGAACTGCCACCACGTGGCGATGCACCTCCACAACGGCCGCTGGATCACGATCTCGAACAACGTCTTCGTCTCGAACGGCGCGCTGCCCGCGGGGAAGAACACGGCGCAGCTCTCGCTCCAGACGTGGAACGCGAACACGAACGGCTACTTCGTCCACGACCGCCGCGCGGACATCGCGCGGGAGTACCATGCCGTCGTGGACGCCGACCCGCGCTGGCTGCGCTACCCCGCGTTCGCCCAGGCGCCGGACAACGACACGGCCTTCTCGGCCGACGGCACGACGATGATGGGCGTGGAGGTGAAGAACAACGTCATCGCCTACCCCGGCCAGGGGGAGGGCCTGATGCTGCGCGCGTGGGGGCTGAACACGAAGACGAACTTCTTCGACCGCAACGTCTACTGGCCGGGGGCGTCCGCGAGCGTGCGGATGGGCGCGGGGCAGAAGGGCGGCGACGGCTGGGCCGCGTGGCGCGCGACGGGCCAGGACGCCCGCTCCGTCGTCGCCGACCCGCTCTTCCGCGACGCGGCGAAGGGCGACTGGCGCCTCCGCCCGGAGTCGCCCGCCTTCAAGCTCGGCTTCGCCGAGCTGCCCTACGGGGAGATGGGCCTCCGGCGCACGCGCTTCCGCCCCGAGCTGCCGCAGGAGGCCGAGGGCGTGCGCGAGCATCCCGAGTGGCTGCGCGACACGTCTTCCGCCCCGTTCTGATTCCGGGAGAGGGCGGTTTGTTTCATGCCCCGCTCAAGGCCGTGTACTCCCCCTACAACGGCGGCTCGCTCTTCTTCGAGCGCGTCGCGCGCACGCGGAAGAAGCGCATCCCCGCGCGGTTGGCCGCGTTCGTCTCCGTCCACGTCCGCTCGTTCAGGTTCGTGACGCCGAGGACGGTGTAGCGCGCGAGGGCGTTCGTCTTGCTCCACGAGATGACCGGCTCGCCCCCCTCCAGGTGGATGAAGACCTTCAGGAAATCGTTTCCGTCCAGCGGGTCCGTGCCGCAAAGATATTCGGCGTAGGTCGGCTGGCCGTCGCCGTCCGGGTCGGCCCGCGCCGCCGCGTCCATGTCCGCGTCCGACGCCCCTTCGGCGACAAGGCCCTTCGCGACGAGCCAGCGGTGCGGCACGGGCACGGGCGTCGCGGTGGCCTTCTCCGCCGGGTAGGTCTCCGGGGCCGTCTCGGACGCGAAGCGCAGCGAAAGGTCCTTGTAGGCCGCAGGGCCCGCGCCGTTTGCGGCGACGAGCGTGAGGATCATGCGCGAGCGGTCGTCGCCATCGACGATGCCGCTGCCGTCCACCGTCACCGCGAAGCGCCCGCCGCCGAGCGCGAAGACCGCCACGGCCTCGTCCGGGACGAGCGAGAGGTGGCTCGGGCGCGCCTCAAGGCGCGTCACGTCCTCCGAGCAGGTCACGAAGAAGACGTTGTCGCCGCGCGCGCATTCGCGGTAGAAGCCCTCCCGTACGGCGGGCGACGTCTCCGTGAGGGACGTCACGGCGCGGATCTCGGGCAGGGGCCGCGCCGTCTGCGCGGTTTCCGTCCAGGCGACCGATTCGGGCAGGACGGGGAAGGCGATCGCCGCCAGCGCTGCGTCGCGGATGGTTGCGCCGTAGTCCGCGTAGGCGTAGCTTGAGCCGGTGTGGCTGAAGACGAGCCGCAGCGTGCCGCGCGTTCCGGCGACGGCGGCGAGCGGGATGGACACGTTCTGGAGCGTCGCCTGGTTCGCGCGGTTCGTGACGGCCCAGAGCGTGTCCGTCTCGCCTGCAACCGTCGTGAAGATGACGGCGAGGACGTCCGAGGCGGACGAGTAGGCCCCCTTGGCCGTCCAGCCGAAGGTGAAGCGGCTCTCCGCCGTCGGGACGAATTCGGGCGTGTAGGCGAGCGTGCCGTCGAACGCGCCGAGGACGGCGGTCGTACCGACGGTCATTCCCTCGTTGTACGATTGCGTCGCCACCTGCCAGTCCGCATCCCCCGCCGTGAAGGCGCGGTCCACAATCTCGTAGGCGAGCGCGCCCGGCGCGGGGTCGCGTCCAACGCCCGCAAGGCGCGTCTGGACGGACGCGCTCGTGGACGTCCCTTCGCCGCGCGGACGCACGGCGAGGGCATAGACCGCTCCCGGAACGAGGTCGTCGAGTGTCACGCTGCGCGCCTCCGCCCCGCAGGCGACGGCGGTCTCCTCGAAGCCGAGGACGTCCGTGAGGGTGACGTCGTCGATCTGCACGCCAATTTTCGTGTCCGAGGCGGGGACGTAGAATCCGTTGTTGGAGACGGCGAGGCGCAGGCGGACCGTGCGGCCGCCTCGGTCGCCGAGATAGGCCGTCCGCGTCGTCCAGCCGAGGTCTGAGAAGCCGTCCCCGATCGACGGCGCGTCAAGGCCCTCCCACTCGCCGCCGTCGAAGCGCGCCTGCACGCGCACGGAGAGGCCGAGGGCGCGGTCCGCGCGCACGCGGTAGGAGAGGATGGAGCGCGCGGTGAGCGTCCTCTCCTCCATGAGGTCGAACGTGCCCGACGCAAGCGGCTTCACGCGCAGGAACGGCGCCGTCGCACCCGGGCACCACGTCTGCGCGACGAAGATGCCGGACGGCGCGTCGGTGGCCGTCGCGTGCGACGAGAAGTCCTCCACGGCGTCGGCGGGCGTGTCGAGGCGCCGGCGGACGAGGACGTCGTAGCCCGTGAACGCATCGGCGAGGCGCGGCGGCACGTGCCACGCGAGCGCGACGGGGCCGTCGCAGACGGCGGGCAGCGCGTCGAGCTGCACCGTCCGGATCGGCGTGTGGCCGAGCAGCGCGGAGTCGATGTAGCCCTTTGCCGTCGTCTCCGCGTCCGTTTCGGAGACGTTGAAGTAGCCGTCGTTGGAGGCGCCCCAGCCGTAGTTCAGGTAGACGTAGCGCGTCGCGTCCGCGCCTTCGGCCCAGCCGTGCGCGACGACCTGATGCCCCGGCACGGTCACGCCGACGGGGATGCCGCGCCGGAGGTCGTCGCGGACGAGGCCGAAGAACGCCGCATCGCCGAGCGCCGTGCGCACGACCGCGTTCGTCTGCACGTACCACGGGTTCGCGTTGACCGTGTTCTGCATGTTCGCGCCCGAGCCGCCGCCCGCGTAGAACATCTTCGAGAGGACGGCCGAGAGCATGACGAGCCGCGCGGGCGTGAAGCGGAGCGACTCGTTCACCCGCCCGCGCAGGTCCCAGCCGAGGTAGGGCGACCCGTCCGCATAGGCGTCGCGCAGCTGCGTCCAGTCGAACGGCGCGTGGGCGTCGAAGCGGACGCGGAAGGGCCTTGCCGTGTCGTTGGTGTTGTAGACGGCGTGGTCGCAGGTGAAGGAGGCGTCCATGCGCGCGGGCCACTGCCAGTAGGCGAGCATCTGCGCGTAGGCCGTCGCGACGCAGCCGCAGGGGTAGCGCTGGCGGTAGGAGGTGTCCGGCGACGCCTCCCGGTTGATCGGCACGAAGTCGTTGTAGGGCTGCACCTGGTTCCACGTCGTCGTCAGGAACGGCGCGACCTCGACGGTCAGCGTCGAGGGATCGACCCAGGCGCGCGCGGTGCGGGCGCGCGCGGCGCCTGTTGTTCGGCCGAGAAGCGTCGCCCACTTCGCCGCGCGGCGGCCCTCGGCCGGGACGGCGGCGAGG
>URIT01000126.1 GCA_900547945.1 uncultured bacterium
TTGCGTTCTCTGCGGCTAAACCCCTTTGACTCTGCATAAATATCTCGTTGCACCCCTGGGCAACCTGCGCCGTCAGCACGCCGTCCTTCACCTTGAACGAAACCTGCGCGGACGGCTTGGCTCCCGCCACCGTCCAATCCGCAAGATGCTCCGTGCCCGCAAACGCCGTCGCCGCGAGGACCGGCCAGCGCGCCGACGCTCCCCACGCCTCGGGCGGGGCCGGCGGCACGAACGTCCCCGCGCCCTCAAGGCGCACCTCCCCTTCGACCGCAAGCGGCGTCGCCGCGCCCTCGACGACGGCGCCCGGCGCGAGGGCGAGCGTGCCCGCCACCGTCCCCGCGCCGGAAAGCCGCCCCACGACGCGCAGCGACCTGTCCGTCTGCGCCAGCTCGGCCGCCTGCCACCGCCGGACCTCCTCCTGCGTCAGCGAACGCGGGAAGAACGCCACCTCGTCCAGCCAGCCGGAGAAGGCGTTCCCGTTCATGGCCTTTCCGACGAAGACGTTCTTCGGCTGAATGTCCAGCTGGGCGAACACCTCATCCGAGGCCGTCACGCGGTTGTGGACCTTCCCGTCGTAATAGGTCACGCGCGTCTTCGTCGCCTCGTCCCACGTCGTGACGACATGGTGCCACGCGCCGTCCAGGAAACCCGCCAGCGTCCCGTAGACGTTGAAGTTGTTCCAGTAGAAGTTGATCCCCAGATCAGGGTCGGTGGCCTCTCTGGCAAGCTTCGCGTGCGAAATGCCCGTGTAGGCCGCTTCGCCGCCGAAGTGGAGCCAGCCGATCTCACCGGAAGAGAGGTAGCGCGCCAGGGCCTTCTCGCGGTCGATGCGCACCCACGAGCCCATCGTGAAGGACTGCCGCGCGCGCGGCATCTCGTCGGGGTAGGCGGCGAGCGTGAGGTAGGCGCCGTCCGCCAGGTAGAGGCTGCCGCCTGTTCCGTACGGCGATGCGTCCGAGAACGCCGGTTCGCCCGCCGCCACCTCAAGGTCGTGGCCGCCGGGGCCGTCGTTCTTCAGGAGGGCGTCCGCCGAGTTGAAGCGGTAGAGGAGGGCCGGCGCGTCCTGCGCCACGGCCACCGTCCCCTCCGCCACGCGGACGTCGGGGAGGCGCTCGAACGCCGCCGTGCGCGGCACGTGCCGCGCGTAGAGGGCCTCCACCTCGTCCGCCGCAAGGGCGCGGGCGACGAACAGCACCTCGTCGAGGAAGCCGCGCATGTTCGAGCCGAGATGGTTCGCGCTCGCGCCGATGCGGAAGACGCCGCTCGTCAGCTGGCATGCATCCTGGACCTTCGTGTGGACCAGCCGGCCGTCCACGTAGGCGTGGCGCTTCTTCGCCGCCGCGTCGAAGACCTCGCAGACATGGTGCCAGGCGCCGTCCACGAGCGTCTCACAGGGGAACGAATGGTTGTGGTTGTTCCAGTAGTTGTGGTAATAGAAGCCGCCCGCCTCGCGCTTGACGGCCATCGTGTTGCCCATGAAGGACGAACCCAAGCCGTAGCCCCACAGGCAGACCTCCGTGTTGGGGGTCATCGCGTCGCGCACGTCCGCCTCGATCTTCACCCACGCGCCCACGGAGAAGGCGTTCATGCCGACGGGCATCCGCTCCGGGAACACCTTCCGCTCCAGATATCCCGTGCCGTCGAAGTAGAGCGCGCCGCCGCATACGCCGTTCGTCGCCACGGCGCCCGCGCCCCCCGGCGCCAGGCCGTAGCCGTTCGCTCCGCCGTCCCTGCAGACGTCGTCCGCCTCGTCGAAGGAGTAGAACGCAACCGTTCCCTCCGGGACGTCGTACGCGGCGGGGACGCGGACGGGCGTCGCCGCAAGCGGCATGTCGAGCGCGACCGTGCCCTCGCCCGTCTTGTCGAAGTCGCCCGCGAGCGTCGCCGCGATCCGCCCCTCCGTCACCGAATTGGTCAGGGCGCGCAGGGCGCCGTGCTGGATCGTGCCGCCGTTCAGCTCGAACGCCGTACACGTGCGCGTCGCGCCGTTCAGGTCGAGGGCGCCGCCCGTCTCCACGACGACGCGCGTCGCAAGCGGCGTCCCGTCCGCCGCCGGGCCGGCCAGCGTGAGCTGCCCGTCGTGCACGGTAAGCGTCCCGTCGACGGCGACCGTGTTCGTGACCGTGAGCGACGCCGAGCCCTGCGAAACGAGGTTCAGCGCCCCCTCGATCCGGTAGCCGCACGTCGGGTGGTCGATGGTCTGGTTGAGCGTGAGCGTCGGACACGCCTCCGCCGCCGAGTTGAGGAACGTCACCGCGCCCGGCTTGGCGGCTTGTCCGTCCTGGCAGCCGCCGAATTCATTGTCGAAGCCGTTGAGGTCGACCGTGATCGACTGGGCGGCGTTCTGCGCGAAGACATGGGGCTGCGCCGGAAAGACGTGCGCGCGCCCGCACACGAAGCGCGCGTTTCCCCAGCCCGTGAGCGCGCCCACGTCCGGGCACATCGCCGTGACGACGACGCGCGAGTCCGCCCCTCCGCCCGACCAGAGGCGGCCGCCGTTGATCTGGGGCGACGTGGCGAGGACGACGGGCGCGGATACGCTGCTCGCGGGCGAGAGGACGAGGTTGTCGGCAGGCGTGAAGCGCACGCCGACCAGCCGGCCCTTGATCTCCGTGCGCCCCCCAAAGGTCAGCTTCGGCGTCGGCGGATAGACATGGAGAGCGCCTTCCAGCACGACCGCGCGGCCATTATGGACGGCGAAGACGGCGTTGCCGTTGATTTCGCTCCCGACCCGCAGCTCGTTCGCCAGCGTCGCGTCGGCCTCCGGCTTCCAGCGGAGGCACGAGTAGACGCCTGCGGACGTACCGTTCAGGCCGTTCGTGCAGGCGTAGATCGCCCCCGTGCCGAAGCCACCGGCCGTCGTCACCTCCAGGATGCCGCGGTCAAGCCGCGTCGCGCCCGTGCGGGCCGTGCCGTCGCCCGCGAGCGTCACGCAGTCGTCCGTCGTCTCCAGTGCGACGCGCACCTCGCCTGCGCCCGTGAGCGCGCCCGCGAGCGTGCAGGTTCCGCTTCCGAGGAACGCCGTCGGCCCCGCAAAGGCGACGGGGCAGGCGAGCGTACACGCACCCGATGCAAGGGAGACGACCGCCTCGTCCGCACCGACGAGGACAAACCCGCCCGCGCCGGACACCGTGACCGCGCCCGCGCCGAGGCGCAGGCCGCAAACCTTCAGCGCGCCGAGGTCGTGGACGAGGTCGCCCGTCGCCGCCGACAAGTCGAGAACCGTCGCCGGATCGTCCGCCGGCGGCACGGCGCCGCCCTGCCAGTTCGCGGACGAGGAGAACGCGCCGCCCGCCGCGCCCTGCCAGACGTAGGTTCCGGCCAGCGCCCCCAGGGCACACGCCGCCGTCCACAGCAAAAACAGCTTCCTCATGTATGATCTCTCCTTCAAGACGGAAACATTTTACCATGATTTTTCATTTCCATGCGCAGCCCCGCCCGATTTCCGCGCGAACGCGCGAACGACGGCCCGGCACGCGAAGTACCCGCGCCGGGCCAAACGGTCGCGACAAGCGCGACCCTCCCCCAACGCCACTGTCGGGCGCGACCAGGCGAACACGGGAGGGTCGCGCTTGTCGCGACCGGGCGACTCCTGCGTCCGCTCCCCTTCCGGGAGGGTCGCGCTTGTCGCGACCAGGCGAACGCGGGAGGGGCGCGCTTGTCGCGACCGGGCGCCCTACCGCACGAGCAGCACGCTGCCGCCGACGGGGACGAGGGCGAGGCGCTTCCGCTCCGTGTCCAGCCGCACCCTCACGGCCGACGCCGCGTCGCCCTCGAACGTAAAGCTCTCCGCCCCCCGCAGACGGCAGTCCCCCGTCCACGTGAGGAGCGTTCCCGCCGGGCGCATCCGCTCCGGCGCCGCAAGACGCACCGTCACGCCGCCCTCCAGAACCAGGTCGCCCGTCACGGCAACCGGCTGCACCGCCGCGCCCGACGTGAAGTCCACCGCCAGCACGGCCCCGTCCATCAACGCCAGGCCGCCCGTACACGCGAAGGTGTTCGTCGCCGTCGCCTTCAGCACCGCGCCGGGCGCGAGCGTAAGGAGGCCGTCCGCCGTGCCGTCGCCCCACAGCGTCTGTCCCGGACAGAGCAGGTTGCCGTGGGTGCCGGTTCCGCCGAACGAAGCGCCTGCGTGGACGAACACCTCGCGTGACCGCTGCTGCCCGGCCGCCGCCCCGCCGCGCGTCGCGCCCGCAAGGTCGAGCCCGTACCGGCCCGCCAGGTCCGCGCTCAGCGTCCGCACCTGGTCGTCGTCCAGCACGGCATCCTTCCAGAGCCGGATCTCCGCCACGTCCACCGGCGCATAGCGCGCGCCGCTGTATTCAGACCCGCCCAGCAGGATGCGGGTGTTGTGGACGGTGTTGGAGGCGCGGAAGGAAGAGGTCTCCTTGTAACCGTCCACGAAGAGGGCCAGCGTCTCCGCCGTCCCCTTCTTCGGAAGCCGCGCCACGACGACGTGCGCCTCGCCGTCGTCGAGGAACCGTTGGCGGGAGCGAACCGTCTCCGGACCCGCCTCGCCCCATCGGTGGGCGAAACCCAGGCGAGACGCACCCGACAGCGTGAGCTGCCAGTTCTCCTTGCCGTTCTGCCAGTCCATGCCGTAGGCCGATCCGAAGACCGGCGCCGTGTTCGCGGGCGAGAACGAGCCCCCGCCCTGTCCACGCCCCGTGAAGCGCACGACCATCGAGACGGTCATGCCGTCCGCGCCGCCGACCGGCGTCGGCGAACTGCCCGTCAGCGCAAGGCACGCATTCCGTCCGTTGAACGACACGAACGAGCGGCCCGTGCGCGCATCGACGGCGACGACGGGGCTTTCCGTCGTCCCCGGATAGGTGGCCGTCTGATTCACGAGGATCACGTCGGCGAGTGCGCGCGTGAACGTCCAGGGCGTCCCGTTTCCGCTCCCCTTCCCCGCGTCCTCCGCCCAGGCGTCAACGGCCGCTCCGGCGGGCAGGCCGAGCGCGTCGGCCGCCCAGCTCGCCGTCGCCGCCGGCACCTCCGCGCGCGCCGGCTCCGCGACGTCGTTCCACAGGCGCGTCCCCGCGAACGCCTCGACGCCGTAGCGCACCCCCAGCTCCCGTGCAAGCTGCGTACACCGCGCGTCGGAGGCCACCCCGGCCAGCATCCGCAGATCGGCGAGCAATCCCCTGAAGCGGCGCACGGGCGCCGTCTGGCGCTCGCCCACGCCGAGCAGGATGCGCGTCTGGGCGGTCTGCTTCACGCCGTTCGAGGGGGACGCGAGTTGGAACACCGCGTCGTCGACCCGCAGGACGTGCGACCCGTTCCACGCCCACTTCCAGACGACGACATGCGCCCGCCCGTCGTTGACGCGGTTCGTGGACCAGAGGTTTTCGCTCTCCATCGTCTTCTGCACGGCCCCCTCCTGCCAGCGCCCGCCGAACATCCCGCACCCCACGCGCCCCTGCTCGTCGAGCGCGAGGCCGTAGAGGCGGCCCTCGGTCCAGCTCTGATCCATCGACGTGCCGAAGATCTGCGTGGCCGTCGCGATTTCCTCCGAGGCCGAGCCGGCGAAGCCCTTCTCCGTCTGGAAGACGAGCGCGACCGTGAACGACGACCGGCCGCTGATCGGCTGCGCGGCGTTGCCCGTGAGGAAGCTCATGGTCTCGCCGCTGAACGCAAGCGCGTCGTGCCCGTTGACGGCCCCGCGCGCCAGGGTGGGCGGCGTCGTCCCCTCCGTGTTGGGGATACTCGTGCTCGTGGCGTGGGCGAACGTCCATGCGCTGCCGACGTCCAGCGCGGCGGCGAGCGGCCAGGCCGCGACCGGCGCGCCGTCCTCGACCCCGCCGCAGGCGTCGCCCGTCCAGACCGCCGTCTCGAAGCGGTCGCCCACGGCCAGGCGTCCCTCCACCACGTCCGTACGGCCCGTGTAGTCGTTCGCGCCGCGCAGGACAAGCGTGCCGGCGCCCGTCTTGCGGAGACCGCCCGCGCCGTAGAGCGAGCCCGAGATCGCCGCCACGCCGGCCGGCACCTCGACCGTCGCGCCGCCCGCGCGGTCCGACAGGCGCATGTCGGCGGGCGACACCGTTCCCGGCCGGTAGAATGCGAGCGTGCCGCCCGAGAGGACGACATCGTACCAGGAGCGGTCCATCGACCGGTCGTCCCACCACGCGGAGGCGGTCCGGAATCCGCCGCCGCCCACTTCCAGCCGCCCGCCGGAGACCCCCACGCGCGCGCCGGAGCGGAAGTCCATCATGCCCCACACGTTGTTGTCGTTTCCGAACACCACGGCGGGCGTCTTCACCGTCCCTTCCGTCATCTCCAGACGTCCCGCCGCGAACTCGGAATCCGAGAACGTCACCATCTTGCCATCCTTCCACTTCTTCTCGCCGGTGGCCGTGCGGGACGCGAGCGCAAGCCCCGTCGCCCACCACTGGCTCGGTTCGTCGGGGAGGGTGCCCGCATACGTGCCGCCCGCGACGCGGACCTCCGCCGGGTTGCCGTCGCCGTTGCCGAGGCCCACCGTCAGGCGGCGCGCCCTGAACGTGCCGCCCTCCAGCGCGAGGCGCTGTTCCGCAAGCCCGTAGTCCGCGCTGCGCCCCCGCCCGACGATCGCGCCGTAGGCGAGCGCCGTGTCGCCGGCCCGCTGCGTCCAGGAGCCGCTGTGGATGTCGAACCAGACGCCCGCCACGTCCGCGCCGTCCGAGACGACGCGCGCATCCTGCACGCGCAGATGCCCCTCCTGACGGTCTGAGGTGTCCGTGCCCGGTCCCGTGATGCGGTCCCCGTCCGCGAGCGTGATCGTGTTCGTGAAGGCCGTGTAGGCGCGGTCGCCGTCGACGTCGCCGAAGTGGAGGTAGCCCGCGTTGGCGAACGTGCGGGCGGGTATGAGGTCCGCGAACGCGAACGTGCCCGCCGTCTTCCCGGGGATGAGCACCAGTTCCGCGTTCCGGACGAGCGTGGGCGCCGTCTCCAGCACGCCGTTCCCCAGCACGAAGATGCGCACGCCGTCCGTCGCAGTGACGGCGGCCGTCAGGGTTCCCTCGATGACGATGTTGCCCTGCCGCGTGCCCCATTCGTCCGGAATCAGGTCGAGCGTAAGCCGCCCGGTCCCCTTGAGCGCGCGCTTCAGGCAGGGCGACTTGTTTTTCTCCCAAGTCCACGTCTGGTCCGCCGCGAGCGCGACGTCCACGTCGAAGTTCAGGCGGTTGAAGTCCGTGTTCTCCGCCGTCACAAGCAGCCCCTCCGCCCCCAGGGCGAGCGTGCCGCCCACGGGCGCCTGGAGGGTCATGGCGTTGAGCGTGTTCGTGCGCACGATGCCCGCCCACGCCGTCGCCGCGCCGAGGGACAGCGTCGCGGGCGTCGCGCCGTCGAACACGACGACGTCATCCGCCCCCGGCACCACGCCACCCGTCCATGCGGCGGCGGCCGTGAGGTCCGCCACGCCCGAAGCGCTGTCATAGACAATCTCCGCCGCCAGGGCCGAAGCCCCCAGCGCCGTGCCAACCAGAACCAGCAGCATGTTCCGCATCTGTCACTCCTGTCCTTTGAGAGTTTGGAATCTACGGTCGCGACAAGCGCGACCCTCCCCTGCGTCCGCTCCCCTTCCGGGAGGGTCGCGCTTGTCGCGACCGGGCGACTCCCGCGTCCGCTCCCCTTCCGGGAGGGTCGCGCTTGTCGCGACCGGACGCCCTCCCTACCGCACGAGCAGCACGCTGCCGGAGGGGATGGCGCGCAGGGTGCCGGGGCCCGTGATGAACGCGGGATGCGTCGTCCGGTCGAGCATGCCCACGTAGACCTGGCCGTCGTAGGAGACGGGGCCGCAGGCGGCGACGCCCGGATAGTCGAGGAGCAGCTGCGCGCCCTTCGCGACGTCGATCCGCAGCCCGCGCGGCAGGGACGGCGCGTCGTCCTGCTCGTCGCGGCACCGCACGAGCGACACGTCGTCGATCTGGGCGTCGAGGTCGGCCGAGACCTGGGCGGTGTCGTCCATCCAGCCACGCCCCTCGATGCCGAGGCGCCAGGCCCCCGCCGCCGGGATGTCCACGAGGTACGAGACCTCCATCCAGTGCCGCGCGTAAAGCGTGGGCGTCGTCGCGAGGACGTTCGTCGCCGCGCCCTGCGCGAGCCAGACGCGGACGGGGTTGTTCGCGTACCAGTTTCCGTCGGCGCGCGCGCGCACGTGCATCGTGAAGCGGTAGCGCCCCGCCCGGGGCACCGTGATGTCCTGGCGCATGCCCATGCGGTTCTGGATGCGCAGGCGGCACGCCCCCTCGTAGGCGCTGTAGCCCCAGTGCTGGGGGCGGTCCGAATAATACGCCGCATACGCGCCGTGGTACCGGGTGGGGGGCAGGTCGGGCACGGCGTAGCCCGTCCAGCGCGTCACCGTCTCGAAGCCCGGCTCGGCGATGAGGTTGCCGAAGTCGGCCGTCTCGTCGCGCACGAGCGCAAGCTCGTCGACGAGCCCCATCGCATTCACGTTCGTCTGCGTCAGCGTGAGCGTGACCGGCTCGTCCGCCGCCACGGTGAACGCCTCGGGCCAGAGCGCGGGCGCGAGGCGCTGCGTCGCGGCCTGGACCTCGCCCAGCACGGCCGTCGAACCGTCCGTCCGCGTGAGCGTGGCGCGGAAACCGGGAACGAGCGTCAGGTTCTTGTCGGGATGGACGGGGGACATGTTCATGTAGGAGGCGAGGCGCTGGACGAGGCCGCGCAGGCGCCACGTCCCGGCGGGAACCGTGAAGGTGGTGGAGGCGACGCCGCCCGTCGCGACGAAGCCGAGCGCGGCCGCGCCGCGCGCCGCCTCGGCGAACGGGAAGACCTGCATCTTGACGGCCTTCTCGATCACCGTGCCGCTGGTGATCGCGCCGACAACGCCGTTCGTGACGACGGCCGCGTACAGGGAGCCCGGCAGCACGGAGAGCGTCCAGTTCCGGGGAACGTTCAACGTGCCGTAGTGCGCGTGGATGTAGGTGTGCGCGCCCGTGACCTCAGCGGACGACGGACGTTCGAGATCGTCGAAGTTCCCGTTCGGAATCTCGAATGTCTCCTCCGCCGCCGGCTCGGCGACGCGCACCATGCGGAAGTTGTCGAGGAAGATGCAGGCGTCCCACCCGCCGTCGGTCGGTTTGAAGCCCAGCTCCCAGTCGCCGGCCTCGGGCACCGCGATGCGGAAGCGGAAGCGGTTGAACTGGGCGCAGCCGATCGGCAGCGTCGCCACATCGGTCGCCGCGCCCCACGTGCGCCCGAGAAGGATCCGGATCTGCGGCTGCTGGTCGGCGTAGGGATACCCCCTGTTGTAGCCGCCGTTCGTGTAGTCGTAGCGGCTCTTCGCGTCGAAGCCCAGCTCCCAGACGCCGCCCGTCGGCACGAAGACCCGCGTGGAGGCCGCGTCGCCCTGGACGAGCTGGAGGAGGTTCGTGCCGCCGCGCGGCGCGGGATCGCCCGACATGAACCACTGCCGCCAGGTGTTCTTGCCCGTCGCCGCGCTCGGCTGCGGCGCCTGCGTGCAGAGGAAGCGCGGGTTGCCGCCGCGCGCCGTCCAGCCGTTGAGCGTCGTGCCCGTGAACGCCGCAAAGTCGAACTGCTCGGACGTGATCGCGAACGGCTGCTCCATGTCGGGGTTCGGGAAGATCGCCTCCGCGTCGCCGCCCACCGGCGCGGCCGTCCGCCGAACGCGCCCCTCCAGCTGGAGGACCGCGCCGCGCTGGGCGTCCGCGATGCCCACCGTGAGCCGCCGCACGCCGGGCTTCACCGTGTGGACGCGCAGCCAGCCGTTCCCCGTCGTCGCGACCTCGCCCGCCGCGCCGCCCGCCGTCTTCGTG
>URIT01000127.1 GCA_900547945.1 uncultured bacterium
CCCCACCCTGTGGACGCGACGGAGTGCGTCCATCCCCCAGATGCGGAATCTCTGCGTCGCGATTAGCGGTTTTGACATCCATCGGGGGATGTGCTAGATTGTACGGCATGGCGAAATTGAAGCAGGCAGCGCGCAGTGTCGTGGATTCAGGATACGGGCACGTGAAGAAGGGATGTCCCGTCGGCCGCACGGAACGGGCGGCGTGTCCCGTGCGGTCCTGAGGGGGACGTTGCCGATGTTTGCCGATCGTGCCTACATGCTCGACATCAGCCGGGACAAGGTTCCGACGATGGGGACGCTCCGCCTGATCGTCGACCTGCTCGCGAAGTTCGAGTACAACCAGCTTCAGCTCTACACCGAGCATACATTTGCCTATTCGACGCACCGGGACGTCTGGGAGGCGGCTTCTCCGCTCACGGCGGAGGAGATCCGCGAACTGGACGCCTACTGCGCGCTTCGGGGCATCGACCTCGTGCCGAACCAGAACTCCTTCGGACACCTCGAACGCTGGCTGGTGAAGCCCGCCTACAACCATCTGGCGGAACTGCCGCAGGGTGGGGCACCCCTGCCGTGGGGCGGCTTCAAGAAGGATCCGACGACGCTCTGTCCGACGGATCCCGCATCGCTCGCGTTCCTGGACGGCCTCTACGCCGAACTGCTGCCGAACTTCGCCTCCGGCCTTTTCAACGTCGGTTGCGACGAGACCTTCGATCTCCTGGGTGGGGGACGCAGCGCCGCCGTCGTGCGGGAACGGGGCGAAGGCCGTGTCTACCTCGACTTCCTCAAACAAGTCGCCGCCCTCGCGCGGAAACACGGGAAGCGGCCGATGTTCTGGGGGGACGTGATTCTGAAGCATCCCGAGCTCGTCCCCGAGCTGCCGAAGGATCTCATCGCCCTCGACTGGGGCTACGAGGGCAACCATCCGTTCATGGCGGAGGCCGCGAAGTTCCACGCCGCCGGGCTCGACTTCTACGTCTGTCCCGGCACGAGCGCGTGGAACTCGCTCGCCGGCCGTGTCGAGAACATGCGCGAGAACATGGTTGCCGCCGAACGGGCGGGGCGGCTCCACGGCGCGCGCGGGTTTCTCGTGACGGACTGGGGCGACGGCGGGCACTGGCAGCCGCTTGCCGCCTCCCTGCCAGGGCTTGTCTTCGGCGGTATGCTTGCGCACGAGGGAGCCTCCGCCGCGAAGATGGATCTCGAATCGGCCCTCAACGGCATCATGGGCGTGCCGCTCGGCGGCACGCTTCTGCGCCTCGGCACGCTCTATCTGCGCGGCGGTGCGCTCCGGGCGAACGCGAGCGAGCTCTTCCGCATCCTCGCGAACGACCGGGGCTACTCGCGCCATCCGGGCCTGACGGAACCCATTCTCGCCGAGATCTCGGCGATAGCCGAGGGATGCCGCCACGCGGCCTCCGCCTACGCGGGTGGAGCCTATCCGAACGTGTGGGCGCAGGAGATCGTGTACATGGCGAACCTCGTCGATGCGGCGTGCAATCGCCGCGACGAGAGGCGCCTCCGTTTCCTGCGCGAGGAACACGACCGGATTTGGAAGCTGCGCAACCGTATCGGCGGCATGGTCGATTCGCGTGCGAAGCTGCCGCGTTTCTGACCTTGCGGGAACGCCCTTCTCGCGTGGGGCATGCCGCCGTGCGGGATGCTAGAACTGGTACTGCACGGAGAAGACGGCGCCGGAGCCGACGCCGAGCTTCTTCGTGCTGCCGTGGCGGTAGAAACGGTCCTTGTCGCCGGTCTCGGCAAACGCGGCCACGACGGTGAGGTTTTTCGTGACGAACCAGGCGACGTGCGCGTCCCAGTAGTCGTGGTTGCGGATGCCGTCCCCGGCGTCGACGCCCTGCTTGTATTCGATGCCGATGGCGACGTTCTCGGCGGGGAGGATGTCGAGGTTGCCGAACGCCACCACGTCGTAGTCGTTGTGTCCGACGACACCGTTGACCACCTCGTCCGAAAGGAGGAGGCCGGCGGAGAGGAGGACGGGGATGGGCGTCTGCGTGACAAGCTTGGAGGCGACGAGGTAGGCGTCGAAGCCGTTGTCGTCAAGCCCGAGGGCCTTCACCGTCGCCGAGTCCGTGTATTTCCACACGCCGCCCACGGCGAGGGCCGGGACCCAGGCCGTATCGAAGGCGTTCTCGTCGAGGAAGCGGAGCTTCGCGCCGACGTTGTGGGTGGAGATGGAGCGGTCGCCGTAGTTGTGTGCGTCGATGAGACCGTAGCCGTAGGAGAGTTCGATGCGGTCCGCCACGGTGACGGCGACCGATCCCGCCCACCAGTTGATGTCGGCGTCGTTGAGGTTGACGTACCAGGCGCCAACCTGCGGCTTGGAGACGATGCCGTTGAGATTGCTGGTTGAATGACCCTCCCAGGGGAGCCCAGCCGTGTAGGCGAGTGGGTTGAAGGCGATGCCGCCCGATCCCTGTAGGTTGTTGAGGGGCACGCCACCCGCGCGATCGGATTTGGCATGTAGCACGTCTCCGCTCGGCGGCCCGGCGCGCGAAGTACCCGCGCCGCCCTCGGCGCGTGGCGTCCGAACGCATCTCACGTGGAGTCGAAATTTCGCAGAGACCTGCGCCCGTCGCGTGTTGTGTCGGATATTGGATGTCGGATATTGGGTTAAGATGTGAGACGTGAAATTATTACGCATCGAAATCTTACATGCGGATACATGGGAGGATCGTTGTGGGATTTCGCTTCGGAATGGTGCCTTTCGGAGTTTGGTGTAGGGCAGAAGGGAGGGTGTGGGGACAGTACGCGCCGAACCACGGTCGCGCGGGAGCGCGACCCCGTGCCACCGGTTGTGGGGGAACACAATCGTGCCGCGTCAGGGAGGGAGATTAGAGGCCGAGGAGGGACTTGGCGGCGGCGAAGGGCGCGGAGAGGTCGATCTTCTTCGCGCCCAGGGCGGCGCAGGATTCCGCGAAGCGGCGGAACTTGTGGGGGCCGGGGTTGAGGTTGTCGAGGATGCGCACATCGGCGGACCCGAAGGTACAGGCTTCGGAGAGCATGCCGGTGGACTCGGCGGTGACGTAAAGGGTCTGCGCGAGCGAGACGAAGGCGGGGATTGGGTTGAAGTGGTCTTCCGAGTAGAGGAGACGGTAGTCAAAGGGGAAGTCCCTGACGACGGCTTCGACATCGGGTGGGGTCCGGCGGGAGGTCGTGACCCAGAATTCGGGAACGGGGGAGGTCGTGCCGGAGGGGGCGGGGCGGAAGGCGGGATGCCCGTGTTCGGTGAAGATGCGCGTGAGCTGCGTGCGCATCCAATCGGGCGTCATCGAGGAACAGGCGTTGGGACCGCCGATGATGACCGCGACGGCGGGGACGGGATGCGTGGGATGCGGGAAGGGGTGGCGCGTCTGGAAGGCCGCCGTGCCGGCGGCGTAGAAGGCGGCGTCGTTCGCGACGAGGTTGGCGGGGATCTCGACCACGTTGGGGGCGGCGGGCGGACGGTCGAAGGCGGGGGCGAGCACGCAGTCGAACGTGGCGATGCAGTAGCCGCGCGGATAGAGGACCACGCCGCACTTCGTCCCCAGCTGGCGCGCGAGGGTCTTCGCGGCGTAGAATGTGCCTGACCCGGTTCCCACGACGGCGGCGTAGGGGCCGGTGACTCTGGCATTCAGGGTGAACAGGCGGGAGGTGTGGAGGCCGAGATGGTCGAGAAGGTAGGAGAGGGCCTTGTGGCGGGGGCTCCGAAAATGGACTTCGACCAAATCGAAGTCGCGGCCCAGGGCGCGGACAAAGGCGCGCGACTGGTTTTCGTGTCCGGCCTTGCCGTCGGTGAGGACGAGAACCCTGTCCATGCGGTCTTCCCCTTCTTCTCGAATCCGGGACCGGTTCGCCTCTAACGCTCGGGACGGAACAGCGTGCCGAAGTGGTACTGCCACTGGAGCATGTAGGTCATGCCGATCTTGCCCTCAAGCGGCTGCGTGAGGATGCGGTCCCAGACGGCCCTGCTGGGGGCGTGCCAGTGTTCGTTCAGCGTCCGCATCACCCACTCCTCGGCCTGGAGGACGATGTTGTCCGGGCTGGTGAGCGCGCGTTCGAGGTGTTCCAGCTGCTCGGGGGGGATCTGCATCCGGCCCTTCTTCTCGTGCTGCCGGTTCTTGCGCATGAACTCCTTCCGGATCCGCCAGAAGGAGTCTTCGAGGTCGAGGTCGCCGGTGCCGAGGCGCTGGAGGAGGTCGATGAAGTGGGCGGACTCCCAGTCCATCGGATTGGCGTAGGCGAGGAAGTTGATGGCGCGCCGCAGCATGTCCTCCCGGTCCGCGTAGACCCGCTTCAGGTTCTCCGCGATCTCGCACAGCTGCAGGTCGGCAATCTCGGATCCCCGGAGGTAGCGGACGTTGAGGATCCGCTCCTTCAGGCCGTGGTTCTTCGCGACAGACTGCTTGGCGTCCTGGTAGCTCGTCTGAAGCACCAGCGTGTCGTACCCGGTGCCGGTCAGGCGCTCGTAGGCGGAGAAGTAGGGCTCGATGGTGCAGAAGTTCTCCGAGGGCGTCTTGACCCCGAGTTCGAGTTCCGGGATGGTGACGGCGCCCGTCGGGACGAGGTGGAGTTCCAGGGGCTCCTCCAGGACGTACTTTTCAAGGACGCCGATCAGCAGCTTCTTGATGATGCCGCCCGCGTTGCGGTCGTCCAGGTTCGGCAGGGTGTGCGCGGTCGCGAGCTGGCTGAACCACACCGGCAGGGCGCCGCCCGGGTTCATCCGCTTCAAGGGGGCTTCAAGCGGCCGGAGGTTCTTGCCGGCCAGCGCTTCGTTCAGGTGAAGCTGGATGACGTCCAGCTTCGACGTGATCAGGTTTTTGTATGGACTCATAACTGCTCCTTTCCGCTTCATGCGGAAACTATTCAATTGCTAGGCCTTCTGGGATGCCGTTGGCGGTGTTGGGGGTGGAGGCGTGCGCACCGGCGCCGTCTTGCGGCACACGCCGTTCTTGAGAAGGTCCTTGACGGCGGCGCGCATCTGGCGCTTCGCGGACCCCATGGGTGCCTTGATGGTGCAGCCGGCGGCCTTGCGGTGCCCGCCGCCGCCGAACTTCGTGGCCAGGATGGTCGCGTCCAGCTCCCCGCGCGTCCGGATCGAACAGCGCGTCTCCTTGGTACGGTCCGGGATCTGGTAGAAGAAGAGGGCGACTTCGTTCTTCGCCACGGAACGGGGTATCTCGATGACGTCCTCGGCCTCGGCCTTGGAACCGCGCACCTCCCTGAAATCATCGCGCGTGAGCGTGACCTCGGCGACCTTGCGGTTCTTCCAGATGTGGAGGGAACGCCAGGCGCGGCGCTTGAGCTCGGTCGCGCGCGCGTTGAAGGAACAGTAGAGGACGTCGTTGATGTAGGCCGTGCGCACGCCGTACTTGAGCAGGTCACAGGCGGTGCGGAGCGTGGCGGGGGTGGTGGAGTCGTAGGCGAAGCGCCCGGTATCCGTGACGAGGGCGACCCAGAGGGCTTCTGCGACAACGCGGTCGAGGGGCCATTCCATCCACTTCGCGAACCGCCAGACGAGTTCGCCGGCGGCTGCGGCGGAGGGGTCGATGATCGAGACGGTGCCCGTCTCCTGGCTGGTGGCGTGGTGGTCGAGGATGAGGGTGGGCAGCTTCTCGGCGAAGGGACGCACTTCGGGGGGGAGGCGCGCGGGGGTGGCGGCGTCGACGTAGACGAAGAGGTCGAATTTGCGGCGACGCAGCTTGCGCAGCGGGATGAGGTCGGCGACGCCCTCCAGAAAGCCGGGCTTGCCGAGTGTACGCACGTCGGCCGTGGCGTAGGCGTCGTAGCCTGCGGTGCGGAGCAGACGGGAGAGCGCGATCATCGAACCAAGCGAATCGCCGTCCGGGCTGAGATGCCCGGAGACGAGGATACGCCTGGACTGGGCGAGCAGCCGCCTGGCCGCCTCATAGCGCGTGCGTGTTTCCAATTTGTTCATGCGCCTTATATTAAACCATATATTTCCCCCCTTGACGAGTGTAAAAAAGAAGTGGTAAACTGTTTGGCACAACTCGTCCGAGGCGTGTGCCGAGGTACGATTCGTTGATAGTGATCAAGAAGGATACAAGAAGATGGATATCTACGTTGGTAACCTCGCTTATGCGACGACTGACGACGGACTCAAGGCCGCTTTCGCGGCGTATGGCGAAGTTACCTCCGCGCGTGTGGTGACCGATCGCATGACCGGTCGCTCCAAGGGCTTCGGCTTTGTCGAAATGCCCGACCGCGCCCAGGCTCAGGCGGCGATCGACGCCCTCAACGGCCAGCCGCTCGATGGGCGTCCGGTCCGCGTGAACGAGTCGCAGCCCAAGCCCCGCACCGAGCGTCGTGGCGGTTTCGGCGGTCCGCGCCGTGATCGCGGCGACCGTGGCGACACCCGCTGGTAATCGAAGCGCGCAGGCGCGAACGAAAAGGGAAGACCCGACCTTATGGTTGGGTCTTCTTTTTCAAGAGGAGAAGACGAGATGGAGATTGGCAGACGGACGTTTCTTTCGGGGCTGGGCGTGTTCGCCGCAGCCGGGGCGATGGGGCCGGCGATGCGCGCGCTTGCGGCGATGGCGGACGACGCGGCGCGTCCGCTTGGCGCCTACTGGGCGCCGCACCTCGCCGCCGTCGCCGAAAAGGTGCGCGCACGGGCGCGGACGACGGTGGACGGCTTCTGGTTCATCACGGACCTCCACATCTCGGCGAACCGCCGGCAGAGCGGCAAGGCGCTTGCCGCGCTCACGCCGCTCACGCCCCTGAAGAAGACGTTCTGCGGCGGCGACCTGCCCGAGGCGTTCGCGGCGAAGTTCGAGTCGGACAAGGCCGGGGTCGACGTTGCGGTTGATGCCTACCGCCTCTTCTGGCGCGACCCGATCGAGCGCGCCGGCCAGCGCCTCTACACCGCGAAGGGCAACCACGACTTCACGATCAAGCACGACGCGGACACGCCTGCGGGCTTCACCTACTCCGCCGAGGCGGCGCGGGCCGTCGTGATGGGCTCAAAGGGCTGCGCGGCGGCCGTCACGAACGCCGCCGACCCGACGGCGTGCTACTACTATTTCGACAACGCGGCGGCGCGGCTCCGCTACATCGTGGCGGACACGACGGACGCCATCGACCCGACGCGGACCTACTGGGCCGTCACCTACGGGATGGGCCCGACGCAGCTCACCTGGCTGGCGGAACAGGCCCTTGCCACGATTCCCGCCGGCTGGAGCGCCGTCGTCATCCACCACATTCCGCTCACGGGCTGCGTGGGAGACGACGGCGACCGCCGCCGCTTCGCGTCGTTCCGCAGTCTTCTGGAGGCGTACCAGAACCGGGGGCGCGCGACGGTGTGCGGCAGGACGTACGACTTCGCGTCCGCCCGGGGGCGCATCCTCCTCGACCTCACGGGCCACCACCACGCGGAGCGCCAGACCTTCCAGAGGGGCATCCTCCATGTGACGGAACCCTGCGACGCCGCCTACGGCGACTACATCCTCGGCTCGAAGCCCTGGTGCGGCGACCTGCCGCGCAAGCAGGGCGGCACGGTGGCCGAGCAGACGTTCGACGCCGTGCAGCTCGACCCCGCGCACGACCTCGTCCACTTCACGCGCGTGGGTGGCGGACAGGACCGGACGATCCACACGCGGGCGCGCGTCGTCACGGCGGGCGAGACGTGCCGCTTCGCGGCGCCGCTCCTGGAGGGGCCGCTCACCTGGGGCTGCCACGACGGGGAGCGCATCACGTACACGCCGAACCCGAAGAACAGGTACAACCCCTTCGTCAGCTACTTCAACGACTGCGCGACCATCTCGTCCGACGGCACGCTCGCCGCGAAGAAGGCGGGCGACGTGATGGTCATCGCGATGGACCGCGACCTCAACAAGGAAATCTTCCCCGTGCGGATCGTACCGCGCGCGTGACGGGCCGAGGCGGGAATCGCGAAATCGTACTGGGCATTCGAAAAGAACAGGAGACAGGCAATGAGGAAGTCCTTGATGTTGTGCGCGCTTGTCGGCGCGTGCGTGTGGATGGTTGAGGCGAAGACGCTCAAGGTGCTGATGATCGGCAACTCGTTCACCGAGAGCGCGATGCGCGAGACGCCGGCGGTCGCGAAGGCGATGGGGTGCGCGCTGGACCTCGCGAACCTCTGCATCGGCGGGTGCCCGCTCTCGAAGCACTGGGCCAACGTCGAGAAGGCGGGAGACCCCGACTTCCGCCCCTACGCCGTCCAGATGAGCTGGACTTCCTGCGACGCGAAGGCGTCCGGCCTCCGCAGGGCGGCGCCGAAGGGCCGCGCGAACATCCCCCAGGCGCTCGCCGCCGAACCGTGGGACATCGTGACGATCCAGCAGGCGAGCGGGCAGAGCGCGTTCGAGAAGACCTACCAGCCCTATGCGGACAACCTGATCGCCAAGATCCGCGAACTCGCCCCCCAGGCGGAGATCCGCATCCAGGAGACCTGGAGCTATTCGCCGTATGACGGGCGGCTCGGCGTGTGGAAGTTCACGCCGGACGAGATGTTCGCCCGCCTGCACGCGGCCTACGGCGCGCTCGCGCGGAAGCACGGCCTCAAGATCATCCCCACCGCCGTCGCGGTGCAGAACTACCGCCGCGACCTGCCCGTCCGGTACGCGAAGGTCTACACGAAGCAGGAACTCGCGGCGTTCGCCGAACCGCGGTTGCCCGACTTCTACGGCGACGTCTGCGGCAAGGCGCACTGGGGGAAGGGCTCTTCGTGGCGGAAGGACGCCGACGAGCGGAAGCTGCGCGTCGACGGCTGCCACCTCAACCCCGCCGGCGAGTATCTGCAGGGGTGCGTGTGGGTGGCGGCGCTCTTCGGCGTGGATGTGACGGCGTGTCCCTACCGGCCCGACTTCGTGCCCGAGGACCGCGCGGCGCTGATGCGGCGGGCGGCGATGGCGGCGGTGCGGGCGGAAAAGTAGGCAGCGTGCGGGGATGAGGCTGCGTCTGCTTGTGCTCGGCGCGCTGGGGGGCGTGGCCATCCTGGTGCTGGCGGTGGCGCATGCGCGCTGGCTCGAGGTGGGTCCGCAGGACCCGCGCTTCGTGCGCTTCCTGCGGCGGCACGCGCGCCGGGCGAATGCGGAGGCGGTGCTGCCGCCGCACGGCGTGGCCGTGGACGCACGGGGCGAACGGCTGGATGTCGCGGAGGAGGGGTCCACCTTCCAGCACGTCCTCGACGACCGCGCGCTCGCGGCGAAGGGGCGCCCCGTGCCGCTGACGCTCGATGCGCGCCTCCAGGCGCGCGCCGAGGCGCTGATGGAGGGGAAGCGGGGGGCGGTCGTGGCGCTGGAGCCGGCGACGGGGCGTTTGCGCGCGCTCGTCTCGGCGCCCCGGGCGAACTACCTGAACCGGGCGCTCAACGGTCTCTACCCGCCCGGCTCGACGTTCAAGGTGTTCATGGCGGCGGCGGCGCTCTCGCAGGGACTCGATCCCCTTTTCAACTGCCCGGCCGGAGGGTATCGCAGCGCGCGCGGCACGCCTGCGATCCGCGACGTGGAGGCACAGCAGATGGCCCGCAGGGGGAAGGTCTGGAGGGGCTTCGGACGGCTGGACCTCGCCTCGGCGCTTGTCCACTCGTCCAACACCTATTTCGCGCAGCTCGGCGTGGCGCTGGGGCCGGAACGGTTCGGGCGCGCGGTGGACGCGGCGCGCCTGCGCGATCCCGCCGTCCTGCTCGCCGCCGCGAGCGTGTCGCTGGAATCCGCCGGAGGGGGCGTGCCGGACGGCCTGCGGGCGCCGGAA
>URIT01000128.1 GCA_900547945.1 uncultured bacterium
CGCCGTTTTGCGTCCGAGAAATCAGGGCCTATTCAAAAAATCGGGATAAGGGTGGCAAGGGGGTGCCGTGCGTCAACGTTGGCTCGCGAACGGGCTCGGCGCGGGGACGGCCGCGACAAGCGCGGCCCTCCCGCATGACGCCGCGCGATTTCACTTCGGAACGGGACGCAACGGGAAGGTCGCGACTTGTTGCGGGAACGTGGCCGGATCACGCAGCACACAGGGGGGCGGTCGGGGACGGCGGTTGGGGACGGCGGTTGGGGACGGTGGTCGGAATCTGTGGCCGGGATCTGTGGCCGAAATCTTTGGTCGGAATCTGTGGTCGGAATCTGTGGTAGGAACCTGTGGTCGGAATCTGTGGCCGGAACCTGTGGTAGGGGCCGACGTCCCCGGCGGCCCGCCCTCGGCGCGGGACGTCCGGCAGTCGGACCTGATGCGTGGGGCCGGGCGGGCGCGCGGGACGCGCGCCCCTACCAACGTCGGAGTCCACATGCGTTAGGGTCAACGCGGGAGCCCGTGCGGACGCCCCGCGCCGAGGGCGGCGTGGGGACGGCCGCGACAAGCGCGGCCCTCCCGTTGCGTACCCTCCTAGCCATAGATTTAAAGCCGCGAAGCGGCGACTTAACCACTTACAAGCCGCGCAGCGGCGACGCGAAGCGGCGACTTCATCTTCTAGAACAGTCCGCCGTTGACCGAAATGACCTGGCGCGTGATGTAGGCGGCCTCGTCGCGGAAGAGGAACGCGACGAGGCCCGCCACCTCCTCGGGCGTGCCGAAGCGGCGCATCGGGATCGCGCGCTTCACAAGCTCCGGCTCCTCGATGGTGGCGGCCATCTCCGTCTCGATGACGCCCGGCGCGACCGCGTTCACGGTGATGCCGCGCTTCGCAAGCTCCACGGCAAGCGCCTTCGCCGCGCCAATCACGCCGGCCTTCGCGGCGGAATAGTTGACCTGGCCGCGGTTGCCCGCGACGCCGCTCACGCTGGAGAGCGCGACGATGCGGCCGCGGATGCGGTTCGAGACCATCGGCATCACGATGGGCTTGAGGAGGTTGTAGAGGCCCGTGAGGTCCGTGTCGATGACCTTGTCCCAGGCGTCGCCTTCGAGGATCGGGAACGGCGCGTCCGCACTGACGCCCGCGTTCGCGACGACGCCGAAGTAGGGGCCGTGCGCGGCCATGTCGGCCTCCAGCGCCGCCGCCGTCGCCGCGCGGTCGGCAAGGTCGAAGACGAGCGCCGGCTGCACAGGCATCCCGGAGAGGCGCGCGCAGTCCGCCGCCGTCTCCCCGGCCGCCGCCGCGTTCCGCACCGCGTGCGTCACGACGGCAAAACCGTCCTGTGCGAGCCGCCGCGCCACCGCCCTTCCGATGCCCCGGGAGGATCCCGTCACCAATACGCGCTTCATGCCGTTGCCTGCTCCTTTAGAAAGCCCTCGAAATCCGGCGGACGGTAGGCGTTCAGCGTCGCCGTCGCCACCACGTCCCCCGCCGCGTCGCGGATCTCGCACGCGAACGCCGCCGCGTCCGCATCCCAGAACGCATTCGTCGCCGTCACGCGGTACGTCTTGCCCGCCTCGAACCGTTCCAGCTTCAGGTCCAGTTTCCGCGTGCCCAGAAGCAAACCCGGACGCGCCGGGCGGTCGGGCGCGACATGCCGGTCGTAGCATCCCGCAAGCGCCGCGCTTGCCTGCGCCATGTACTCGATCGCCACCCAGTTCGGCACGCCCTCCTCCGTGCCAAAGAAGAAGATCTGCCCGGGCGTGACCGTCACCGTCGCCGTGAGCGTCTTCGCCTCGGGGTCGAACGCCTCGATGGCGTCGATGAGCCGCATGGGCGGGCGGTGCGGCAGCAGTTCATCCAGCGTCCACGGCACCGTCATCGTCCATCCTCCGTCGCCAGCACCACGCTCGCGTTCGAGCCGCCGAACGCGAACGAATTGCTCATCGCCGCCCCCTTCACGTCCCCGGACGCGAGATACAGCCAGCAGATCGCCGCCTCCACCGCCCCCGCCGCGCCGAGGCAGTGCCCCGTGAGGTTTTTCGTCGACTCGATGAGGGGAATTGGGGATAGGGAATCGGGGAAGACACGGCGGACGGCGCTCAGCTCCATCGCGTCGTTCGCCTGCGTCCCCGTGCCGTGCAGGTTCAGGTAGGCGATGTCCGACGGGGCGAACCCGGCGTCCGCCAACGCCGCGCGCATCGCCGTCTCCGCGCCGCGTCCTTCGGGATCCGGTGCCGTCGCGTGGTGGGCATCGCTCGATTCGCCGCAGCCGGCGAGGTAGACGGTCTTTCGGGAGCCACCCCCGGCCGTCTGGGGGCTTGGCGCTTCGACCGCTGCGGCCTTCTCAAGCGTGAAGAGGGCAACGCCCTCGCCGAGGTTGATGCCGTCGCGGTCGGGGGCCAGGGGCCGGCAAAGACCGGGAGAGAGCGCCCCCAATGCGTGGAACCCGTTCAGCGCGAACCGGCAGCGTCCGTCCACGCCGCCCACGAGCGCGGCGTCCACCACGCCCCGCTCAACCAGCCGCCGCGCCGACGCAAACGCCTTCGTGCTCGAACTGCACGCCGTCGAAACCGTATAGGCGGGCCCCTTCACGCCGAGGAGGCGTTTCAGGTAGTCGGACGGCGTGCCGAGCTCGATCTGGGAGAAGTGAAGCCCCTCCGGCTTCGAACCCGTTTCCAGCCACGCATCGACATGGCGCTGGGCCTCGTCGATGCCGGTGTTGGAGGCGCCGAGCACGACCGCCACGCGGTCCGGCGCATGCCGCGCGAGAAAGCCGTCCAGCTCCGCACGCATGTTCCGCACCGCGTGGAGGAGGAGCCGGTTCGTCCGCATGTCGAATGCCGGCTCCGCCACGGGCGGCAGATCGCCGGGAACCATCCCGAAAAGGACACGCCGCCCCGGAATGCCGCCCTCAAGCGGCACCATCCCGGCGGAAGACCCGGCACGGGCGTGGGCGAGGACTTCGCCATTCGTCCGTCCAAGCGCACACGCGCACGACAGATGGGTGAGGGCAAAGCGCATCGAGCGGACATCCATTTTCCTTACGGGGTCTCCTTCCTTTTCAGGGGCGTAGTTTACCACAATCCCTCCGTTTGTGCTATACTGCGCCCATGCGGAACAAGAATGAGGAAATGGCTGTCGTCTTTGAGGTGCGCGAGTTCTGCCTCCATGACGGTCCCGGCATCCGCACGACCGTCTTCTTCAAGGGTTGTCCCCTCCGCTGTACGTGGTGCCACAACCCCGAAGGACTTTCCCCCGAGCCGGAGATGCTCTTCAAGGCGCAGAAATGCGTCCATTGCGGATCCTGCGCGCATGGCGGGGGGTGTCCCCACGGTGCCCGTGTCCTCTGTGGCCGCCGCGTCACCGCCCAGGCGCTTGCGGATGAAATCCTCGTCAATGCGGACATCCTTCGCTCCTCCCACGGCGGCGTCACCTTCTCCGGCGGCGAACCCCTCCTCCAGGCTCCCTTCCTCGACGCCCTCATCCCCCTTCTCCACGGCCAACACCTCGCCATCGAAACGAGCGGCTACGCCCCCCCCGCCGCCTACCGGCGCATCGTCTCCCGGCTCGATCTCGTCTTCCAGGACCTCAAGCACCCCGATCCCGCCGCCCACCGCCGCTGGACCGGCGTCGATCCCGCCCCCATCCACGCGAACCTCCGCTGGCTCAAGGCGTCGGGACGCCCCTTCATCGCCCGCATCCCGCTCATCCCCGGCGTCAACGACACGCCGGAGGCGAAGGGGGGCTTTGCGCGTCTGCTGGAGGGCCCCTCGGGCCTCATCCGCGTCGAACTGCTCCCCTACCACCTCACGGCGGCGGCGAAATACCCCTTCACGGGACGCGCCTACACGCCCGGCTTCGACGTGAACCGCCTTCTGGACAAAGACCTCACGCCCTTCCTACGCCACAACCTCCCCGTGGTCGTCATGTAGGCTGGACAAGCGAATCGGACGCGACGAAGCGCGTCCCTCCCATGTGGGAAACCAACCGGCCTAATTCCGGACGGGTTCATCCACCTGCACGCCTTCGCAGTTGCGCAGGCGGACCTTCGCCGCGCCGTTGCGGCGCACCTCGCCGCCCGTACAGCCCTCGACGGAGATGCCCGGACCGTCCACCTCGTTGTCGGTGATCGAGATGTTGTAGTGCGAGTCGGCCGGCAGCATCTTGCGCGCGCCGTTGTTGCCGCCCACGTGGATGCCGCCGCCGTTGTGCCGGCACGTGTTGCCGCGCACGACGAGGTCGCGGCTGCACCCGCCCTCCATCCACTCGTACTCCGTTGCGATCTGGATCGCCTGGCCCGCGCAGCGTGTGAGGCGGTTCGACTCGATCAGCCCGCCCGACGCCTTGATCAGGAGCCCGCGCGCGCGGCTGTGCCCGAAGTCGCAGCCCCGGACGACAAACCCGTTGCCCTGGTGCCGGTTCGAGATGATCACGCTCCCGCGCGCGAGCCGGAGCGGCTTCTCCAGCTTCAGGCGGTACGCCTTGCGGCACGACTTCTCCAGCCCCGGCCAGAAGCCGAGCGTAAGCATGTAGGCCTTCTCCTCCTCGGTCGTGTCGCCGTCCGCCGTCACCTTCACCACCTTCACGTCCGGGAGACTCCGCCCCTCGTAGGTCATCACCTGGCACGTGTCGCCGTCGTCGATGGAGAGGCCGAGGTAGTTGACGAGGATGCGCAGCTCGTCACCCCCCTTCGACTCCGTGACGAGCCCGTACATGCCGGAGATGTTCACGCAGTCGTCGCAGTGGTACTTCGCCTCGCCGTCGAGGATGCGCGGCCCGCGCACCGCGCCGCGGTGCATGTTCGCGTCGTGGTTGCCGCTGCGCAGGCGCATGAGCCCGCGCGGGAAGAGGTCCTGCTCCGGCGGACACCGCACGATCCGGCAGCGGAGGTACGTGTTCGCGTCGCCGAAGTAGTCCTCGTAGGCGCAGCCGTGCGGCGTCGCGTACTCCGTGATGTCCTCGAAGCGGCATTCCGTGCCGCGCAGGCTCTTGATCGCGCTCACGTCCGTCGGCCGTCCCTTCTCCTTCACGCTCCACACGACGACGTCGCCCACGCCGCCGCGCCGGTCCTTGCCGCCGGAGATCCGGAAGGTGTCCACGCCCGTCTTCGCGATCTCGATGCCGTCGCGGAAGCGCATCGGGTTCTTCAGCTCCCAGTCCTCCCTGCCGTACACCTGGATGGGCCAGCACGAGCCGTCGCCCCTCTCGCCCGCCTCGGGGACGGGATAGCCGTCGATCACCTTCACGTCCCACGTCCCCTCCGCGTCGGCCTTCGTGATGACAGCCTGGGTAAACGGCAGGTCGGCGTAGTCGATGGTGAGGTTCCGAAGCGTCACGCGCGTGCAGTCCTGGAGGTCGATCATCCGCGTCTTCACCGTGCCGATGAACTTCGACCCGCCGAAGTCGATCGTCGCGTCCTTCAGGCCCTTCAGCCGCAGGTAGGCCGTCTCGCCGCGCGCGGGCGTAAGCCAGTAGTCGGCCTTCGGCAGCGTGACGTGGCGCGCACCCGCCGCGAGCGCGTCCGTGATGTAGGCAAGCGGGTCGATGAGGACGGCCTGCGCCTTCACGGCGCGGTCGTAGCCGCCGTCCACCGTGAGCGTCTGGTCGCCGCCCGGCCGCCAGCCATGCGTCTCGCCCTGCACGTAGGTGATCTTCTTCGGCACCTTGAGCGCGTTGTAGAGCGCGGTGAGCGAGGACGGCGGGCTCACGTAATCCCCCATCCCCGCGAACGTGATCGCGACGGGGCACGTGATGCGCGCCGCCGCGAAGACGGGGTCGTAGTACGCCATCGCGGGCGACGTCGTCTTGGGGCGGTACGTCGACGTGAGCCGTCCGCGCGTGTCCTGCCCCGTCCAGTCGCACCCCCACGTGCCGTTCGTCACGAGGCGCGTCACCTTGCGGAAGCGCGCGGCGGCCATCAGCGCCTGCCAGCCACCCTGGCTGCCGGCGGCGAGTTCGAGCGTCTTCCCGTCCCACTCCGGCAGCGTCGTGATCCACTGGAGGTAGCGGATCGCGCGCAGCGCCACGTCCTTCCAGTAGCTCGTCTCGCGGCTGGCGTTCGACTCGGGGTCCATCCCGTAGCCGTACCCCGGCTTCGAGATGGACGTGAAGAAGTCCTTGATGTACGCCTCGCCCCGCCCGAGGTCGTAGCCGTTCACGTTGATCTCCATGCGGATCCGGTCGTGCGGACCGCCCTTCGGCGCCTCCATCTCCGCCATCGACGCCCCCCGGTAGCACGCCTGGATCGGCATCCGGTTCGTCGCGCTCGCCGCCACGGGGATCGTCAGGTAGCCCGTCACGGGACGCGGCCCCGCGCAGGCGATCTTCACCGCGTAGAGCCTCACCGCCTTGTCCGCGCACGGCACCTCGCGCCGTTCGGCCGTGACCGGCACGGCCGCGAGCCGCCTCTCGAGGTCCGCCCAGAAGGCGTCGTAGTCCGTCGGCTCCTTCCCGCCCCGCACCTCGTGCGGCGCCACGCCCGCGCCGCCCATGAAGAACACGCGCTTCTCCCAGCGGTGGTTCTTGGGGACGCGCCTGCCGTCCTTCGTGACGACGTTCGCCTCCACGCACACGAAGCCCGGCTTGTCGCTCTTCGTGCGCAGCACGAACGGCGCCGTCACGGGCAGGGGCGCGCGCCCCTTCTCGACGAGGCCGTCGTCGCCGCGCCGCTCCCAGTCGAGGAAGTACGTGTCGGCGGGGATCTCCCCCTTCACGCCCTCCAGGACGAGCGAGAACGCCATCTCCTCCCCCGGCGCGTAGAACAGCCGACCGTTCGGCGTCGTGCCCCGCACGAGCGCCGCGTCCCAATTCACCGCGCACGCCGCCAGGGCCGCGCACGCCCACATCGTCGCCAAAAGTCTCGTCTTCATGTCGTCAAGAAACCTCTCTCTCTTCTTTTTTCGCTTGCAAGCAGTCCGCGTCGCCTTCCACGGCAAACCAGTTGTAGCCCCGGTTGCCGCAGACCTCGACGACGTACGTCTCGACGGGATGGTTCCAGCCGGGGCGGCGCGGCAGCGCGTCGCGGTACCGCTTCGCCTGCGCAACCGTCTCCGCGTCCGGCGTCGCGCGGCCGAGGATCTTCTCGCGCGCGGCCTCCGCGTTCGTGAAATACTTGAACTCGATGAGGCACGCGGGCTTCGCGAACCCCGGCTTCGGCACGGCGAGGAAGTCGCAGCGGCCCTCCGGCGTGTTGTACTCCGTCTCGATCGAGTAGTACATCGGCAGATAGTCCCACGTCCGGGACGCGAACGTCGTCCGGAAGAAGTTCTCGTTCATCTTGTCGAACGCCTGCGCCGGGATGCGCGCCTTCACGAAATGCTGCCAGTACGCCTCGAAGAGGCCGCGCCACGTGCCGCCGTTGAGGGCGAGGTCTTCCGCCGCCTTGCCGAAGTGGCGGCGCGCCTCGTCCGCGTTCTTGAACGCGGAAAGCTCGTCGTAGTAGTCGACGAACATGTTCCGGATCGTGAGGTTCGGGATGCCGAGGCGGAACGGCGACTCGAACGTGAGGAGCCCGAGGTAGTAGAGCGCGTAGGGGAAGAAATCCTTCGAGAAGAACTTCGCGCGCCCGAACTTCGCGGCGAGCCCGCCGCGCGAGGCCGACTCGCCCTCGCCGCGCTCGACGTAGGCCTGCACGCGCGCGAGCGCGTTGGCCGTCCCGCCCGCGAGCCGGCGGATCCAGACCACGTCCATGCGGACATTCGCGTCGATCACGAGGTCCGGCTGCACGCCCCTGTTCGAGACGAGGTTGAAGAGGTACCAGTTGCAGATCGTCGCGTTGTAGAGCGGCTCCGCGCCCGGCAGGAAGCGGTAGCCGTCGTAGAACGCCTTGAGGTCTGCGAGGACGTCCCGGTAGTTGGACCGGTCGAAGCCCCGGTCGGCGTAGATCTCGTCCACGTACCGATCGACCTGCGCCTGCGTGAAGCCGACCATGCCGAGCAGGTCCGGGTTGAGGTTCACGACCGTCCCGACGTTGAAGCCGCTGGAGAGGTCGTCGAGCGTAATCGGCAGGACGCCCGTGAAGTACGTCCGCCCCACCGTGCCGTCCGCGAGCCCCGCCTTGAAGGACTTGAAGAACGCCTTGAAGAACGACTCGCGGCCGGCCCCGTCGCCGTCATGCCCGCAGATCGCGTCGTATTCCACGTCGCGCCGCGAGACGACGAGCTCGTTCGTGAAGTTGTCGTACTCGTCGACGATCACGTAGAGCGGAGGGAGGCGCCTGTCCGCGATGATGCGGCGAAGCGCGTCGACCATGGCCGACGGCGTCTCGGCGGCCACCGCCTCGCTCCAGTCCGCGAGATGGCCGTAGGAGACGGCGAAGCTGCCGACCATCCCGCGCACGTTCGCGCAGAACCGCTCCTCGATCTCCCTGACCGTCCCGATCTGGATCGTCGAGAAGTCGAACTTCAGGACGAGAAACGAGTTCGCGAGCGGCGTCGGGGCCCGGCCGATGTCCGTCTTCCCGAAGAGCACGTCGAAGCGGTCCTTGAAGTTGACGTCGTAGTAGTACCCGAGCATCGAACACCAGAGGGACTTGCCAAAGCGCTTCGGGCGCAGGAAGACGGGCGTCTTCACGTCTTCCAGCGCGCGGATGTAGGCCGTGTTGTCCACGAAGTGGCACTCGCGCACGACCTCCGCCCAGTTCATCACGCCATAGGGTATCTTCCGCTTCATGCCGCCCATTATACCAAAACGCCCCGCCGCCGCGCGTCAGCGAAAGAGGAGAACCGTGCCGGATGCGTAGATCAGGAACCAGTCGTTCCCCGCGCGGCGCCACGCCCACGGGCTTTCAAGCCCCGCGACGGCGGCGAAGTCGCCTGTCGCCGTCCCCGTCACGCGCAGGGCCGTCTGGCGCGTCCCGCGCGGCAGGTTGCGGTAGTTCTTCACCTCCACCCGCGCGCCGGCCCCCAGCGCGAGGTCGCCCGCCACGACAATCGGCGTCAGGCTCGTCGCCCCCTGCGCGTCGATGACGAGCGGACCGTCCAGCGCCACGTTCCCCGCGAGCGCGCAGCCCTGCGCCCCCTCGATCCGCAGCGCGGCGCCCGGCGCAAAGCCGTCCTCCGTCTCGGCGGGCGGCTGCCCCTCGCTCCACGCCGCCGCCTTCCACTTCGCGATGAGGTAGCGCTCGGCCCGCGCCATCTCGTCGTCCGTCAGCGCCCGGTCGTAGGCGATCACCTCGCCCACCGCGCCCACGAACGCGCCGTTCGCGCCGTAGGCCCCGAGCGCCGTCGGGAAGCGGTCGACGCCCCGGTCGTGCAGGAACGCCGCGAGGTCGGCGTGGTTCGCCGGGTCAAGCCGCGTCGCGAGGACGCGCACGGCGCCGGCGCCGAGCGAAAGCTCCTCGTCGCGCCGCACGGCGCCGTCAAGCGACACGTAGTCGCCCATGCCGCCGTAGCGCACGCCGCCGCCGCTCGATTCGACCGTTGCGGCGGCGCCGCCGACGCGGAAGCCGCGGTCCACGCCGAACGTGCCCCAATACCCCGCGCAGTTGACCGTCTTCGTGGCGACAAGCGCCAGGAGCACCGTCTGGACGGGGCTCGCCGCG
>URIT01000129.1 GCA_900547945.1 uncultured bacterium
CCGTCGATGGGCTGGCCAAGGGGGTTCACGACGCGACCGAGCATTGCGTGACCGGTCGGGATGTCCATGACGCGGCCGGTGGTACGGCACTCGTCACCCTCCTTGATGTCCTCGACGTCGCCGAAGAGGACGGCGCCGACCTCGTCGCGGTCGAGGTTCTGGGCCAGGCCGTAGACGTCGCGGCCCGTAGCGGAGCTGGTGAACTTGAGAAGCTCGCCCGCCATGGCCGTCTTGAGGCCGGTCACGTGCGCGATGCCGTCGCCGCGCACGCCGACGAGCGTGGGCGGCGGGTCGGCGATCTCCGCCAGCGCCTCGTCGGGCGTGCGGAGGGAGAGGTCGATGACGCGCCCCGCGCAGAGGCGGCGCAGGAAGGCGAGATCCCGCACCGCGCCCGAGACGAGCGCGAGGGGCTTGTCGTCCCCGAAGTCGACGCCGTCCGCCGCGAGGGCGTCCTCGCCGTCCGTGAAGAGGAGCGTGGGGCCTTCGCAGGGCGGCCCCTTCCGCAGGGCGGCCGCCAGCGCGGCGAAGTCCGTCCCGCCGTCCGCGCCGCAGCGGACGAGGCGGCCCAGGAGTTCCGCGCGCGTGGCGCAGAGGACCGGCTTCTCGGCGCGGCAGCTGAACACGATCAGCTCGTAGCGGGCGCGTTCGGGCAGCTTCTCCAGGACGGCGCGGGCGGCGGCAAGGTCGGCGGGCGTGCGGCTCCCCGAGGCGTCCCAGAGGATCCGCCACGTGAGCGGCAGGGAGGTCTTCGCCCGGTCGAGGGCGGGAACCCGTTCGTTCACGGCGAACCAGCAGGCCGCGCCCTCCGCCTCCACGGCGACGAGCCGCGCGGGCAGCGCGGGCAGGGCCACCGTGACGTCCGCTGTCGGCGTCACGTCCGTCTCGCGCGTCTCGCTGCGCCACACGGCCTCGGCTTCGGCGAAGCGCGCGTCGCCGAGGCCGCCGAGGACGGGGCGCGGCACGCCGTTCCCCATCGGCACCGTGATCGAGACGGTCCGCTCGCCGAGGCGCGTGCGCGGCATCGCGAGGACGAGCGCGGCGTCGCCGTTCGGCGCGAAGGCGAGCGGCGTCACGTAGACAAGGCGCACGCGGCGCGCGCCCTGCGCGGGAATGGGATAGAGGCGCGTCCGGTAGGCGTTGCCCTTCAGGTGCTCGACGAGGCCCGGATCGACGCCCTTCTTGACCTCCTTCTCGAACGCGGCGCGCGCCTTCTCCTTCGGCACGACGACGCCGTCCGTCATCACGCCGTCGATGTCGAGCGCGAAGCCGCAGACGCGCGCGCCGTCGGGGAGGGGAAATTCAAGCGCGCCCTCCAGGGGCCGCGCATTGGGGTTGCGCACGGAGAACGACGTCGTGACGGTCGCGAAGGCGCCGCCCACGCGCGCCTCCACGTGCCAGGCGGCCACCGAGACCGGCGTCTCGTCCGCCCGCACGTCGACGGTTCGGACAACCTGCGGGGCCGGCATGTCCGGCGGCGGCACGGGAAGCTGCGCCCATCCAGACACCGCGAACAACAGCGACAAGCAGCAGACCCAGGCCCTCATCCTCCACTCCTTTCATTAAACGCGCCGCCACCGGGAACGGCGGTGGCGCGGAACAGAACGCGGCGCACGGCGCATCAGGAGACAAGCGTGCCCACGGCCTCGCCGCGGACCACGCGCTCCAGGGCGTCGCCGTCGAAGAAGTCGAAGACGACGATCGGGATGTCGTTGTCCATGCAGAGCGCGAACGCGGCGGAGTCCATCACCTTCAGGCGCTTCTCCAGCGCGGTCTCGTACTTGAGCGAGCCGTACTTCTTCGCCTGGGGGTCCTTCATCGGGTCGGCCGTGTAGATGCCGTCCACCTTCGTGGCCTTGAGGAGCGCGTCGGCGCCGATCTCGCTCGCGCGCAGCGCGGCCGCCGAGTCGGTCGAGAAGTAGGGGTTGCCCGTGCCGCCGGCGAAGATGACGACGCGCCCCTTCTCGAAGTGGCGGATGGCCTTGCGCTGGATGAACGGCTCGGCGAGCTTCGGCATCTCGATGGACGTCATCACGCGCGTCGGCACGCCGATCGTCTCCAGCGCGTTCATCATCGCAAGCCCGTTGATGATCGTCGCGAGCATCCCCATCGAGTCGCCCACGACGCGGTTCACGCCGTTCTTCGCGCCGGAAAGGCCACGGAAGATGTTGCCGCCGCCCAGCACGATCCCCACCTCGCATCCGAACGCGTGGATCTTCCGCACGCGCTCGGCCATGAAGGCGAGGCGCTCGGCGTCAATGCAGTCGCCCTTCTCGCGGTTCTTCAGCACCTCCCCCGAGAGTTTGAGCAGGATGCGTTTGTACTTGAGCTTCGGCGACTGTTCCATAATGGCCCTTCGTTCGGATTGGTTGACGGACGGAAACCTATTCTAGCGCATTTCCCCGCGCCTGTCCATGCGGAAGTTGGCACGCTATCTCGCGACTTCAACCGAAAGGCCCAGGTCGAAGAACTGTCCTCCGACGGTCTGGACGACCTTGACGGCGAGGATGTTATCCCCCTTCCGGACGGCCTTCGCGAACGCCTCGGCGTCGATCCCGAACGGCACGTAGTCGGTCGTGTAGCCCGTGACGGCGAGGATCCGCTCGCCGTTGAGGTAGACCTCGGCGTCCTCGTCGTGGAACATCTCGACGACGGCCTCGACGATCTTCGCGGGCGCGTCGTCCCAGGCGAAGTGGCGGCGCACCCAGAGCGTCTTCGTCGTCCACGGCGTCGCGACCTTGGCCGCCGCATGGGCCTTCTCGATGCCGCCGCCGCCGAAGCCGCCCGCCGAACGCTTCCAAGCCGCGTCGTCGAACGCGGGCCGGAACCAGTCCGCCGCCGGCGCGTCGAACGTGTAGGCCCAGGCGCGCGGGTTCGGGTCGCGCTTCGGGAACACCTCCTTCGCCACCGTGGGGACGAGGCCCAGCGCCGCCTTCGCGCGCACCCGGTCGTGGACGGCGGCGAGCGCGGCGGGGTCGAACTTGACGACCTTGCGGTCGTAGGTGATGAGGCCGTTGATCTCCGCCTCGACGTCCGTCGTCTGCGTGTAGACGCACCCCGCGAGGCCGCGCCGCGCGAGGTTACCGACGTGCTCCATGAGCGCGACGAACTTCGCCTGCACGGCCGCGCGGTCGGCGTCGTTGCCCGTGCCGCCGTAGCCCCAGGCGTTCGTCGTCCAGAGGTGGTCCGCCACGCGGCAGCCGATGCCGCCGAACTCGCCGAGGAAGCTCGCCCGGCGCGGGTTGACGGGGAACATCTGCGGGCGCGCGCCGTAGTCGTGCTTGTCGATTGCGTGCGCGGCCTCCTCCTCGTCGAGCGGCTTGTGCGCGGAGCCGCCGCGCAGCTCCGCCTTCCAGCCCCTGTCGCCGCCCTCGAAGTCGAACCAGCCCGAGGGTCCGTCCACGAGGCGGGTCGGGTCGTAGCGCTGCGTCCACATCAACGTCGCATGTGTGAGGAATTCGCCCGGCTGCCCCCAGCCCTCGTTGTAGGGGACCCACATGACGATGGACGGCGTCTTCTGCAGGTGGTCCACCATCTCCTTCAGCTCGCGGCGGTAGAAGCCGTAGCGCGCCTCGGCGGAACCGCCGCCGCTCGGCATGTCCTGGAGGACGAGGAGGCCGAGCGTGTCGCAGAGGTGGTAGTAGCGGCGCGGCTCCACCTTGATGTGCTTGCGCATCATGTCGAAGCCCATCTTCTTGAGCTGCAGGATGTCGAAGGCCATCGCCTCCTCGGAGGGCGGCGTGAGGAGGCCGTCCGGCCACCAGCCCTGGTCGAGCGTGCCGACGATGAAGCGCATCTTGTTGTTGAGGTAGAAGCGGAGGACGCCGTTCGCGTCCTTCTTCATCTCGAACGCGCGCATCCCGAAGTAGCCGCGCACGACGTCCTCGCTGCCCGTCGCGCCGTCGCGGAAGGTGATCGCGAGGTCGTAGAGGGCCGGCGACTCGGGGCTCCAGAGCGCGACCGGCTGCGGAAGCTTGATGGTGATGGGCTTCCCCCAGGCCGCGAGCGCGCCCGAGGCGAGGGTCTTCCCGCCCCGGCGGACCTCCACGCGGCCCTCGGCCTTCGTGAGGTTCCCCGCGCCCACGAGCGTGACGCTCACGGTGCCCGCCTCGATGTCCGTCGTCACCGTGTAGTCCACGAGGTGCGTCTCGGGCACCGTCTCCAGCCAGACCGTGCCGCCGATGCCGCTGGAGCGCGTGTACATGCAGCCATGCGGCTTGAACACCTGCTTGCCCACCGAGCCGATGAAGCCGGTCGTCGGATCCCAGACGGCGACGACGAGTTCGTTCGCACCCGGCTTCACGTAGTCCGTGACGTCGAAGGTGAACGGCATCTGCCCGCCCTCGTGCGGCACGCCGACCTCGACGCGGTTCACGAAGACCTGCGCGCGGAAGTCCGCCTGCTCGAAGTGAAGCAGCACCCGTTCGCCGGGCTTCGCGGCCGCGTTGAAGCTGCGCCGGTACCACAGCGTCTCCGACGGTTCAAGCAGACGCCCCACGCCCGAAAGCGAGCTTTCGATCACGAACGGCACGAGGATCTCGCCGTCCCACTTCGCGGGGATGCCCGGCGCGTCCTTCGTGACCGCGTATTGCCAGAGGCCGTTCAGGTTCGTCCAGGCGTCGCGCACCATCTGCGGACGCGGATACTCCCGCCACGCATTTTCGGGCGTGACCTTCTCGCCCCACGGTGTCTTCATCCCCGGCGCCGGCGTATAGGCGCCGCACGCCAGCGCGGCCGCCGCCGCAAGCATCATGCACAGTCGTGTCTTCATGTTGTCCTTTCCTGTTTAAAACTTAAACCCCTCAACCACTTAACTACTTAACCACTCAACCACTCAACCACGTAACCACTCAACCACTTAACCACTCAACCACTTAACTACTTAACCACTTAACTACTTAATTTAATCCCCTCACTCCCCCAGGCAGGCCTTGAGCAGTTCGGGCGAGAGGATCCGGCGCGTGTCGTCGTCGACGAGCGAGAAGCGGTTGCCGTCGTTCGGCGTGGAGAGGTAGTTCCACACGCAGTAGGGGATGCCCCACTCCCTGCACGTGGCGATCACGTCGCGCATGTAGGCGACGCGGCTCGCGGGCGGCGCGTGGCGGATCGTGCCGAACTCGCCGTTCCAGAGGATCTTGTCGGGGTGCTTCTGCGTGAAGACGTGCGCGCCGTGCAGGCAGTTGCGGATGTACTGCCGCCCGATCTCCGTCAGGCCCTCGTAGCCGCCCGTCTTCGAGCCGTTCACGAGGCGGTTGTAGTCGCGGTAGCGCTCGACGTCCTTCGTCGGGTACTCCATCACGCGGTTGTAGTAGAGCGGACCCGCCTGCAGCACGCCGCGCTGGTGCGTGAACTCGTAGGGCGCGTACATGTGGAACGTGTAGACCACTCGGTCGTCGTCCCAGATCTTCAGCTTGTCCAGCGTCCCCGCCGCGTTCCAGCACGTGGAGCCGACCACGACCCAGCGCGCCGGGTTCCGTTCGCGGATCGCCTTGAGCGTGCGGTCCGCGAGGGCGTTCCACTTCTCCGGGTCGACGTTGCGCACCTCGTTGAGAAGCTCGAAGGCGAGGCCGGGCTTCCCGTGGTAGCGGCGCTCGAACTCGAGCCAAAGCGCGACGAAGCGGTCCTGGAGGCCCTTGTCGTCGAGGAGCTGCACCTTCTCCGCGATGTCGCAGTAGTTGCCGACGGCCTTGTGGAGGTTGAGGACCATGTTGAGGCCGTGCTTCTCGCACCAGGCGATGAAGTCGTCGATCTTCCGGAACGTCCGCTCGCGGTACCTGCCGGGCGCCTCCTCCAGCACGATCTGATCGAAGCCGAGGCGCACATGGTCGAAGCCCATCGCCTTGATGTTCGCGATGTCCCGCTCCGTGATGTACGTGTCGAAGTGCTCCAGGTCGCCGACCGTGATCTTGAGGCGGAGGCTCTCCGGCAGCACGTTGAAGCGCTTGTAGTTCGTGAGCCAGCCGCCGATGCCCATGCCGCGCGTGAAGCCCGGCCAGTCCTTCGCCGGGGCGGGGGCCAGCGCCATCGCCGCCAGGGCGGCCGCCAAGATGAGTTTCTTCATGTCCTGTTTGTTCCTCTTCCGAGCAATGCCCGTTTCGGCATTTAACAATTTACCCATTTAACGATTTAATCATTTCCTCATCGCACGAGGTAGCCGCCGACGGCGAGCGTGCCGCCCTCGGGCAGCGTGAAGGGCGTTTCGCCGAAGTTGACCGTCACGACCGTGCCGTCCGCGAACGTCGTGCGCTGCACGAGGCGGTCGGCGGAGAGGATGCGGTGGTCGAGCATTTCGCTGTAGCCGGTCTTCCGGGCGACGGGCGAGGTGACGCGGTAGCTGCGCACGAAGCGGTCCTTGTCCGCCTCCCACTGCTTCGCGTTGAAGAGGTACATGCCCATCGTGCCGTAGAGGACGTTGAAGAGGTCGCGCCTGTCCCAGAGGGACGGCAGCTTGTTGTTGTAGTCGCCCCAGTACCAGTGCGCGCAGAGGCAGTCGTGGTAGACGAGCTCCCAGAGCGGCAGGCGGTACGTGGCGCCCACCTGGAACTTCGCGACGCGCGGCGGCACGTTCGTCCACACCTCGGCGATGTTGCGCCCCGAATCCGGCACACGGTAGTTGCCGAGCGAGAGCATGCCCTCGAAGTAGTCGCAGAAGGGAACGGCGGCGTCGTGGCCCGTCTCGCTGCCGACGACGAGACCGAAGTCGTCGCCGAGGAGGCGGAGGAGGTCCATGCGCCAGGCCCGGCTGTCGCCGCGCGTCATCGGGTGGGCGGGATTGTAGCAGATGTCCCACCCGGCGGCCGTTGTCACGTCGATGAAGCGCGTGTTGTAGGGGTGCGTCTTCAGCTCGGCGCCCACGTGCTTGCGGCAGAACTTCGCCGAGACGGCGTCGCACATGCAGCCGCAGTACGTCCAGGTGCCGTCCTTCGCCTTGACGCCCCACGCCTTGCGCCAGTCGTTCGAGTCCGCGCTGTTCCACGCCGCGCCCTCCGGCCAGGCGTCCGTGTTCGTGCCCTTCTTCCAGCCGAGCTTCTGGAGCTGCTCGGGGCGGTAGATGTCGCGGTAGACGTCGTAGCGGCTCACAAGCACGCCGTCCATCTTCGCGAGCGCCGCCACCTGCTCGGCGCTCCCGCCCGCGCTCCAGAGGAAGCGGTCGATGCCCGCCGCCTTGAGCTTCTTCGCCATGCCGATCTTGTCGCCGTCCCAGCACCAGACGTTCGGCGCGCCGAGGAGGCGGTCGACGAGCGGACGGTCCTGCGCCTTCTCCGCAAAGGTCTTGAGCTTCCCCTGCGCCTTCGCGTAGGCGCGGTAGCGCTTGCACATCGCGACGTAGCCGCCCTTCTCGAAGAACACGTAGCGGAGGCGGCGCGGGTAGCCGAAGCGCCCCTTCTGCGCCTCCCAGCTCACGCCGGCGGCGAAGGGCGCGCCCTCGGCCGGGCGGCGGAACACCGCCGCCGCGTCGTCCGTCGTCTCGATGATCCCCATCCAGCCCGCGCCCGTCGCGTCGTCCTGCACGCCGAAGAAGGCCATGCAGATGCCGTGCCCGCTGTAGGCGGCGAGGCGGCCGGGAATGCCGTCCGGCTCGGTGACGGGGTACGAGATGCCCTCGTTCATGGGGACGATCAGGCGGTCGCCCGGCTTCGTCGCAAACGCCTGCGGATAGGCGAGCGCGACGGGCATCTCGCCCTCGCCCGTCACCGTCACGAGCAGTTCGGGGCGCTTCGGCGACGGCGCGACGAGGATGCCCCACGTGCGCAGCGACGCGGGGTCGATGACCGTCGCGCAGATCGCGCGGCCCGACCGCGCAAGGCCGGTCACGAAGAGCGTCCCCGGCGCGCCCGGCGCCCAGACGCGCCCCGTGCGCTTGTCCGTGACCACGAGCGCGGCGTCCGTCCCCGAGACGACGACCTTGAGGTGGTCCGTCTCCGCCGTGACGTCCGCCGGCGGCGCGCCGTCCTTCGGCAGAAGATTCCCCCGCGCCTCCAGCTTGAAGTCCGCCACGACGACGCCCGTGGGGCCATCCCCCACCACGCGCGGCTCGATGCGGGCCGCCCCCCGGGGGATCATGAACTCGGAGACGACGGCCTCGCCCGGCTTCGCCGAGCGGGATCCGTACGCCCAGCTCATCACCTTCCCCTTCGCGTCCCGCAGGATCACGCTGAGCGAATAGGGCCGCGGCGCGGCGACGCCGTCGAGGGCCTTCGACGTGCAGGCGAGGCGGAACACGTCGCCCGGCTTCACGTCGACCGGCGCCATGCCGTGGATGGCCCAGTCCTGGTCCGACGTATGGCGCAGCTCCAGCGCGCCGTCCGCCCGCGTCGCGAGCGTCGCGGCCTTCTCCGTGCGCGACCAGGCGCGCGGCGCCGTGAACGTCCACGTCTGCGCGCCGGCCAGCAGGGACGCCAGGCCCGCCATCCAAACGACCGTCATCTTCTTCATCTGCATCATCTCCTCCTTTTCTCTCATTCTACTTCACCGCACGCAGGACGACGGGGCCGAGAAGACCCGACGGCAGCAGCGGCTCGTCCTTCGTCCAGTGCTTCCACGTGGCGAACGTCCACTTGCCCGACGGGCTTTCACGCCCCTCCAGCACCCACGCCGGCCAGCTGTTGAGGTGGCGCTCCATGAGCGTCCCCTGCGCGAAATCGCAGTCCTCCGCCTTGAAGTCGTCGCCGATCAGGCGGTTCGGCCAGAGGTTCGTCACGCGCACCGCGACGTTGAGCGGCTGCCCGCGCCGCGCCGCCTCCGTCACATCCACGCGGAACGGCGGCTTCCAGAGGACGGGGAAGGTCTGCCCGTTCACGGTCACTTCGGCGAAGTCGCGCACCTCGCCGAGGTCGAGAATCACCTTCCCGCCCGCCGGGACGGCCAGCCCCGCAAGGTCGATCGTCCGCGCGTAGGCGGCCGTCCCCGAAAAATGGCGGATGCCCTCCTCGGGCCGCTTCGTCCAGTCGACGAGCGCGTCGAAGACGACGCGCTCCTCCGCGCCCCGCGCAAGCGCGTTCGGCTTGAACCCGTTCGGGAACGCGACGTGCCACGCGCCCGCGACGGGCCGCTCGCCCACCGGCTCGCCGGGCAGATCGAGGAGCAGATTGTCCACGCACGGCAGCTCCAGCGCGCCGCCCTCCTGCGCGGCGGCGACCTTCTCGACACCATCCGCGCGGTAGGTGACGCGCAGCGTCTTCACGCGGTTCTCCGCCGGGTCCGCGATGCGGAAGGCGTTGTGGTGGATGCGCGCGCAGACGAGCCGCCCGTCCCGCACGCCCCCGGCGAGCTGGCGCGTCACGTCGGCGGGCGGATGCGCCGCGTCGCCGAAGACGCCGTACTGCGCCTTCACGAGGGCGAAGTCGACCGCCCGCGCGACGCGCGGCGCCTCGGGCGGCAGCGTGG
>URIT01000130.1 GCA_900547945.1 uncultured bacterium
CCGCGACCTGCGCGAACGCGGCGGCATCGCCGTCCGGCGGACACTCCGCGAGGAGGCCGCGCGCGAAGAGGGGCACGCCGTCGTCGCCGACGGACGCGGCGACCGCCGTGCGGACGCGGCGCTGGAGCGACTGGTCGAAGTAGGCGTCGAGCCCGGCGGCCACCGCGCCCTCCTTCCACGCGGTCGCGACGGTGCCGCTCGACAGGATCGCGCCGGGGATGGAGCGGATGATCTCGAACGTGCCGCTCCCGCCCAGCACCTGCACGTCCTTCGGCGCACCGAGGCCGTCGAAGTCGTTCAGAATCTTCTTCTTCGTGTAGCCGCGCAGCGTGCCGGCGGCCGTGCATTCGACGAGGAAGCCTTCGAGCGGCCCCGGGCAGTCGAGCCGGAACGTGACCGTCTCCGCCTCCTGCGCCGTCTCCGCGCCGAGGAGCGCAACGCCCGCCAACGCCTCGGCGAGGTAGTGCGAGGCGGTGGGGCCAGAAAGGTGCCCGCGCGCAAGCTGCCCCGCCGCCGTCGTCGCGTCCGCGCACAGGACGGCGATTTTCGTCGCGGAATCCAGAATCTCGATCAATTCGTCCTTCATGCCATATTGTCCTTAAGTAAGATTAAGTGGTTAAGTAGTTAAGTTGTTAAAACGAAACATGGTGATTTTTCTGCCGCAAAGAACACAAAGACCGCAAAGGCTTTGTGAATTTTGTGTTCTTTATGGCTCACACGATTTGATTGCCGAAGGATAACACCTTCATCTCCTAACGCCTTAACCGCTTTCCGACTAAAACTTAACTACTTAACCACTTAACCACTTTCCGACTAAAAACTTAACTACTTAACTACTTAACCACTTAATACCACTTAATCCCCGATGAAGTGGACCCCGATGTCTTCCAGGGCGCTCAGCACGCTCGCGGCGTTCACGTCCTCCAGCGCGCGCGCGTCGTCCTGCGGCACGGCGATGGCCTGGTCCGGATGCTCCAGGAACATGAGGAACTTTGCGCGCAGGGACGCGATGCGCCGCACGTGGCGCTCCAGCGCCCAGAGGGCGAAGCGCCACTTGGGGAGGAAGCCGTAGCGGGGCGGCAGCGCGGGGTCGAAATCCTCGAAGGCGTCGCGCTGCAGGGTGAACGCCCACTCCAGGGCGCGGAGGCGGAACTCGAAGCCGGCGAAGAAGCGCTCGCCGAGGTCCGCGAGCGGGGAGACCGGGTGCTTCGCGGCGAAGTCCGCGAGGGCCTTCGCGTAGGAGGCGAGGTAGAAGGCGGCGATCGCGTCGAGGTTGCGGTCCGTATGCGACACGTCGGGCCAGCCGAGCGAGCCGCGCACGGAGCAGAACGAGACGCCCTGCGGCAGGAGGCGCCCCGCCTTGATGTCGTAGCCGAAGCGGTAGATCTCCTTGCCCACATCGTAGCGCGGCGTCCGGGTGGCGGGGTCGTACTTCTTCATCGCGAGGTTCTGCGCGGCGGCGTCGCCCATCAGGAACGCGAGCGCCAGGACGACCTGCGGGTCCTCCCCCGCCTCCGCGCCGCCGAACTCGCCCGCGAGCTGGAACGTGCCCGACGGAATGTCCGCGAGCGGCTCGCCCTCGCAGCGCGTGCGGATGAAGAAGTCGCCGCGCACCTTCTCGTTCCGCCGCCGCCGCAGGAGGCGGTAGTCCGGCAGCGCCACGCCGAGCGACTTGAAGCCCTGCGCGCGCGCGATGACGTAGCTGCCGTAGCCGTGGCCCGTGCGCGCGAGGCGCTTCTCCACGAACGAGGCGGCGAGCGGCCGCCGGTTCGTCTTGTAGACGACCTCGCGCGTCGTCCCCTCGCCGATCGGCAGGTCGAGTTCGTCGTCGACCGTCCGCAGCTCGTAGACGTTCGCGTATTCCACGAACTCGTCGCGGCTCACGAGCGCGCGCAGGTTCGCGAGCAGCACCTCGCTGCGCGCGTCGCAGAGCGGGTCGAAAGCGGGCCGCCCCTGCTCGAAGCGCGCGCCCGGCAGCGCCGTGCGGCGGTCGTCGAACGCGGGCGTCGCGCCCTCGCCCATGACGGAGTAGATCTCGCCCGTGAGGTACATGTACAGCGTCTCGACGAACGCCTTCGAGGTGTCGTCGGCGAGTTCCGGGCGCGTGAGGAGCGACTTGAAGAGCGCGTCGATCTCGGCCATGCGCACCGCGGCGTCCGCCTCGGAGATGCGCCGCAGCTCGATCTTCTCCATCAGCAGCTCCAGCTCGGGGACGAGGCGCTCCAGCGCGACGCCGCGCGGCAGACCGAACAGCTCGACCTCGTGGTGGCCGTGGTACTTGTTCTGGCGCAGGAAGTTCGTCTCGTGCCCCTCGAAAACGCTCACGAGCTCGTGGAGCCCGGCGCGGAACGCGGGGAAGTCGTCCTTCGCCTGCTCGCAGAGCCGGTGGAAGCCCGCGTAGGAGAGGAAGTGGACGCCGCGCGAGCCGTGGTAGTAGCGGATGTCGGTGGAGATGCGCTTGCGGCTCGCGGCGAGGGCGGCGGACATCTCGCGCCCGGTCCACGCGAGCGGCTTCACGCGCCACTCCTGCCCCCGCCGGCGGAAATGTTCGAGCGCCTGTTCGTTGCGTTCCACCATCACCACGTCGCCGCATGCGAACCCCAGCGTCCCCGTCAGCCAGTCGTCCGCCGCCGCGAGCCGGCGGCACGGCACGTCGCGCTGGGAGATTTCCAGCTTGCCGCCCACCACGTTCGCGCACAGGACGCCGTACATCATCGTCTCGCCGCGACGGGCGGACGAAAGGCGGCAGAGGTCCCACAACTGCCCCTGCAGGAGCGGCAGCGCCGCCACGGAGTGGTTCCCCGTGGTGACGGTCATCACGTAGCCCGGCCCCCCGTTGTGCCGCAGGTCCCTCTTCGCGACGACGAGGACGGAGGCGTGCGCGTCGAGGTGCAGCCACACCCCCTTCTCGAACACGAACGTGTCGTCGCCCACGTCGTAGGCGTGAAACAGGCGGCGGCGCCCCATCGCGCGCGTCACGACGGCGGCGGCGCGGCGCGGCGCACCGTCCAGAATCCGCCGGAGCCGCTGTTTCACCGACGATTTCATGCCTCGTCTTCGTCGTCGTGGTGATGGTGGTGGAAGTGACCCAGGCGGATCTCCTCCTTCGCGATGAGGTCTTCCGCAAAGCCGCCCAGCGCGTCGAGGTCCGCCTCGTCCGCCGCCGCCAGCAGGTTCGCGAGCGCGCGCGGCACGTACGCCTCGAAGCGGGGCTGCCCCACGGAGGCGAGCCGCCCAAAGGCGCCGAGCGCCTGCACGAGCCGCTGCACCGCCCCGTAGGCGAGCTTGTCCACGGGATAGAGCTTCGCGAGCGCGCGGCGCTCCTTCTCGCCGAGCGGCGCGTAGGGGTCGTAGAGGAGCGAGGCGAGGTCGTAGGCGGCCGCGCCGAGGCGCATGCCCTGGAAGTCGATGAAGGTCGGCTCGCCGCCGTTGCGGTAGAGGACGTTTGAACTCTGGCAGTCGCGGTGGACGAGCACGGGGCGCTGGCGCGCAAGGACGTCCGCCACCGTCTCCAGGTCGGCGCGCACGGCGTCCGGCAGCTTCTCGTAGCCGTAGCGCGCCTTCACGCAGAAGGTCTCGAAGAGGTCGCGCTCCCACTTGTAGAGGTCGGGGCCGAATGCGGGTTCAAGCGCGTCCGCCGCCTCGGCGAGCGCGCGGTCGGTCCCCTTCTCGTGGAGCGTGCGCAGGGCCTTCACGACGGGCGTGTAGAGTTCGACGAGCCGGGCGCCCTTCTCCGCCGCGCGCGTCTCCAGCGACGTGTCGCCGAGGTCTTCGAGGGCGAGCGCCTTTCGGTCCGGCAAGTCCGCGAGGATGCGCGGCACGGGTACGCCGGCGTCGGCGAGGAGCCGCGCGTGGTGGACGTAGCGGGCGTTTTCGGGACGAGCCGCGTCGTCGTAGACGACGGCGATCGCGCGGTCGTCGCCGTGGACGAACCGCCAGAAGGCGCGGTCGCTGCCGCGCGCGCCGAGGAAGACGGCCGCGACGTCGACGGGCTTCCACCCCAGCGCCTCCGCAAGCGCCGCGAGGCGCGCGTCGCCGATCTGGTCGACACCCACGAGCGCCGTGCGCTCGAACGCGCCGCCCACGAGGCCACCCGTCACGACGCAGCCCGCGAGGTCCGCCGACTCCACGAGCTTCACGCCCGGGAAGATCACGTTCGGGTTCGCCTCGAAGCGCTCCGGGTTCAGCGCCGCGTGCGCCTCCAGATACGCCTCCAGCGTGCCGCAGTCCGCCCAGTAGGCGCCGTCGGGGTCCACGCCGTGGACAATCTTCCCGCCCGTCATCATCGCGGCCTCGTACGCTTCGACGATCGTCGAGAAGCCCTCCGGCTTCACGTAGTCGAGGATCTGCGGACCGAGCAGCGCGACCCCGCAGTAGGTGTAGGTGCCCGCGTCGCCCGCGACGTCGCTCGCCCAGTTGCAGATGCGCCCCTCGAAGTCGGCCTCCACCGTGCGCGGACCGAAGACCTCGCTCATCCAGCAGCCCGCGAAGTTCCCGCTCTTCACATAGGCGTCCACAATCGCCTGCGGGTCAAGCCCCTCGACGACGATGTCGCCGTTCACGAGCCAGAACGGATCCGTCCCGAGCATGTACCGCAGCGGGTTCAGGACGCCGCCCGTCCCCAGGATCTCGGGCTCCTCCGCCACCGTCACCTTCGCAGGCCCCCTGCGCCGCGCCGCGTAGGCGCGGATCTTCTCCGCCTGCCAATGCGCGTTGACGGCGATCTCCTCCACGCCCCACGATTCCAGCAGGGAGAGGATGCGCTCCAGCATCGGCACGCCCCACATCGGCAGGAGCGGCTTCGGCTCCACGAGCGTGAGCGGCCGCAGCCGCGTTCCGAACCCGGCGGCCAGCACGACCGCCCTCTTCACGTCCTGTACCTTCATACGGGCCTCGTAATCTTCACTTCGGCGCTGCCGAGACCGAGAACCGTCCCGAACTTGCGCACGGACACCGTGACGCGCTCGACGCGCGGGTCGGCGAGGCAGACATCCGCCACCACGTCCGCCGCCCGCTCCAGCAGCCTGCAGCGGGCGTCCTCAAGCGCCTCGCGGATGTTCCCCACAAGCAGCGCGTAGTCCACCGTGTCCTCCAGGCTGTCCGACGCCGCCGCATCCTGCTGGTCGAACGCGAGCGCAACGTCCACGAGGACCCGCTGCTCCTTCACCCGCTCCTCGGGCAGATCCCCGAGAATGCACTCCACGTCGATGCCGTTGAGCTTGAGAACGTCCATGGACGCCCCCTACCGCCACTGCGGACGCGCACGCTGCTGCCGCACCTTCGGCTCTTCGAGGAAGAGCGCGTACCACTGGTCGCCGAGGGCCGTGTTGGTGAAGTGGGCCACGCGGTTGTTCGCCAGCTGCTCGCGGTTCGCCTTCAGCGTCTCGTTGTCGCTCTTCTCCAGCGCGCGGTTGAGCGCCTTGAACGCGGCGTCCACCTCGTTGCGCTTGACGAGGATCCAGGAATAGGCGGCGGCGAGGAGCACGTTCTGGTTGTAGCGCAGGCGGCGCACACCCTTCTCGTAGACCTTCCCGATCTCGGCGGAGGGCCTGTCCAGCATGTAGAGGCGGGCGACCTTCATCGCGGTCATCGTGGGATCGACGAAGAGGGCCTTCGGCATCAGCTCGTCCACCTTCTTGAAGTCCTTGATCATCCAGTAGAGCTGGAACTGCGCGGTGGCGATCTGCCGCTTCATGAGCGGCACCCACAGGTCGAAGCGGTGCAGCGGCTCCGTCGCCGCCAGCGCCTCCGCCACGACAACCTTCTGATCCCGCGCCATCTCTGCCTGCGCCTCCTGGATGGACCCCGGCGGACGCATCTGCCAGCGGGCCATCTTCGCCTGCATCCGCTTCTGCCCCGCCAGCATGATGTTCTGCACGCACGCCATCGCGGCCTTCACCTTCCGCTGGATCAGGAGTCCGGCGACCATGTTCCCCACGACGAAGGCCAGCACGCCGAAGAACGTACTCCAGCCATAGCCGAGTGCATTTCCGAAATAGAGGGCGCATCCCACGCCGACGCCCAACAGGGCACTGAGGATCAGAGTCAACATAAGGGAGTAGATGAGGTTTTAGGTTCTAGGTTCTAGGTTTTAGCTAGGTTTCAGCCAGTCACGGGAGAGGTCAGGTGTTCGGCTTGTCCAGAAGGGTCTTCTTCACGACATGGGCGGCGCGCTGGACGGAGTTCTGCAGCATGAACTGCACGCTTTCCCTGATGCCGCGCGCCTCGTCGCCGAAGACGGCGTCGACGTCCAGTTCGGAGAGGTCGTGGACGAGCCATTCGCTCCCCGCGAAGTTCTGCGGGCACGCCCGGTTGCGGTCGAGGCCGATCACGTGCATGCCCGCCGCGCGGCCGGCCGCGACGCCGGCGGTGGAGTCCTCCACCACCACGCACTCGCTCGAATCGACGTCAAGCCGTTCGGCGGCCTTGAGGAACCCGTCCGGCGCCGGCTTGCCGCGCCCGTAGTCCTCGGCGCCAAGCACGAACTTCACGAGCCCCGCCACGCCGCAGAGGTCGGCGGCCGCCTGGACGTCCGCATGGGGCGAGCCGGAGACGATCACGCAGGGCGCGATCTTCGCGACCCGCTTCAGGAAGGCGACGGAACCGGGCACGACCTGCTTCGCGGGATCGGTCGCCAGACGGGCATAGTACCCCCGCAGCGACTTCGCGTCCTCGATGGGGGACGTCTTGCCCAGACCCGGGAACTGCGCGTGGATCGCCGCGTGGATGTCGATCCAGCTATGACCGAAAATGACCGGCGCGAACGCCTCGACCGTCGTCGCCTGTCCCCGGTCGGCCAACCAGTCGACGATTGCCCGGGCCCACAGCATCTCGGTGTCGACGAGCGTGCCGTCCAGGTCGAAGAGGAAGGCCGCAGGCCTCATTTATCCTTCCCGCAGCACTTCTTGTACTTCTTCCCGCTGCCGCACGGGCAGGGGTCGTTCCGGCCGATCTTCGGCTCCTCGCGGCGGTAGGGTTCGTTGTTCTCGATCACGCCGTCGATGAAGCGCCACTCGCCGTCGATCTTCCTGAAGGTGGCGTGCTCGCGGTGTTCGCACTTCTGGCCGTTCGCGGCGTAGTGCGCCACGAACGAGACCTCGCCCTCCTCGTCGTCCTTGCCGCCCTTCTCGGTGGCGGTGACGTCAAGGCCCTGCCATTGGGCGGACTTCGACCAGTCGCGCGTCGTCTTCTCGTCGAATTCGGCACGCACCTCGGGCCCGGACGACGCGAAGAGGAACTTCACGTCGCCGACCGCGTACGCGCTGTAGCGCGCCCGCATCAGTTCCACGGCCGTCTCGGCCTTGTGTTCACCGTTCAGGATGGGCCCGCAGCACTGACCGAAGGTCTTGCCGCTGGCGCACGGACAAAGTTCATCGTTTTTCATGGGCGAAATTCTACCATAAAACAGGAGGGCGGGAAAGCGGGTATTCGCCTCCCCTATCGGAACTTCTGAACGAGGCGGCGGGCCGCGACGGCGAACGGGATCCCCGGCGTCGTGACGCCCAGCGCCTCCAGCGCGGATCGGTCGAGATGGCAGTCCTTCGGACGCGGCTCGCTGCCGTTCGCGGGCGCGCCGCTCCCCTGCAGCAACGCCGCGTCCACGCCCAGGATTTCCGCCGTCACGCGCCCCATGTCGAGCTTCGTCATCGGTTCGGACCCGCTCCAGTGGAACGTCCCGGCGAGGCGCCGCCGCACGATCTGCGCGAGGATGTCGGCGACGTCCGCGACGTGCGTCGGGTAGCGCGTCGCCCAGTCGTCGAGGACGAGCGGCTGCGTCCGCCGCGCCGCGCCCGGACGAACGAACGCGAGGACCTGCTCGATGACCGTCGTCACGGACGACTCCTGCAGGTTCTCGACGTCGCCGTAGAGGATCGGCACGCGCAGGATCGCGCTCTGCGCGGCCGCCGCCGCGCGCACGGCGCGTTCGCCGTCGAGCTTCGAGATGCCGTAGGCGTTGATCGCGTGGGTGGGCGACGCGGGCGTGTAGGGGGGCGTGGTGCCGTCGAAGACGTAGTCCGAGGAGATGTAGACGAGGAAACGGCCCGGAGCGGCGGCGGCCCAGCGCGCAAGGGCGGCCGTCGCGTCCACGTTGAGCCTCCGGGCGGCGGCCACGTCGGTGGCGAACTCGTCCGGCTTGCGGATCGCCGCCGTATGGACGACGACCTCGGGTCGCACGTCGTCCAGCACCCGCGCGAGCGCCGCCGCGTCCGCCAGGTCCACCTGCACCAGCCCCGCGCCCGTGCGCGTGTGGCACAGGCCCGTCAGCCCAACATCCGCCTCGGCGGCGAACCGCCCCATCACGGCCCGGCCCAGCATGCCGGTCGCGCCTGTCACAAGTATGTCCATGCGGAGATTATAGCATACGAAAAGCCCCCGTATCAACGGGGGCTTCGCGTTTCAAATGGTGCGACTGACTGGGATCGAACCAGCAACCTTCGGCTTCGGAGGCCAACGCTCTATCCAATTGAGCTACAGTCGCATGGGCTGCGCCGATCAGAAGTAGCAGTTGAAGATCGGGATGAACGAAACCTCGTTGTCCATGATCAGGTTCACGAGGCCGACCTGGAAACCGGCGGACGCCGTGGCCGCGTAGTTGACGAGGCCGAGCTGCGCGCCGCGCAGTTCATCCGTCATGTTGAGGAGGAGGGCCGTCTGGAAACCATGCACGCGGCGGGCGAACGTGGCGCCCAGCGCGAGCTGCCAGCCCCACATGTCCTCGCGGACCGCGCTCGCGAGACCCGCCACGCCGAGACCGTAGAACGACGAATCCGTCATCGCGCCAAGGACGTCGACCGACAAGCCGTAGAACTCGCGGTTCATGCCGACCAGATCGACGCTCAGGCCGTAGGTCGTGCGGTTGCACATGTTGAAGCAGGAGACCATCGCACCCTTCGCCTTGCGGTTCGCGAGGTTGAAGCCGAGCGACGCCTGGATGCCGATCATGTCAAGGCGGGCCGTGTTCGCGAGACCCGCGACCTCAAGACCGTACATCTTGTTGCAGTCCCCGTAAAGGAGATTGACATCCAGGCCGAAGATGTCCCAATTGAACCCCCAGGGCAACGCGGCGGGCGTCGCAAGACCGACGGCGAGCACCGTGTAGCCGTAGGACTTCGCGTCCGGCGCACCGGCGTATTCCTTCTCCTCGGCGTCCTGCGCGAGAACCGGCTGAACGGCGAACGCGGCGAGCGCGCACGCAAGCAGACCACTCTTGATGTTCATCTCAAACTCCTTGGATTGATTTTCTGAAATCGGCTGAACGGAAGCAAATGATACCCGATTCGGACGCGCAAGTCAACCCCGAACACGACCCAAACGGTAATGGGTTAGTGGGTTGCGCAGCCCACCAGCCGAATTGAGGATTAGGGTCG
>URIT01000131.1 GCA_900547945.1 uncultured bacterium
GCTTCGCCTACGTGGACGACCCCGCCGCGCGCGACGGGCGGGCGATCCGGATGCCGGGCGCGGACGGCCCCTGCACGGCCTGGCTCGACTTCCGCTCGCTCGACCTCGACGCGGAGGGCGTCTACCAGGCGCGCGTGCGCGTGCGCACGGGGGCGTGCGCGCCGGGCGTGCGTCCCTTTCGGATGGGCATCTACAACCGGGTCTACCGGCGGGTCGTTTCCTCCTATGTGCCGGACGGGGAGGAGGTGCGGCAGGGGACGACGACGTATCGCTGGTACGCGCTCGACGCGCGGACGCTCCGTCCGGGGGACGCGCTCTGGATCGGCCTGGGGGGCGGCGACGACCCGAACGAGGCGGCGCCCGACGTGTGGGTGGATCGGGTCGAGCTTGTCAGGTTGCAGGACCGCAGGTGAGGGGAATCGTCCGCACAGGGGGCGCGGACGCACTGAAGCGCGTCCCTCCCTTTCCGGTCTGCGTGCCCGTGCGGGTGGACGCAAAACGAGGGGGTGTGGTATAATCGGTGCAACGATTTTGAACGCCAAAAGGGAAACGACATGCAGAAAGCAGACATCGGCCTCGTCGGTCTCGCCGTGATGGGCGAGAACCTTGTCATGAACATGGAGTCGAAGGGCTTCACCGTCGCGTGCTACAACCGCACGGTCGAGAAGGTGGACCGCTTCGTCGAAGGGCGCGCGAAGGGCAGGAACATCATCGGCTGCCACTCGCTGGAGGAACTGGCCGCGAACCTCGCGAAGCCGCGCAAGGTCTTCCTGATGGTCAAGGCCGGCGCCGCCGTGGACGCGATGATCGAGAGCCTGCTGAAGGTGCTGGAGCCGGGCGACATCATCATCGACGGCGGCAACAGCCACTTCCCGGACACGATCCGCCGCACGCGGTACGTCGAGTCGAAGGGCCTCCTCTACGTGGGCACGGGCGTTTCGGGCGGCGAGGAGGGCGCGCTCAAGGGGCCGTCGATGATGCCGGGCGGCTCGCCGGCGGCGTGGCCGTACGTGAAGGACATCTTCCAGGCGATCTGCGCGAAGGTGGAGGACGGCTCGCCGTGCTGCGACTGGGTGGGCGAAAACGGCGCGGGGCACTTCGTCAAGATGGTCCACAACGGCATCGAATACGGCGACATGCAGCTCATCTGCGAGAGCTACCAGCTCATGCGCGATCTGCTCGGGATGTCCGACGACGAGATGCACGAGGTGTTCAAGAAGTGGAACACGACGGAACTCGACAGCTACCTCATCGAGATCACGCGCGACATCCTCGCCTACAAGGACGCCGACGGTTCGCCGCTCGTGGAGAAGATCCTCGACACGGCCGGGCAGAAGGGCACGGGCAAGTGGACGGGCATCGCCGCCCTCGACGAGGGCGTGCCCCTCACGCTCATCGGCGAGGCCGTCTTCGCGCGCTGCCTCTCGGCGATGAAGGCCGACCGCGTGGAGGCCGCGCAGGCCTACGCGCGCACGATCCCCGCGTTCATGGGCGACAAGACCGCGTTCGTGGAGGCGATCCGCCAGGCGCTCTACGCCTCGAAGATCATCTCCTACGCGCAGGGCTACACGCTCATGCGCACGGCGGCGAAGACGTACAACTGGAACCTCAACTACGGCGGCATCGCGCTCATGTGGCGCGGCGGCTGCATCATCCGCTCGGTCTTCCTCGGCAAGATCAAGGAGGCGTACGACAAGAATCCGCAGCTCACGAACCTGCTCCTCGACCCGTACTTCAAGGCGACGATCGAGAAGCTCGTCCCGTCGTGGCGCCAGGTGGCGGCGGCGGCGATCGCGCACGGCATCCCCGCGCCGGCGATGACCTCGGCCCTCAGCTACTTCGACGGCTACACGACGGCGCGCCTGCCGGCGAACCTCCTGCAGGCGCAGCGCGACTACTTCGGCGCGCACACCTACGAGCGCCTGGACGCGCCGCGCGGGCAGTTCTTCCACACGAACTGGACGGGGCGCGGCGGCACGACGTCCGCCGCGACCTACAATGCCTGACCTGAAGATCATCGCGCTCGACCTGGACGGGACACTGCTCGATTCGCGGAAGCGCCTCTCCGCCGTCAACCGGGACGCCCTCGCGCGGGCGGCGGCGAGGGGCGCGCTCGTCGTGCCCACGACGGGGCGCTTCTTCGGCATGATGCCCGCCGCCGTGCGCGAGTTGCCGTTCGTGCGCTACGCGATCACCGTCAACGGCGCGCAGGTCTACGACCGCGTGGCCGACGCGGCGATCGTCCGCGAGGAAATCCCCCTCGAAACGGCTGTGGCCGTGATGCGCCTCCTCGACGGCTACGACGTCATCTACGACTGCTACCGCGCGAACTGGGGCTGGATGGGCGCGGCGTTCAAGGCGAAGGCGGCCGCCTACGCGACGGACGAACACTATCTCGCGATGGTGCGGGACTTCCGCCGCGAGGTCCCGGAGCTGAAGGCGCATCTCGCGGCGACGGCGGCCGAGGGGGACGTGCAGAAGATCATGCTCTTCGCGCGCCTCGACGGTCCGGCGGACGCGACGGCGCAGGTCGCCGAGGCGGTCCGCGCCCGCTTCCCCGAAATCGCCGTGACCTCGACGACGTGGAACAACCTCGAACTCAACATCGCCTCGGCCAACAAGGGCGTCGCGCTCGCGCGCCTCGCGGCGCACCTGGGGCTTTCGAGCGCGAACTGCATCGCCTTCGGCGACGGGCGCAACGACCTCACGATGATCGAGGCCGCCGGCGTGGGCGTCGCAATGGCGAACGCCCACCCGGACGTCCGCGCGGCCGCAGACGACGTGACCCTTTCCAACGACGAAGACGGCGTGGCCGCCGCCCTCGTGCGCTACGGCCTCGCCTAGAAGGGAATTCCTGCCATGGACATCTTCAAAATCGCCACGACCGATGACGGTCTCTCCAACGACGAGATCGCCGCCGCGCTTGCCCAGTCCCTTGAAGGGCGCACATTCACCAACAAGAAGGTGCTGATCATCCCGCCGGACTTCACGCGCTACCACTCGAACGCGGGCTTCATCACCTGCGCGTACTGGAAGCTCCTCGCGGCGCGGGGCGTCCAGGTGGACGTGATGCCCGCGCTCGGCACGCACGTGCCCGTGAGCGCGGAGCAGTGGAAGGTCATGTTCCCCGACATCCCCTACGGGAAGATGATCGTCCACGGGTGGCGTACGGACGTGGTGAAGCTCGGCGACGTGCCGGCGGAGGTCGTCGCCGAAATCACGGACGGACTCTGGAAGGAGCCGGTCGCCGTGGAGGTCAACCGGCGCATCATGGACGAGACGTACGACCTCATCATCTCGCCCGGGCAGGTCGTCCCGCACGAGGTGATCGGCATGGCGAACCACGCGAAGAACCTCTTCGTGGGCGTGGGCGGCAGCGACATGATCAACAAGTCGCACATGATCGGCGCCGTGTGCGGCATGGAGAAGGCGATGGGGCGCGACCACACGCCCGTGCGGCGCCTCTTCGACTATGCGTTCGAGCATTTCGTCGCGCGGCGCCCGATCCTCTGGGTGCTGACGGTGAACACGGCGCCGGGCGGGAAGATCCATTCCCACGGCCTCTTCATCGGGGAGGGTCGGAATTGCCTCACCGAGGCGGTGAAGCTCGCGCAGCAGAAGAACATCGACTATGTGGAACACGGCATCAGGAAGTGCGTCGTGTACCTCGACCCGTCCGAATTCACGTCCACCTGGCTCGGCAACAAGGCGGTCTACCGCACGCGCATGGCGATGGCGGACGGCGGGGAGCTGATCATCCTCGCGCCGGGCGTCCACCAGTTCGGCGAGGACAAGGCGGTCGACGCGCTCATCCGCACGTACGGCTACCGGGGGCGCCTCCACACGCTGGAGGTCTTCAACCGGCCCGAGAGCGCGGACCTGCGCGCGAACATGGGCGCGGCTGCGCACCTCATCCACGGCTCGTCGGACGGGCGCTTCTCGATCACCTACTGCGTGAAGAACATCACGCGGGCCGAAGTCGAGGGCGTGGGCTTCCAGTCCGCCGACTACGACGAGATGGCCGCGAAGTACGACCCCGCGAAGCTGAAGTACGGCTACAACGTCGTCGACGGCGAGGAGATCTACTTCATCCCGAATCCGGCCCTGGGTCTCTGGATCAACCGCGAGCGCTTCCAGGATTGAGGACGCGCGAGAGCGGAAGAGGCGCACGGGACGCTGCGGGATGCAGGAAGGGAACACGCACATGAAGACGAAGACGCACGCCGTTCTGCTGGCCCTCGCCGCATGCCTCTGCGCGGGCGGCGCGGGGGCGGTGGAGACTGTTCCGGCGGGCGCGCCGGACCACGGCGCGCGGACATTCTGGGATGCGGCGGCCTGGACGCAGCCGCCCCGCACGTTTCCCGTGGAGGTGCCGTGCTCGAACGAGTACGGGCGCGTGGCGGGCGTGGAGCCGGTTTGGATCGAGGGCGAACCCTGGCGGGGCCGGCCGACGCGCGTGTTCGCGTGGTGGGGCCTCCCGAGGGGGGCTTCGGCGCAGCGGAAGGTCCCGGCGATGGTGCTGGTCCACGGCGGCGGCGGCACGGCGTTCGCGCGCTGGGTGAAGACCTGGAACGACCGGGGGTACGCGGCCATCGCGATGGACACCTGCGGCAAGATCCCGCAGGGGGAACGGGACGGACGGCCCCACCCGGCGCACGCCTGGTCGGGTCCGAGTGGCTGGGGAAGTTCCGTCGCGCAGGTGAACGAGCCGATCCGGGACCAGTGGACCTACCATGCCGTCGCGGCGGTGATGCGCAGCCATTCCTTCCTGCGGGCGCGCACCGAGGTGGACCCCGCCCGCGTCGGCCTGACGGGCATCAGCTGGGGCGGCTACCTCACGAGTATCGTGATGGGCGTCGACGACCGCTTCGTGTTCGCGGCGCCCGTCTATGGTTGCGGCTGGTACGACCTCAACCCGCAGTGGGCCCACATGGGCGCGCCGGCGGACTACCGGCGGTGGCTCGCGCTCTGGGACCCCCGGCACTATCTGCCGGGTACACGGCGTCCCGTCCTCTGGTGCTGCGGCACGAACGACCGCTGGTATCCGCTCGACGCCGTGCGCCGCTCGTACGAGGCCCTGTCCCCAAACGTGTCGCTCATCCTCTCGCTCAAGCTGCGCATGCCGCACGGGCATCCCCCGGCGGGCGACCCGAGGGAGATCGCCGCGCTTGCGGACCACCTTCTGCGCGGCGGCGCGCCGCTCGTGGCGGTGAAGGCGGCCGAGGTGCGGGACGGGTGCCTCTGCGTCGCGTTCGACGCGGGGGGGCGCCGCGTCGCACGGGCCGAACTGCTGGTGACCGAGGACGCCAACCCCGTCCTCGAACGGCGCGCGTGGTCCGCGACGCCCGTCCCCGGCTTCGACGGGACGCGGACCTCCCTCGCCGTCCCCGTCCCCGCACGGGCCGTCATGTTCTTCGTGAACCTCGTCACGGACGACGGCCTCGTCGTCTCGACCCGCATCTTCACGCGCGAGTAGGCGCCTGACGAAGGAGAACCGCGATGTATTGGACGGAAACCCCAGAGGGTGTCATCCTGAACGTGCGCGCCCAGCCGCGTTCCTCGAAGGCGGGCCTCGACGGCCTCCTGGGGGATGCCGTGAAGGTGCGCATCCGCGCGGCGCCGGTGGACGGCAAGGCGAACAAGGAGCTGGTCGAAACACTCGCGGCGGCGTTCGGCGTCCCGAAGTCCGCCGTTTCCTTCAAGGGCGGCGAGACGTCGAAGACGAAGCGGCTGCTCGTGCGCGGCGTGACGGCGGCCGGGGTGAAGGCCGTGGTGGAGGGGTGAACGATGGCGACGCTGGACGACGAACGGGCGGCGGGCGATGTCGTGATGGGCATCGACGAGGCGGGGCGCGGACCGCTCGCGGGCGGCGTCTACGCGGCGGCCGTCACCGTGCCGCTCGCCGAGGCGGAGGCGCTGCTCGCGGGGGCCTGGAAGGACATCACCGACTCGAAGAAGCTCACGGCCCGCGCGCGCGAACGCCTGGCCGGGACGATCCGCTCGACGCCCGGCTGCACCTGGTGCGTCGCCGCCGCCTCGCCGGAGGAGATCGACCGGCTCAACATCCTCCGCGCGACCCACCTCGCCATGCGCCGCGCGGCGGAGGGCGTCGCCGAAAAGGTGGGGGCTCCCAGGGCCGGCCTGCGCCTTTCGATCCTCGTGGACGGCCTTCCCGTGCCGACGCTGCCGTTTCCGTCGCGGAACATCGTGAAGGGGGACGCGAAATCGCTCTTCATCGCGGCGGCGTCGATTCTCGCGAAGACGGCGCGCGATGCGGACTGCCTGCGCCTGGACGCCCTCTATCCCGGCTACGGCTTCGCGCAGCACAAGGGCTATCCCACGCCCGCGCACCTGGAGGCCCTGAAGCGCCTCGGGCCCTGTCCCGAACACCGCCGCAGCTTCGGCCCCGTCTCCCAGCTGACGCTCTTCTGAGCGGCGCGGACGCGACGGCGCGCGTCCCGCCCGCGCCTGCGGTTTTGTGGTATAATCGCGCCATGCAAACGGTTACGAATCAGATTCGACAGTCCATGGCGGGTTCGTCGTGGATCCGCAAGATGTTCGAGAAGGGCATCGAACTCAAGAAGCAGCATGGCGCGGACGCGGTCTGCGACTTCTCGCTCGGCAATCCGGACGTGCCGCCGCCGGCGAAGACCAGGGCGGTGCTGGAGGAGATCGCCGCGCAGGCGGTCAAGCCGCTCGGGCTCGGGTACTGCCCGAACGCCGGCATCCCCGCCGTGCGCGAGGCGATCGCGGGCTACCTCTCGGGCCAGCAGGCGACGGCGGTGCCGGCGGACCACATCGTGATGACGGTGGGCGCGGCCGGGGCGCTCGTGAGCTTCTTCCGCGCGGTGATCGAGCCGGGCGACGAGGTGGTCTGCCCCGCCCCGTACTTCGTCGAATACGGCAGCTACTGCGGACACTTCGGCGGCGTGCTGAAGGCCATCGACGCGAAACCGGACGAGGGCTTCCGCCCCGACTTCGAGGCGATGGCGGCGGCGGTGACGCCGAAGACGCGCGCGTTCCTCATCAACTCGCCGAACAACCCGACGGGGTGCATCTACGCGGAGGAGGACCTGAAGCGCCTCGCGGCGATCGTGAACGAGGTGAACGCCCGGCGCGCGGCCGAACTCGGCGACGCGGCGCGTCCGCTCTACCTCCTGAGCGACGAGCCCTACCGCGCGTTCGCCTACGACGGCGCGGTGGTGCCGCCGGTGATGCCGCTCACGCCCTACGCGGTCGTGCTCGGCTCGTTCTCGAAGACGCTCTCCCTCGCGGGCGAGCGCATCGGCTACGTGGCGGTGAACCCCGCGATGCCGGACGGCGCGACGCTCGTGAACGCGATCACGCTCACGAACCGCACGCTCGGCTTCGTGAACGCGCCGGTGATCGGCCAGCGCCTCGCCGCGCAGCTCCTCGACCAGACGGTGGACCTCGGCGTCTACGACCGCCGCCGCCGGCTGATGGCGCAGGTCCTGACGGACGCGGGCATCGCCTTCACGATGCCGAAGGGGGCGTTCTACTTCTTCCCGAAGGCGCCGGGCGGCGACGATCTCGCGTTCGTGGACGCACTCCAGCGGGAGCTCATCCTCGCGGTGCCGGGGCGCGGCTTCGGCATGGCCGGCTACATCCGCCTCTCGTGCAGCGTGGACGAGGCGATCATCGCCCGTTCCGCCGAGGGCTTCAAGCGCGCCGTGAAGGGGCTTAAGCCTTGAAATCCCTTCTCGCCGCCTTTCTTGTCCTGCCCCTGTTCGCCGCCACGAAGGTGCCGACGGACTGGGCGCCCGTGCAGACGAACGCGATTGCGCGCTGGAAGGCCGCGAACAAGGCGCCGGACGGCGTCGTGTGGGACAGGGCGGCGCACGCCGTGCGCTTCCTCGCGGAGGCGACGGGGGTCGGGACGGGCGAGCCGGTCGAGTTCCTCGCGATCGGCCCGCTTTCCGACCGCGCCTACGAATCGCTGCTCGTGACGGTGGCGTCGCCGGGGGCGATCGCCGCCGCCTTCGACCGGGCGGGCGTGCCGCGCGGCATTGCCGCCGATCCGTTCCAGGCGCGGCTCTGGCCGTATGGCGAGAAGGTCGCGGTGACGGTGAAGCCGCTGGACGGAACGGCGGCGGGCGGCGGACTCGCCGTGCTCGTGAAGGATACGCGCGCGCAGGAGGAGGGCGCGGCCCTCGACCGGCCCGTCGTCTGGACGGCCGGCGCGCGGGACGCGGCGGGTGCGCCCGTCGCCGCGACGAACACGCCCTGCGCCGTCTTCGCGCTCTACAACCACGCGCCGTCGCTCCTGCAGCTCGACGGCCTCTTCGACCAGTCCGCCACCTACGGGCGCTTCGGCGCGGCGCGGACGTGCGCGCCGGGCGACCTCTTCGAGGTGACGGCGACGTGGGACGGACGGCCCCATGTGGAGGACGTGGTGGTGACGCTCGCGGTGACGAACGCCGCGCAGCGGCTGGCCGCGCTCAGGGCGCGGGCGCGGACGCGCGACGTCCATGTGCGCCTCGCCTTCGCGTCCGGCGTGACGGTGGCGCAGGCGGCCGGACTCGCCCGGGCCTTCGCGGAACTGGACGGACACGGGATCAAACTGAACGGGCGGGCCGACGGGCAGTTCTTCGCCCGCGCCTTCCTGCCCGACCCGGCGTGGCGGAAGCGGGAAGGGCGCATCTTCCAGCCCTTCGAGGTCCATGTCGCCGCCGATGGCGCGCGCACGTTCGTGTTCTGCGAGGAGGACTGGAGCGGCGAGGGGCTGGATCCCGTCCTGAAGCCGCGCGCGACGCCGTTCCGGGACTGGAGCGAACTGCCCGCGCTCATCGCGAAGACGGGCGAACAGGGCGCGAAGGTGTCGGTGCTCTTCCTCTTCGCGCCCGAGACGACGCCCGTCGCGGATCTCGCGCCCGCCGTGGAGGCGCTCGGCGCGCGCATCGGCACGTTCTACGTGTTCGGGGACGACGCGCGCCCGCCCGAAGGTGGCTGAGGCGATGCCAGGAGGACCGGCCCGGCACGCACATCTTCCTGCGGTGAGGCACGTTCGGGTGCCAGAGATTCCAAATCCCTGATTTGTCGAGATAGCTAGCCGACGGTTTTGCGCCGG
>URIT01000132.1 GCA_900547945.1 uncultured bacterium
GGCGAAGTCGGTGGGCACGCGGTCGTCGCGCTCGGGCGGCGGCGCGCCCGTGAAGTCGCGGTCGTCCGGGTAGGGGCCGCCCTTGAAGAGCCACCAGTCCGTCCCCGTGCGCGTCGCCACGCTTCCCCCGCCGGCGCGCCCGGCGGCGGAGGAGCGAATGTTCCAGTAGCCCGCGAAGCGCAGGTCGAGCGCGAACGAGACCGGCCCTGCGTCCCAGACGTCGTACCCCGCGCGCGCCTTCAGCCCGAGCGGGCCATGCGCATCCGTCGCGTTGACGCGCGCCGCGCCGTCGCCCGGCGTGGTCGTCGTCTCCGTGAAGGAGGCCCCGACCGCCCAGAGCGTGTCGCCGGGGACGTCCGGGTCGGGCCGTTCCACGACGGCGGACGGGTCGAAGTCCCCCGCGCCCGGATCGCGGTCGTAGCCCGAACGCGCCGTCCCGCCGGCCACCGTCGGCACGGGGGCCGCGCCACGCACCGACGTCTTCACGCGCGACCGCCATGCCGGGCCGGCCGAGACGTGCCACCCCTCCGCCCGCGCCGCCGTCACGGACGCAAGGAGGAGAACAAATGCCAGCCCAAGTTTATGCGTCTTCATGTCCGCCTCCTCATTCCACCAGTTTCACGCGGAAGAACCCGGACGGGCCTTCCGGCGCGCCCACCTCCACCGTCAGCGAGCCGTCCGGCTCGGACGCGACGGCGCGCGGCACGAGATTGGTCGGCGCGTCGCCGAGCCGCGCCCGGTATTCGACGCGCAGGCGCGACGCATCCACCTCGCCCCATGTCGACGCGCGTTCGACATCAACCGAGAGGCGCACCGTCCCCGGCGCGGGGACGGCAAGCGCGCCGAGCGAGAGGCCCCGCACGACCGCATCCGTCCGCACGGCGAAGACGTCGTTGCCAAAGCCCTGCGTGATCTGGCCGAGATAGTCCGCGTCGTTCGCGAGGTCCCGATGGAGATGGATCGTCGGCTTCGCCCCCGCGTCGATGCCCGCGCGGCGGAACGGACGCAGCCCCACCGCCGGCCGCCCAAGCACCGTGGCCTCCGTCAGCTTCCGGCAGTCCGCAAAGGCGTAGTCTCCGATCTGCGCGACCTCGACCGGCAGGAAGGCCGCCATCAGCCCCGTCGCGGCAAAGGCGTAGGCGCCGATTGCGAGTTCGCCCGCGTCGGAGGGCGACGCCCAGTCGCGGACGGGCGTGAACGCAAGGCCCGTCAGGGTCTTGATGCCCGAGAACGCGCGCCGGCCGACCGTCGTGCAGTAGACGGGGAGCGTGAGCGCCGTCAGGCCGCTGGCCGAGTTGGCGAACGCGCAGTCCGCGATTTCCGTGACGGGATGTCCGCCGATGGCGTCCGGGAGGACGAGGTCCGCCACGCGCAGGTTCGGGTCGCGGAAGCCGCAGATGCGCGCCGTCTGCCCGTCGGGCCGCACCTCCCACACGTAGATCGAGTTCCCCTCTGCGTCCACGTCGGGCGAGACGGCCGGATCGACCGCCCACCGCGCGTAGAGCGTGTGCGGCCCGAGGCGGAGGGGGGCCTCGCCTTCGCGCGCCTGCGGCGCGCCGTTCGTCACGCCGAGCGTCCAGCCGGCGAGCCTGTAGCCCGCGCGCGTCGCCGCCGGGAGCGTGCCGTAGGCCGCGGCGACGGTCTCCGTGACGGCGGTCGCACCGCCCGCGAGGTACGGACCCAGCGCGTCGAACGTCGCACGCGTCCCCCGCGTGTCCAGCGTGAACGGCGCCGTCACCGCCGTCGTCCCCGACGGCTGCATCTTGACTTCGAGGACGACGTTCGTGAGGTAGGCGTTCGGCAGGTCCGCCGTCGCATGCCAAGCGAGCCGCCCCGTCGAGACCGCGCCCTGCGCCGGGTCGAGGTCGAGCGTGAACGCGCCGTTCGAGACGGACGCGCCGTCGAGGGCGAGCGTCCGCGCAGAGACGTTCGTGCCGCCCGTCAGGTCCTTCAGGCTGACGTGCGCGAGATCCGTCGGGTCGCTGAGGAGGCGGCACGTGGCGTAGGCGAAGTCGACGCCGACCGTGCAGTCCCACGGATCGCCCACCGAGAGGTTGTAAAGGTCGAGGCGCGCGCCCAGCACCGAGACGGGCGCGGACGGCAGGACCGGCTCGGCCGTGACGTAGCCGTAGTCGGACGGGTCGGGATACTTCGGGCACACGGCGAACTCGTAGAGCGTCAGGGCATCGACGCCGATGTCGGGGTAGCAGCCTTCGGCGCCTGAGGGCGAGACCCCCATCCGGTTCTCCCATGCGCCGCGCGTCCCGTCGCGGTCCACCGTGCGGCGGACGACCTGGTAGTAGGTGCAGCCGTCCACCACCGTCCACATGACGTCGATCGCGTTCTGCCCCGGCCTGCGCGCCGCCGTGGCGGGAATCACCGGCGCGCGGATGAACTGGCGCGTGTAGGTCGTCTGCGCCCCCGTCGCCCGGTTCGAGATCGTGCATTCCAGGACGGTGACGCCATAGTCGATCCGATTGGTGAGCATGCCGCCCTCGTCGGCCAGCATCGTCAACGTGTTGAGTACGTTCGTCACCGCGTTGTACCGCGTGATCGCGACGACCTTCACGTCTGAACCGTCCTGCATGTTGAGGGACGCCGAGGTCTCGTCCGCCCAGCGCGCGGCCCACGGGAGCGAGATCTCCGCGACCTCCTCCGCAAGCGGAATCGCCCTCGGCTTCGTCGTGTCGAGGTCGATGCGGCAGCTGTCCGTCGTCCGGCAGCGGTCGTCCGAGACCGTAAGCGTCAGCGTCGCGCCCGGCGCCGCCCTGTCGGGCGCATCCGCCTCGGCGTCCCACACGAGCCGCGTCCTGCCCGAGCCGCGGAAGATCATCGCGCCGCCCGGGTCCTGCGCGCCGTTCGGCACCTCCGCGCGGTTGACCGTGTAGGTGCCCGTGTCGAGCGGGGACTCCTTCACGAGCGTCTGCACGGCGATGGGCGCCCCGTCCGCCGTCGTCGCGGCGAGGGTGACGTTGGTCGGGTACGGCAGGTTGTCCATTCCGAAGAGTTCGCGGAAGCGCGGCCGCATCGTCTTGTACTCGACGTCGAGATCGACCGTGCCGTTCCACGGCCAGCGCGTCGACGCGCCGAGGATCTTCATCGTGTCGAGCACCGCATGGCCGACGGCCGGCGCGGACGGCTCGCCCTTCACGCCGTTCGGATAGACCGCCGTCACCGTGTAGCGGCCGAGGCCGGGCTGCGGCAGCTCCGTATCGACGAAGCACGCCTCGTCCACGGTCACCGTCCGTTCCGTCCGGTTGATCGCGACGTCCCAGCTCTCCACCTTCACCTCGTAGCCCGACGCCTTCGGCACCGCGTCCCACACGACCGTGACGGCGTTCGTGTCGTTCGTCGAGGCGACGACGTTCTGCGGCGTCTGCGGCGCGCCGCGCGTGCCGGTCACAGGAGAGAGGACGGGCAGCGACCCGCCGCCGCCCGCCGTCTTCGGCACGACCACGTACTCGAAGGAGCCGACGATCGTGTCGATGGAGCTGTCCGTCCACGTCGTCGCGTCCGTCACGTTCGTGACCGTCTCGAAATCGCCGGACGCCCCCCCGGCCAAGCGGCGGCGGATCTCGTAGGACGCCGCACCATCGAGCGCTCTCCATCTGAGCGTCACGCCGTCTTCATTCGCCGCCCTCACCACGAACGCGAAGTCGGGCATCCTGAAGACAGCCGCGTACTCCGTCCTCTCGTTGCTGCCGGAGACCGGCGAGAGCGTCAGCGTCAGCGTGTTCACGCCCCAGTTCTTCGGCGTCCACGTGCAAACCGTGCCCTCGCCGAGCTTCGCCTCGGTTCTCAGGATTTCCACGTGGTTCGCGCTGTCCGTGACGTCCGTCAGCACCGCCGTCTGCTTCCACCAGGCGTCATTCTCGCCAAAGCCAAGGCCGCCCTCTTTCACCTCCGGCTTCGCCCAGCGCGTGGACCACGGGATCCGGATGTTCTCCGCGCCGAACGGCAGGTCGATGAGCCCTGTGCGCGTGTCGAGGTCGAAGGTCCGCTCGATCACGATCGGCCCGCCGTATGCGTCGCCCGCGAGCGTGACCTTCAGGACGGCGCCCGGCTCGCGCATGCGCGGCGCGTCATTCATCGCGTCCCACACGATGCGGTCGTTCGCGCCGAGCGTGAACGATCCGTTCGTGACCGGCTCGCGACGGATGATCCCGGCGGAAGCGTCAAGCCTCTCGCGGACGAGCGACTGGACGGCAAACGCCGCCCCGTCCGCCGTCGTCGCCGCGACCGTCACGGTCTTCTCCGGCAAGGCGGACGCACCGTCCACCGCCTGCGCATACTTGCCGCGCACCGTCCGGCAGGCCAGGTCGATGTCCACCGTGCCGTTCCACGGCCGGCGCGTCGCCAGGCCCGTCACCTCCGCCGCGTCCAGCGCCCGCCAGCCGACGACCGCTGCGGACGCCGCGCCCTTCAAGCCGTTCGGATAGACCGCCCGCACCGTGTAGCGCCCGAGGCCGGGCAGCGGCAGTTCCCTGTCCACAAGGCACGCCTCGTTCGTCGTCACCGTCCGCTCCGCGTGGCTGGCCGCGACGTCCCAGCTCTCCACCGTCACCTCGTAGCCCGTCGCATCCGGCACCGCGTCCCACACGACCGTGACGGCGTTCGTGTCGTTCGTTGAGGCGACGACGTTCTGCGGCGGCAGCCGCGTGTCGAGGCCGACGTTCCCAATCGCCTCGTCCAGGACGCGGCGCGGCGCGGCGCCCGCCGCCTCGGGCTTCGCCCAGCCCTGCACCCGGATCGTCACGTTCGTGTGGTAGTAATTCTCGAGGTCGCGCCAGGCGCTCCAGCTGATCCTTCTCGTCTCTCCCGCCGCGCTGGAGGCCGTGAGGGTGAAGTTCGTCGGGTCGACGGCCTGCGCAGCGTCCGGCGGCCGCACGTGCAGCGTCTTCACCGCAAGCGGCGTGCCGTCCCGCCGCACATAGGGTTTCTGCCCTTCCGCCGGGGCTTCGGGATGCCAGCCGTCGTCCGGAATTTCGATGGCCTCGAAGGTGAAGAACAGCGGCTCCTCGCCATCGTCCGCGCGCGACGAGGTGTAGGTGTAGGCGACCTCGACCGTCGTCTTGCCGCCCTGCGGCGTGGGGGTGGCGCCCTCGACCAGCGAAAGAGCGAGCGCGTCGAGCGTGCGGTAGGCCTGCACGGTCTCGGACCAGTCGCTGAAATAGGCGTCCTGCGTCGGGTCGGGGTCTTCATTCGGCGTGGGATACTGGCCCTCTCCGCGCCAGACGGCATTGCACTGGCACCTCACGCGGAACTGGTAGTTCGTCCCGGGGCCGGCGTTGCGCGTCAACGTCACGCGGTCAAGGAACGGGCCCGGAACGCCGTAGTTCGAGGCAAACCGGCTCAGGCTGCTGCAGTTCCACCACGAGTCCCATTCGGCCGCGCCGCTCGCGCGGGTGCGGCAGTCGACGGCATAGTAGAAGTTGGTCGGCACGTCCCGCCCGTCGATCACCCCGGGGTAGCCGTCGACGGGCCAGCGCACGCCGTCCCACTGGAGCACGATGCGCCTTCCGTCGTCCGACAGCGCGGCCGCCACGTTCTGCGGCGTCGGATACGCGCCGGGATGATCCACCGTCGTGAACGTCTTCCCCGACGGCGCGGCCTCGCCCGCCGTCCACAGGAAGAACACCCCCACCAGGGCGGCCAGCCGCCGCCCCCAGCCTCTTTGCCATTTTTTCATCGCGACCTCCATGCCATTCGGGACCGTTCGATACGGCATTGCACCGTGAGTGACAGTCTATCAAAAAACGGCCCTCCTACACCATCTTCTTCTCTCACCCTCTCTCCTCCGCGCCACCCCTCCTCCATACCCTCGTTCCCCCCGTGTTAAGCGCCGCAGGCATCTCAACCAACCTCTAGCCGAACAACCAGAAAGCGCCGTAGGAGACACAGGTCGCGACAAGGACGACAAGCGGCAGGTTCAGGCGGAAGAACGCAAGCACGATGGCCGTCACGGCACCCGCGAGCGCGGGAACGGGCGGGCGGCCTGGGAAGGCGGCCGCCGGGTCCGTCGCGTAGAAGATGTCCGGGAAAATCATCGCCGAGAGGAGCGCGTAGGGCATGTACTCCAGGAGAGCGACGAAGTGGGGGTCCCGGAGCGGACGCCGCAGCAGGACGAGCGGCACGACCCGCAGCAGGTACGTGACGAGCGCCGTCACGAGAACAAGCCCCAGCAACGTGCCCTTCCCACACCAGTCAGGCATCGCGCACCTCCGGCCTCTTCGGAAACAGGACGGCCGCCACGACTGCGCTCGCAACGCCCGCGATCAGCGTCGTCCACCCCACGTCCAGCCCCGTGGGCAGCAGACGGAGACCCACGCCCGCAAGCGCGGCGACGGCCACGCAGAAAAACGCCGGACGGCTCCGGCGCGCCTCGGGCAGAATGATTGCGAGGAACATCGCGTAGAGCGCGAGCCCCATCGAACGCTGGAGCGCGGTGGACATCAGCCCGCTCGTGCGGTCCCACGCCCCCAGCATCGTCCCGCCGACCCAGCCGACCCAGGAACAGGCCGTGAGCCCCATGTAGTAGGCGAAGGTGAGCGGCCGCGTCTGCTTCACCGCCACTCCCACGATTTCGTCCGTATCGCCCATCGCGATCAGGAGACGCGCCCCCACGCCAACGGATGCCGGCAGACGCTGCGCCACCGCAAGCGCCATCAGCACATAGCGCAGGTTGAAGACGAACACCGCCAGGACGACCGCAAAGTACGTGCCCCCCTTTTCCAGCAGATTCACCACCGCGAACTGCCCCGTGCCCGAAACGTGCGTCATGCTCATCAAGACCGGCGACCAGAACGGATGCCCGTTCTGGCAACACGAAATGCCGAACGCAAACGACACCGCCAGGTAGCTGAAGAAGATCGGCAACGCATCGACAAGCCCCTTGTGGAAACCGAGGGACGGAACGGAGGAGACCCCGGAAGCCATCAGAGGAACAATCCTCCCACGGCGCCGAACACGACGCCAAACACGTAGACCACCGCGAGGATCGCCAGGTTCTGGCGCAGATGGCGGTGCGTACGGAACAGGACCAGGAAACCCATCCCCGCCCCTGTCAGGGACGAGGCGACGAGCGCCCCCGCCGACATGCCGCCTTCCACGTACAGGTCCGCACACGCCACCGACACCGCGCAGTTGGGGATGAGCCCCACCACGCCGCCCAGCAGCTCGCCGACGAACGGCTTGTTGAGGATGCACCCCTTCAGCGCCTCCTCGCCGCCACAGAAGTGGAGGACAAGCTCGATGACGCCGGAAATGACCAGCAGGAAAACGAAGATTTCAAGCGTGTGGATGAGCGCGGGCACGACGATGCCCTTCCGCTCCGCACAACTGCAATGGCTTTGCGCGCACAACTCCCCCACATGCGGCGAGGGGCCGCAGCGTCCCATGCAGAAGAGGAACGCATTCACGGCGAACCCCGCGAAAACGGCGAACAGAATCTTCAGCCCCACGAGCCTACACAGGAACGAGACCGGCATCTGCTTGGAGAGGAGTACGGGAATCAGCTCGTCGGAGGTGGAGAGGAATACGGCCACAAGGGTACCCGCCGTGATCACGCCGCCCGCATAGAGCGACGCGGCGGCCGCCGAGAAACCGCACTGGGGCACAACCCCCGCTGCGGCCCCGAAAAACGGGCCCCATTGACTGACGCGCCCGAGCTTCCGCCCGAGCGCGCCCCCAGCATGCGCCTCCACCCATTCCAGCACCAAGTAGGCGGGGAAGAGGAAAGGAAGCAGCAGCAGGTTCTCGACCAGGAAGTCGATCACGCTGCGGAAATCGCCTCGTTCGGGCACGTCGCCGCGCAGGCGCCGCAGTCCACGCACTTGTCGGCGTCGATCGTGTAGGGCGTACCCTCGCTGATCGCATCGGCCGGGCATGCGTCCTTGCAGCAACCGCAGCCAACGCACTTGTCGCCATCAATCTTGTGAGCCATTTTGCATCTCCTTGGTTTGGGTTGAAAACGGCGTGTATTATCTCACATCGTCCGATGTTAGGCAATGGTAAGTTACAGAAGGACGACTCTGGTGCGGCGGAGGGCCATTCATGGACTCATTAAGTCGCCGCTACGCGGCTTTAAATAGTGCTTTGCGCATGTCCGGGAAACCGTGAAATGGCAGGGGACAGTTCCTTCATGTCCTCCTCCCTTACGCGAATGTGAACGTGCTTACTCGTCGCTTTCACGGAATGCGTGGAGATTGTTTTTCAAGGTTGGCGCGGGACGTCCGAACGGGCTTGGCGCGCGATTTCACTTCGGAACGACCGTAGCGGAAGGGTCGCGACGTGTTGCGACCACGCTCTTTCCACACTTCCACGCCTCTACACGGCCAATTCCTCAACCGATCGATCCGTCAAAGAAACGTAGCATTTTTACCACAAAGGCGCGAGGCTTCGCCTTCCCCCCGGATGACCATCTGGACGTACGGCAGTTCGGAGAAACCGAGGCGCGCGTAGAGACGGCGCGCACGCACGTTCGACGGCTCGACTTCCAGGCGGTAGGCGGCGGCCGGGACGTTCTCGCGCAGCCATCGGAAGAAGGTTCCGCCGACGCCGCGTCCCTGAAAGGCCGGGCGGACGTAGGCCTCCTCGATCCAGACGACCATGCCGCCGAACTCCCGCGAGAACATCTTGCTCAAGAGCGCGTACCCTGCTGTTTGGTTTCCGCATGTGAAGATGTAGCATGTGAGGTACGTGCCGGAACGGAGCAGTTCGGCGAACGCCTTTTCGTGAAAGGCGGGATCGACATCGTGAAGGACTGCATCGGATGCGTAGAACTCGCGGCTCATGTCGAGAAAGGCGTCCCGGTCGTCCGCCCCCGCCGTCCTGAAACGAAATACATCGGCCATTTGAAATCTCCTTTTTTATATTTTTAACGAAACGAGTGGACTTTAACAGATTCTACCTCGCCAGTCAAGACCTTGCCTACGCCCACAGAGATTCCGCATCTGGGGGATGGACGCACTCCGTCGCGTCCACAGGGTGGGG
>URIT01000133.1 GCA_900547945.1 uncultured bacterium
CGCTGGTCGCTGACGCTGCTCTACTCCACCGCGTTTTTTCTCATTCAGCTGGCGGCGGTTCTCATTACGGCGGCGCTATCCTTCCTGCTGACCAAGCTGGGGGTGCTGGATAATCTGGGCATTCCCAGAAATTCCGGCTTTGCCATGCTGATCGTGATGCTGCTCATCAGCGTTCTGGTGGGCAGTGTGGTTGCCATCGGCACCGTGAAAATTCCGCTGCGCCCCTTTAACCGGCTGATCAACAACATAGACCGTTTGGCGGCGGGAGATTTCACGGCCAGAATGCACTATGGCAAGGTGATGGGGGACAACCCCGTTTTTCAGGAGCTGTCGGAGAGCTTCAACGCCATGGCGGAGGAACTGGAGGGCTCCTTCACCTTCACCGTCCTGACGGATCAGAACAGCCTCTTCTTCCTCAAAGGCAACAACCCTTTGTCCCTGTGGCACTTCCCGGAGAGCGGGGCGTACCTCTACGCCTCCACCGAGGAGATCCTCAAGGAGATCCCCAAAGGCACGAACGGCGTGCCGACGCGCCTCGCGTTCGACCAGGCGCCGCTGGAGGTGCTGCTCTACGCCTACGCGGACGTCGCCGGGAAGATCCTCCTCCCCGCGCCGAACCTGCCGAAGACGCAGGTCACGCTCAAGACGTTCGAGGACCGCGAACTCACGAAGGAGCAGTACCTGACGGCGATCGAGGCGACGCTCACGATGAACGGCGTCGTGATCGAGCCCTTCGACAAGATCTTCCTGCGGGCCTTCGAGCGCAAGAGCGTGCGCACGCAGGGCATCCGCACCGCGATGGAGATGCCCGCCACGAACGCCGTCCCCGAGAAGGGCCGTGTCATCAGCCAGCTCATCCGCCTGCGGCACATCACGGCGGAGGAGGCGCAGAAGGCGCTGGAGGGCTTCAAGGACCCGAACGGACTCTTCCAGGTCTTCGAGCGCAACAACACGATCCTCGTCACCGACACGCAGGAGAACATCAACCGGATGCTGGAGGTCGTGCGCGAACTCGATGTCGCGAACCCCGTCCTCGAGGACGTCTTCGTGCGCCAGATCCAGTACGCCGTTGCGACGGAGATCAAGACGGCCCTCGAGACGATCGTCACCGAGTCGCAGAAGGAGGGCCAGCAGGCGACGTCGGGCCCGAAGGCGAGCGGCGCGCCCGGCTTCACGTCCGCGCGCCCCGCCACGCCCCAGCCGGGCCGCCTCCTGAACCTCCACAACCGCCCGGGCCTCAACAAGCCCGAGCCCGCCCCCGCCACGCCGAACGTGACGATGATGGCCCAGGTCTCCGACGCCGACCGCGGCATGATCCGCGGCAAGGTGCTGATCCTCGCCGACGACCGCTCGAACAAGCTCATTATCATCACGACGAAGACGAACATGGACTTCTTCGACAAGGTCATCGAGACGCTCGACGTGGAGACGACGCCCGAGGTGAACGTGGAGGTCATCCGCCTCAAGTACGCCGAGTCCGAGGACGTCGCCTCGATGCTGAACGACCTCATCGGAAACGGCTCGTCCTCCTCGCAGGCGAAGAACAACCCGAACGCGAACGCCGCGAAGAACGGCGCCGCGAACCGCAACCTCACGCAGACGCGCGCGGGCGGCGCGGCGACGCGCCCGCAGACGACGAACCCCACCTTCTCGAAGACGGCCGCCTCCACGCTCGGCGAACTCAACAAGGACAACATCAAGATCCTCGCCGACAAGCGCATCAACGGCATCGTCGTGATGGCCCGCAAGGCCGACATGAAGGCCGTCAAGGAAGTCATCGAGGACATGGACGTGAAGCTCTCGCAGGTGCTGATCGAGACGGTCATCGTGCAGGTCGAGCTTGGCGACGACCTCCAGACCGGCATCGACTGGGTGCAGCGCGGGCGGCAGAAGGTGACGACGCGCGAGCGCATGACCGATGCGTCGGGGAACGAGCTTTTCTGGGTGCTGGACGACGAAGGGAAGCCGACGACGTCGACGACGACGACGGATACGGGCTTCAAGGCCTTCCATTCTGTCTCCCGGATGGTGCGCGACGGCTTCTACAACAACGGGCACTACATGCTCGGCGGTGGCGGCGGGTCGGGGTCCTCGGCGCTCGGAAGCCTCGTCGGCGCGGCGGTCGCGGCGAGTACGAACGGGACGGTCGCGACGGCGGCGAACCCGATCGGTGGTGGCCTCAACTACTTCCTGAAGAGCGACAAGCTCAACATCGCCGCCATCATCCAGGCGTCGAAGGGCGACAGCCGCACGAAGGTGCTTGCCTCGCCGATCCTTATGACGGTGGACAACAAGGAGGCGACCATCGAGGCGACCGACATGATCTACCTCTTCAGCGGTTACCAGTACTCCGGCTCGGCCAACTCCGGCAGCCAGGTGCGCAACTACGAGAAGCGCGACATCGGCCTCACGGTGAAGGTGACGCCGAAGATCAACCCGAACGGCACGGTCATGCTGACGGTGGAGCAGACGTTCGAGACGCAGGGCGCGGACCAGAACGTGCCGAACGACAAGGGCGGCACCGACCCCTACGCGACCGTCACGACGCGCAAGATCTCAAGCGACGTCTCCGTCGAGAACCGCCAGACGGTCGTGATGGGTGGGCTCACGAAGAAGACGAACGTGGAGAGCGAGAGCGGCATCCCGATCCTGAAGGACATCCCCTGGATCGGCAAGTGGCTCTTCGGCAGCGTGAGCCAGAAGGAGGCGCGCTCGGAACTGCTCGTCTTCATGACGCCCTACGTCCTCGACGACGCCGAGGCCGCGCAGGCGGAGGCCCTGCGCCGCAAGAAGACCCTCAGCGATCCGCGCCCGTGGGAGGACAACGGCTGGTCGACGTCGCCGCTCGCCGATCCCGTCTCGAAGAAGGAGCAGCTGCGCCGCCTGAACGACGAGTGGCGGAAGCAGGACGAGGAGCGCCGCAACCAGAAGGCGATCGAGGAGGCGCGCGAGAAGCGCGCGAAGAAGCTCGCCGAGATGGACGCGGCGGAGCGCCGCGCCTGGGCCGAGAAGCACGAGAAGGAGATTCTGGAGGAGAGGGAACGCTTCGAGGGCGAGCAGAAGGACTTGCGCGAAATCATCGACGCCATCCGCGAAAAGCACGGCGATGCCGTCCAGGCCGACCTGGAGGCCCGGGAGAAACCCCAGAAGTGACGGGGGCGCAACGACCTCCAAAATTAGGTCAGACCTAATTCTGGAGGTCAATTGTGCCGTGTCCGTCTACGTATCGCAAAGCGATCTGCGTTTAACTGAAGTCTGAAATGGATACAGGCACGTCCATGCTACAGATTGTCCTCAAATCCGCCGACGCCGACGCCATCGCCCGCTCCTGGGGGATGGTCGGGCGCGTGGCGCGTTTGGGGACGGGGGAGGAGGCCGTCCTCGACGTCTCGGCCCTGACGGGGACGAGCGCGGCGCTGGAGGCGTTCGTCCTTGCGCTCAACCGCCGTGCGGCGGCGCGGGGCGTCACGTTGAAGGCCGTCGATCCGCAGGGGCTCCTGGCCCACCTCCTCGACCGCTACGACGTGGCGTCCTACGATCTTGCCGCGCCGCGCCGCCGCGCGCCGTCCCTCTTCGATTCCGTGGGGCGCGCCGCGTGCGGGACGGCCGCCGCCGTGCAGGGGCATCTCGCCTGCCTCGGCGAAACGGCCGTGACGGCGCTCGGGATGCTCGTCCATCCGCGCCGCTTCCGTCTGCGCGACGCGCTCTGGGCCTTCCAGCGCGCGGGCTTCGACGGCCTCCCGATCACGCTTTTGATCGGGTTCCTCCTCGGGCTCATCCTCGCCTTCGAGTCGGCGGCGTCGCTCAGGATGTTCGGCGTGGAGGTCTACGTGGCGGACCTCATCGCGATCGGGCTCTTCCGCGAGCTGGGTCCGCTCATCACGGCAATCATCCTCGCGGGGCGTTCCGGGAGCGCGTTCGCCGCCGAGATCGGGACGATGAAGGTGGACGAGGAGCTGGACGCCCTCACGACGTTCGGCCTTCCGCCCGTCCGGTTCCTCGTCCTGCCGCGCGTCGCCGCCGCCGCGTGCGCGATGCCCCTTTTGACGATCTTCGCCGAACTCGCAGGTCTCGTGGGCGGCCTGATCGTGCTGCTCCTGATGGGCGTGCCGCCCGTCGTCTACTGGAGCCACGTCGTCGCGTCCTCCACGTGCCTCGGCATTTCGATCGGCCTTGCGAAGTCGGTCCTCTTCGGCCTCCTCGTGGGCCTCATCGGCTGCGCGTGCGGCCTCCGCACGCGCAACACGGCCGACGGCGTGGGCGCCGCCGCCACGAGCGCCGTCGTCGGGGGCATCGTCGCCATCGCCGTCTCCGACGGCCTCCTCGCCGTCGTCTGCTACGTCCTCGGAATCTAGTCTTTTAGTAAGTCGCCCCTTCGGGGCTTTAAGTGGTTATAGAGTGAAGGTGCGGAGGAGAGAATTTGAAGGTGTTGTTCGATCAGGAAAAGGAAAAGATTGCCGCTCGTTATGGACGATTGCCCATTATGACACGAAAACTTAACCACTTAAAAGCGAAACGGCTTGATTATTCATATCACAAACTTAACTACTTAACTACTTAAAAGCGAAGCGACTTAATCTTTTCTCATATGAGTGTCCAAGACGTTGCCATCGAAGTATCCCACCTGACCGCCGGGTATCCCGGCGTGCGGGTGCTGGAGGACGTGAGCTTTTCCGTGAAGCGGGGCGAGATCTTCGCGCTTCTGGGCGGTTCGGGGTGCGGCAAGTCGACGATCATGAAGCACCTGATCGGGCTTGTGCCCGCACGGGGCGGCACGATCACGGTGGACGGCCTTACGCTCGACGCCGCGAACCGCGAGCGCCTCTTCCGCCGCGTCGGCGTCATGTACCAGAGCGGCGCGCTCTTCGGCTCGATGAGCGTCCTGGAGAACGTGATGCTGCCGCTGGAGGAGTTCACGCGCCTGCCCGCCGAGGCGCGCCGTCTCGTCGCGCTCATGCAGCTCGACCTCGTGGGACTGAAGGACGCGGCGGAGAAGATGCCGGCGGACCTCTCCGGCGGCATGAAGAAGCGCGCCGCCATCGCGCGCGCGATGGTGCTGGAACCCTCGATCCTCTTCCTGGACGAACCGAGCGCGGGTCTCGACCCCGTGACCTCCAACGCGCTCGATGAGCTGATCCTGCGCCTCCGCGAGACGCGCGGCGTCACGTTCGTCGTCGTCACCCACGAGCTTGCGAGCATCTTCAAGATCGTCGACCGCTGCGCGATGTTCGACCGCGCCCGCCACGCGATGGTCGCGCTGGGGACGCCCGCCGAGCTGCGCGACGCCTCTACCGACCCCTTCGTGCGCCAGTTCTTCAACCGGGGATGAAATCGCCGCTTCGCGGCGTTAAGTCGGCCTTCGGTCTTTAAGTGGTTAAATCGCCGCTTCGCGGCTTTAAGTGGTGCGTTGCGACCGTGTAGGCATATGGAAGGGACGCGCTCCGTCGCGTCCGGACCTCCAAAATCAGGTCAGACCTAATTCTGGAGGTCGATCATGCAACGTCCTCCCATGTTGAAGCCTGCTTTGCAGGCCCAAACGGAATCTGCTATAATGCCCGTCAAACAATGGAAAGCGCGTGTCAGGCAATGCTCTGCAACGAGCGCAGCACGGGCTCCTTGCCGGAGGGGGAGGAGTGTGGAACATGAAGAAGACGTATGCCATTTTGATTTGCGCAGGATTTCTGTCCTGTTCGGGCGCGGCAACGCGCCCGACGGCGGAGGCGGTTGACAGCGCCTACGCGGAGCTGTGGGCACGGTTCGTTTCGCCGCAGGGGCTCCTCTACGACTACGTCGGCGAGCTTCCGACGCCGGAGGACTGCGCGGCGTGCCGTCCGAACGCGATGGGGTGGTGGAGCCCCATCGAGAACGGGCCGATGTTCACGGGGCCGTTTCTCTGGGCGATGGTCCAGCGCGCGCGGCGCACGGGGCGCGCCGAGGACCGGGAGAAGTGCCGCCGGCTCGTTGAGGGGCTGATCCTGTGCGCGGACGTCTGCGGGACGCCGGGCATGATCTGCCGGGGCGTGGGGTCGGACGGACGGTGCCACTATCCGCTCGGGAGCTGCGACCAGACGGTTCCGTGGTTCTTCGGCATGGACGCCTACCTGCGCGGCGGGTTCGGCGCTGCGGCGCTGCGGGAGCGGGTTCGCGCGAAAATGGTGGCGGTGGCTGCCGCGCTGGAGAAGACGGGCTGGCGGCTGCCGTGCGACGGGGCGTTCGCGCAGGAGTTTCGAGGCAATCTCGTGTCCGACGCGCTGCCGTTTCGGGGGGCGACCCATTATCTGTTCATCCTCCGCGCGCTGGCTGACGCGACGGGCGAGGCGAAGTGGCGGCGTGCCTACCGTGCCGCGCGGGACGAACGTTATCCTGGGCCGGGGAAGAATGCGGACCCCTACGCCGAGACGCGCCTGGAGGTCTGCGCCTACGGCTACCGTTACGACCGTGAGAAGAGCCGCCATCCGTTCCAGATGGAGCCCCTTCAGTTCTGGATCTACGTCTGCGCCCACCAGGCGTTGGCGGAACTCGCCGTGCGCGAGGAGGAACCCCGGGCGGCGCGCCTCTACCGGGAGGGATTGGTGAAGGGAGCGAAATGGGCGGCCCCCTTTGTCGAGGACTACCGGAAATGGGACAACCGGGCCGCGCGCCCGTTTGGATACGCCAACTGGCGCAGGGGGTGGAGATGGCGGGAGCAGAAGACGCAGGCGGATGCCGCCCAGGTCGCGAAGGCGTCCGTCCCGGAAGTGCTTGGCACGCGCAAGCAGTACGAACGCCGCTACCTGACCTCGCCGCTCGCGGCGGCGGCGATCTGCGCGTTCGACGCGGCGTATCGCCCCGCCGTCGAACGGGCGCTTCGCTTCTACGACTACACGACGCCGAACATTTCGGAGTTCTTCTTCGCCGCCGTCGCCTACGAGGCGCTGCATGCGGCATGGATTCGGTAGGCGGCGTGCCAGGGGGGCGGACGCGACGGAGCGCGTCCCTCCCGTCCCTACACCGTTGCGAAGCACCGTTTGAAGCCGCGCAGCGGCTTGCGTCCGCGCGGTGAACGTGGTAAACTAACCGAACTTTTCGGAATAGGCGAATCAACCTTTTCAAGACGCTTTCAAAAACTTTTCAAGACGTTTTCAAAAAAGAGGAAAGAAGAACAACATGCGCAAGAAAATCATTGCCGGCAACTGGAAGATGAACGTCAAGCCGTCCGAGACGGCGGCCCTCGTGAAGGGCGTCGCCGAGGCGACGAAGGATTTCGCGAACGTCGAGATCGTGTGCTGCACGCCCGCGATCGACGTGCCCGCCGCCGTCGCGGCGGCGGCCGGCACGCAGGTCGGCATCGGCACGGAGAACTGCCACTGGAAGGAGAGCGGCGCCTACACGGGCGAGATCTCCACGGGCATGATCCTCGACGCCGGCGCGAAGTACGTCATCATCGGCCACAGCGAGCGCCGCCAGTACTTCGGCGAGACGGACGAGACGGTCAACCTGCGCGCGCGCGCCGCGATCGCGGCCGGCCTCACGGCCATCGTCTGCGTGGGCGAGACGCTGGAGGAGCGCGAGGCGGGCAAGCTCGTGGAGGTCATCGAGCGCCAGATGAACGTGGGCCTCAAGGACGTCACCGCCGCCGACTGCGCGAAGCTCGTCATCGCCTACGAGCCCGTGTGGGCGATCGGCACGGGCAAGACCGCGACGCCGGATCAGGCGCAGGACGTCCACGCCCTCATCCGCGCGACGCTCGCGAAGCTCGTCGGCGCCGAGACGGCCGAGACGGTGCGCATCCAGTACGGCGGCTCGATGAAGCCGGGCAACGCGGCGGAGCTCCTGGCGAAGAAGGACATCGACGGCGGCCTCATCGGCGGCGCGGCCCTCAAGGCGGCCGACTTCGCCGGAATCATCGCGGCGGCGTCCGCCGCCCAGTGAGACGGACAGCCGAAATTTCGTTCTGTACCATGAAGAACGTGGTCATCGCGGCGGTCGTGCTGTTCTGCACGGCCGCCGTTGTCTTCGCGGGGCCCATGAAGAAGAGGGCTGCCGCGCCGGCTCCGGTTGCGAGGCGGGCCGCTGCGCCCGTGGCCCGGCGTCCGGTCGTGTCGGCCGGGTATCGTCCGGCGGGCACGGTGGCGTTTGCGAACCTGGAGACGATCGCCCGCACGGTCGCGGCGATTCCCGGCCCGAAGGCGCGCGACCCCATCCTCACGCGGGTGGTGCCGGGCGCGATTCGCGGGCAGGGGGTGGCCAAGCTGTTCGGGCCGATGCGCCCGGGGGCGCACGGCGTTGCGGTGTGCTATGTGGATCCCGCCGTCGCCGCGCGCATCGCGGCGACCAAGAAGCCGTCCGATGCGGATCTCGACCGGGTGAAGCGCTGGAGCGTGGTCTACCCGACGTCGCTTGCGCGGGACGCCTTCCGGCAGCGGCACCCCGACGCCGTGCCGGACGCGCAGGGGACGCTGCGCGTGCCGCCGGGGCCGCATGCGGGCCGCACGCTGTGGGCGTGGTTCTCGCCGGACGGGAAGTGGGCGACGCTGGGGCCGTCCGCCTCGGTGGCGGCCCATGCGTTCGGGGCGTCCGCCGCCGCGCGGGCGCGTCCGCTCGGCGCGGACCTCGCCCATCTGCGGATGGACGTCGACGGGGCGCGGGCCGTCTTCGGCTCGGACCTGTTCGCGCAGGGCGAGCTCTCCGTGCGCATGACGCCCGCCGGGCTTGAGCTGCACGGGTCCGCCCGCAAGATCACGATGCGGCGCCCGCCCCTGCCACCCGGCGCGCTCGCGTTTGGGGGCGTGCCGGCGAACGCGCCGCTCTTCGGCGTGACGACGACGCCGTCGGACGTCCAGGCCGCCGAGGACCTGTTCGCGAAGGCGGGTCCCGAGTTCGGCCTCTTCGTGCGCGCGTCGCTCCGAATGCTCAACCGCCCCGGCACGACGGCCTACTACCTCCCCGATCCCGCCGCGCCGCCCGCCGCGCCGCCCGCC
>URIT01000134.1 GCA_900547945.1 uncultured bacterium
CCAGCCGGGATTCGCCTCGGTGATGCTCCCGCCGAGATAGGCGATACGCACCGTCTCGCCCGCCCGCAGCTTCGCGCGCGCGTTCGGGATGCCCCCGCGCGCCCGGCATTCGACGGACCGCTTCGGGTCGCACGCGCCGGTCGCCGAGGCGGCGGCACGCGCCCACGGCCCCAGCGCGCACACGCCCGCCACGCCACCGACGAATCCCCGTCTCGAAATCTCCATGCAACGCCCCCTTCCAGACGATCAGAAGTAGCCGCCCTTGTCGATGATCTCGCTGATCGTGTCGCCCTGGCGCACCCAGCTGAAGATGTCCACTTCGTTCTTCTCGATGCCCTCGGCGCGCAGCAGCACCTCGTAGGCGATTTCGCGCGGAATGCACAGGACGCCGTCGATGTCGCCGAAGATGATGTCGCCGGGGCGCACGGTCACCTTGCCGACCTTGATCGGAACCTGGTAGTGCGTGATCATGCAGCGGCCGAGCGAACCGTTGGAGGTGCGGTACTTGTAGAAGACCGGGAAGTCCTGTTCGAGGATCTGCTTCGTGTCGCGGATGCCGCCCGCGATCACCGCGCCGCGGATGCCCTTCGTCTTCGCGGTGGCGGTCATCACACCGCCCCAGAGGGAGGCCTCCACGTCGCTTGAGGTGTCCCACACCACGACGCCGTTCGGCTTGAAGTCGTCGAGCATCTGCGCGCGGAACGTCATCTCGCCCTCGATCATCACGTTCGGCGCGCTCTTCACGGTGAACGCCTCGCCGCACACGGTCATCTCGTCGCGGAGCGGCATGATGTCGTTCGGCAGGTTCTGGTCAAGCAATGTGTACTCCCGCATCACGTCGTTGATCGCACCCGTATAGAGCTTTTCATAGCGCGCGCAGAGCTCCGGAATCGGAATCGGGATCTCGCAATCCGGAATCCGCTGGCGCGCGGCGATGAGCTTGTCGAGCTTCATGAGGCCGGCTTCCTTCGCCTGGCCCCGCATGTCCTTGAGTGACGGCATGTCGTGTCTCCTTTTACGTGTGATCGTTTAAAATGAATCCTCAACCTCTCAGGAACGCCGCATAGGCCTTCTTCGTGTGGTAGCAGTCGTGCTTGGCGGCGAGTTCCCACGGCGCGTGCATGTTGAGGAGCGGCGTGCCGAAGTCGAGCACGTCCATGCCGAAGCGGGCCATGAACTTCGCGATCGTGCCGCCGCCGCCCTTCTCCTGCCTGCCGAGTTCGGCCATCTGCCAGTCGACCTCTCCCTTCGCCATGAGGCGGCGGATCTCGGCGACGAACTCCGCGCGGCAGTCGCTCGCGCCGGCCTTCGTCGCGCCGCCCGTGTACTTGCTCGCGGCGGGGCCCTTTCCGAGGCGGGCCTCGTTGCCGGTCGAGTCGACGTCCGGGAAGTGCGGATCGGCGGCCGCCGTCACGTCGGCGGAGAGCATCGTGGAGGCCTCCAGCGCGCGGCGCACGTCGATGTCGCGCGCGCCGCCCCTCCCCTCGCGCTCGATCAGCTCCGCGACGGTGTTCTCGAAGAACGAGCTCGCCATGCCGCTCGCGCCCTCGCTGCCGATCTCCTCCTTGTCGCAGAGAATGCAGGCGCAGGTACGCGCGGGCGGCGTCTTCGCGCGCGCGATGTCCACGAGGGCGCTCAGGCCCGCGTAGGCGCACACGCGGTCGTCGTGCCCGTAGGCGGCGATGAGGGCGCGGTCGAGGCCGACCTCGCGCGGACCGCCCGCCGGGACGATCTCCAGTTCGGCGGAGAGCAGGTCCTCCTCCGTGACGCCGTACTTCGCGCCGAGCAGCTTCACGAGCGCGGCCCGCTCGCCGAGCCCCGCGACCACGTCGAGGTCCTCCGCCGGGAAGAACTCCTTCTGCGTCTTCTTCTCCTGGTCCTTGCCGAGGTGCGGCAGGATGTCCGAAATCAGGAACACGGGATCGCCCGGCTCGTCGCCCACCGCGACCTCCACCACCGTGCCGTCCGTCTTCACGATCACGCCGTAGAGCGCGAGCGGCAGCACGAGCCATTGGTACTTCTTGATGCCGCCGTAGACGTGCGTGTCGAAGTAGACGAGGCCACCCTTCTCGTAGACGGGGCGCGGCTTGAGGTCGAGGCGCGGCGCGTCCGTGTGCCCGCCCACCACGCGGATGCCCGTCGCGCTCGGCGTCTGGCCGATCACACACGCCATGAGCGTCTTCGCGTGGTAGCCGCGCCAGACGCGATCGCCGGGCTTGAGCGTCTTCAGCGTGGAAAGCTCCTTGAAGCCGGCCTTCGTCAGCAGTTCAATGGCCGCCGCGTAGCAGCGGCGTTCGGTCTTCCCCTTCGCGAGGAAGTCCATGTAGGCGGCGCAGTAGGCCGCCTCCAGCTTGTCGTCGTCCTTCTTCATTCGATTCTTCTCCTAGGATCGGTTTGCGAGCGGCCGGCGCCGCACGAGCAGCGCGGCAAGGCCCAGCAGCCCCGCCGGCAGCAGGACGGCGTTCACGAGAACGCCCTTCAGAATATCCTTCCATTCAATGCAGGCCCCCGTCGCGAGGTTGGAGACCGGCTCCGCCTCGCCGGCCGTCGCGGTGAGCAGATGGACGCCACGGGCGACCGTCAGCCCCATGCGGTTCGCGAGCGTTGTCTCCAGTTCATCGGGGAACTGGAGAATGACGCTTGGCGCCATCAACGCAACGGCAAGGGCGGCAAACGCCGTGAAGAGCGCGACGGGACGCGAGAGCGCGGACGACAGGAACAGCCCGAATGCAGCCAGCACCGCCGTCGCGACGAGCATCTGGACCACCGCGCGCGCCAGATTCGCACCAAAGGAGTCCGCCGGTGCCAGCACCTCCAGGTCCCGGCGCGGCCGCAGCATCACGACCTCTCCGCCCGTGTTCTCGAACCGCAGGTCAGCCGTTCCGTCCCCTCCGTTCTTCCCCGTGCCCTTCAATCCCACCTCGATGACCGACTGGGTGTTGTTCGAGACGGCGGCCGACAGCCCTCCCAGCGTGAAGGTGCCCGCAAGCGGCGAGCGCAAATCGAACTGTGTCGCGAAGCGCACCCGCACCACGAGGTTCGTCTCGCGGGCCAGTTCAGCCGGGAACGGCCACGCCTGCCGTTCGCCCGGGCGCACGACGTCGTACCGCTCCCGCTCCTTGTTCGTGAGGAGCCGCAGCACCGCCGCGCGCGGCGCCTTCTTCACGGCCTCCGGCGTCTTCGGATTGGCCAGGTAGTCCGCCATCATCCCGCGCGCCGTCTCGACCGCCGGCGGCAGGGCCGGCGCGGAACGGTGCCGGCACGGCGGCGCCTCCGGCATGCGCGCCCAGGTGAGCGCCGCCGTCAGCACGTAGGCCACCGCCGCCACCGCGCAGAGGGCCAGCCACTTCCCGCACGCGACGCCGAAGGCGGAGGCGGGACGCACCACCGTGAGCGAGAGGCGGAACCGTTCGCGCTCCTGCGCGAACGCCCCGCACGCGCACGCCAGCACGGCCACCGCCGTCACCGCATACGTCGCCCCCGTCACGGCCCGGATGTACATCTCGCGCCACCCCGCCGCCGTACCGTCGCTCCGCACGAGCGACGGAAGCAGCAGATGCGCGAACACCGTCGCCACCAGCAGGAGCGACAGGACGTGTCCGCGCACAAGCGCGCGCCAGGCCAGGACGAAGGAGTGTTTCACGGGAAGGTTTTAGGTTCTAGGTTTTAGGTTTTAGCGGGAGGGACGCGGGTGTCGCGTCCGGCCAGGCGTGAGACGAAATAGTCTTCGAGGGCGTGGCGCTTGTCGGCGGCGGCGGCGACGATGTCCGTCACCGCGCCGCCGCCCACGACCTCGCCGTGCGAGAGGATCGCGACGCGGGAGCAGACGTCCTGCATATCGAAAAGCTGATGCGACGTGACGAGGATCGTCATGCCCTCTGCGGCCAGGCGGCGGATCAATTCCTTGACCTCGCGCGTGCCGATCGGGTCGAGCCCCGAGGTCGGTTCGTCGAGGATGAGCAGTTCGGGATGCGAGACGAGCGCGCTCGCGAACGCGACCCGGCGCGCCATGCCCTTCGAGAACCCGCCCACGGCGCGGTTCGCGTTCGCGGTCAGGCCCACCTGCTCCATCAGCTCGTCCGTTCGCGTCTTCGCCGTCCTGCCGTCCAGGCCGGAAAGCCCCGCATAGTAGCGCACCGTCTCGCGCGCGGTGAGGAACGGATGGAGGTAGGAGAGTTCGGGCAGATATCCCAGGCGCGCACGCGCCGCGCGCGCGCGCGGCGGCAGACCGAAAAGCTTCACCGTACCCGCCGTGGGCGCCAGGAGGCCGAGGATCATCTTGATCGTCGTCGACTTGCCCGAACCGTTCGGGCCCAGCAGTCCGAACACGTCCCCGCGTGCCACGTCAAGGTCGATGCCGTTCACCGCCTCGGCGACGGGACGCAACCAGAAGTCGCGGAACGTCTTCCGAAGTCCACGGATCTCAACCACCGATTCGCTCACGGCAATTCCCTTTCCTGCAACAGCACGGACCCGGCCACCAGCCAGAACGCCACCAGGCAGACGGCGGCCAGCAGGGTCCGCCCCACCCCGCACCAGGCGGGATCCTGACCGGCGGCCAGGGCCTCCACCAGCCAGAACCGCCCGAGAACCGGCAGGACCCCCGTCACAGGCCAGGCGAAGGACGACAGCACCGCTGCGGAGACCAATGCCACCGTCGGCGCCGGCTTCAGCCTCACCGCCAACGCCCCCGCCAGCACGATGAACACCGTACAGCCGCACGCCAGCACCCCCAGCGCGGGCACGATCCGCCACGGCAGCGCCGCCACCATCGCCCCCGCGCCCTCCGGGCCGAACGGCAGGGCGGACGCCAGCGCAAGCGGCTGCGCCAGCGCCACGCACACGCACGCCGTCACGCAGAACCGTGCGGACGCAAAGCGGTTCGCCAGCGCGGCCAGCACGAAGCCCCCCAGCGTCAGGCAGGTCCCGAGCCGCAACCCCGGCTGCCAGATGCGCGACGGCTCCCCGCCCTCCTCGCAGCAGGCCGCAAGGCGCGCCGCCCCCTCGGCGGACGCATACGTCGCCAGCACCGTCGCCGCCGCCACGGCGAGGCTGAACAGCAGAAACGCCCCCACCACGCCGGATACCTTCGCACAGAAGAAAAGCGGACGCGGCACCGGGCGCGCCAGCGCCACCGCCGCCGTGCCGGACGCAATTTCCCCACCGATCACCCGCATCGCCGCCGCCGTCGCAAACACCAGCCCAAACACGAGCAGCGCCGAGAAACCGCACTCACGTGCAAGCCTTCCCGCCTCGCCGAACTGATGATAGTGGAAGACGGGCGCCCAGTGGATCGTCAGCAACGCAACGAGAAAGACAACCGCAGAAAGCGGTTCGGCCAACGCTTCAAGCGCGGCCGAACGTGCAAGTACCAGAAACCGACGCATGGCGCGCCGTCCTAGAAGTCGAGGAACGCCGTCTCGTTCGCACCCGCCCCCGTCGCATGGCGGGCTTCCTCGACCAGATTGAAGAGGAGGCACCCCATCACGAGCAGGGCCGCAAGGGACGCAACAAGCGACAGCGCCGCGACCCACTTCGGCACGCCCAGACCCTCCGCGCGCGGCGCGGCCGCATCGAAGGCCGGTACCGCCCCCAGGTCAGGCACGTCGCCGCCCATGTCGGAGACGTCCGCGCCCGCAGGGCTTCCCAGTCCCAGCGTCGGCGGCTTGATGCCGATGCCGCCGGAGCGGGGGAGCCTCAGCGTCCGCTTCTGCGTCACGCTCGCCTCGTCCGCCGCCGGTTCGGGTGCCGCCGTCGGCATTGTCGGCGCCTCTGCGGGCGTCTCCTCGGCCTTGGGCGTGAGCGTCATCGGCGTCGGCTTGAGGTCCGTCGGACGGCGCAGACGGATCGTCTTGAGCGGAGCCGGTCCCTCCTTCGCGGGCGCCACGCCGATGGCGGACTCCAGGGAGATGCGCGAGGTCTTCGACTTCGCGGCCTGCTGCTGCTGGGGCGTAATGATGCCCTCGGCAATGATGCCCGTCTTCTTGAGCGTGGCCTGCGCGGGAATCGGACCCGTCACGGACTTGAGGTTCTGCGTGGCCTTCTTCGCCGTCGCAGGCGCCACCGCCGGCGCGATGGGCGCCGGACGCGCCCCCACGACCGGCTTGTGGATCGTCGGCTTGCGGATGACGGGCTTCAGCTTGATGGTGGAGAGGCCCGGCGAGGCGGACACCGCCGAGGACGTGAGGGGAACCTTGGGCGCCGCGGGCGCCGGGGCTGCTGCGGGTGCGGGCGTCGCCGCCGCGCCGAACGGGGCCACCTTCGGGGGGACGCTTCCGCCCTCCGCCGGGGAAATCGGGGTCATCTCAACATCTTCCGCCATGTTAGTCTCCCTCCAGTCGAATTGGGTTCAGTTGCAGACGCGGGGCAGCGGCCTTAGACGGCCATCACCTCAGCCTCCTTGGTCTTCAGTTCGGCGTCGATCTTCGCGATGCCGTCGTCCGTCGCCTTCTGGACCTTGTCCAGTCCCTGCTTGAGGTCGTCCTCGGAGATCTTCTTGTCCTTCTCAAGCTTCTTGAGCGCGTCGTTCGCGTCGCGGCGCACGTTGCGCATCGCGACCTTCTGGGCCTCGGCCTGCGTCTTCGCGAGCTTCACGATCTCCTTGCGGCGCTCGCCGTTGAGCTCGGGGATCGTGATGCGCAGCACCTTGCCGTCCGTCTGCGGCGTGACGCCGAGGTTGGCGGCGAGGATCGCCTTGTTCATCTCCGCGAGCACGGTGGGGTCGAACGGCGTGATCTTGATCTGGCGCGGCTCCGGGGTGGAGATCGTGCCCAGGTTCTTGATCGGCGTGGGTGCGCCGTAGTAGTCGACCTTGATGCCGTCGACGAGGGCGGGGGACGCCTTGCCCGTGCGCAGCCCCGAGAACTGCGCCTTCAGCGCCTCGAAGGACTTGGCAATCTTCGTCGTCGTGTCGTTCAGAACTTCAGAAACGGTTTCCATCGAACATCCTCTTGTGGTTAGACTGAGCGGATTATATCACAAAACGCGCGCGCGTGCCACGCCGGACGTGCGGAAAGCGCGCGGCGGGCGTCAGGGGGCGGAAAGGTTGGCCGGCTTTTTGTTGCGGAACCAGTCCGTGAGCGTGCGGACAACGCGCTTCGGGCGGCGGTAGCAGTCGAAGAGCCCCGCGAAGCTCATCGCGACGTGCTTCTTGCCGTCCTGCGTACACTCGCGCCCGCACGTGCGCGTGTCGAAGTACTGCCAGTAGGCGATGCCGGCAAGCCCCGGATTCGCCCACACCGCCTCGGCGATGATCTCGTTGTGCTCGTTCTGGAAGTCCTCGCTCTCGACGGGGGCGGAGGGGTCGCGGTGGCCGTAGAGGCCCGCCGTGCCCATTTCGGAGATGATGATCGTCTTGCCGGGGTACTTCTTCTGGAAGTGCGCCACCGCCCAGTCGATGCCGTGCCCCTTCATGTTGTGCATCTTCTCGACGAGCTCGTCGTGGAGGCCCGGATAGCCGTTGATCGTGCCGGGGTAGGTGTTGAACGCGATGAGGTCGGTGTTCTCGTTGCAGACGTCGCCGGAGATCATGTTGCAGGCGAACGTGACGAGGCGGCCGGAGTCCTCCTTCCTGATCGCCGCGATGAGCTGGTCCGCCACCGCCTTGCATTCCGGCGTGCCGCTGTTGCACTCGTTCATGAACGCGAAGATGATCACGGACGGGTGGTTGAAGCTGTTGCGCACCATGAGCGTTGTCTGCTCCAGCTGCCGCGCGACGAAGCCGGGGTCCTTCAGCTCGTTGTTGCCGTCGATGCGCTTGTAGGTGTAGTTCTGTCCGTTGCCCCACCCCAGCGACTCCTCCCACACGAGCACGCCCTGCTCGTCGCAGAGGTCAAGGAAGCGCTGGGCCTGCGGATAGTGCGCCCCCCGGAAGAAGTTGCCCCCCATCGCCTTGAGGTTCAGGATGTCGGTGAGCATCACGCCCTCCGGCGTCGCGGCGCCCTGGAGGAGGAACTGGTCGTGGCGGTTCGCGCCCTTCAGGAAGATCCGCTCGCCGTTGAGGTAGAGCCCGCCGTTCTTCGCCTCGACCGTGCGGATGCCGAAGCGGGTGGAGAGGGCGAGGCGGTCGGACTCCCGCAGGGCGACGGTGTGGAGGCCGGGGGAATCCGGCGACCAGAGGCGGAAGCCCGGCACCGCGACGGTCGCGCGGCCGCCCCGGAAGGCGGCGGCGAGCGTGTTCGTGCCGTCGAAGACGAGCGTCGCGTCGAAGTCCGCCGCCTTGAAGTTGACGGCCTCGATCTCGACCGTCCCCGTCCGGTAGTCGCGCGTCCGCACGAAGAGCTTCCGGTTGTCGAACGCGAGCGAGACGCCGTGGAAGAAGCCTCCCCAGCAGTGGAAGTCGTAGTACGTGCGCACGAGCTTCTGGTAGCTCCAGTCGAAGCGGTTGTCCACGGCGGCGAAGAGCGTGTGTTCGCCGGCGGCGAGCGGACCCGTCGGGATCTCGACGCGGCTCCAGGGCAGCGCGTCCGTCCCGATGTCGCGCCCGTCGATCCGGAACGTGCCGTAGAGCCCCAGCCCGTCCACGACGAGCCAGGCGTTCTCCACCGGCGCGTCGAGCGTGAACGTGCGGCGGTAGTGGCCCGTCCCCCGCTTCATGAACCACTTCGGCAGCGCGTCGAAGCAGCCCGGCACCACGATGCGGTCCGTCGCGGCGAACGCCGGGTCCGCCTCCTTCCAGCTCTTCCCCTCCTCGAAGCGGAACTCCCAGGACCCGTTGAGGTCCAGCGGCTGCGGCGCGGCCACCACTCCAACGGCCGCCACTAGCGCGGCCAAGAACACCTTCTTCTTCATCCTCATGCCGTTCTCCTCTCGTTTTTATGGAACGCAGATCGCAGACGCGATACGCAGAATTGGGCAACAACCGATGTGGCTACGACGGCCCCTGCGGGGCCTACGCCACAATCGGT
>URIT01000135.1 GCA_900547945.1 uncultured bacterium
ATTTTCTCAGCATTCTCTGCCTCTCTGCGCCTCTGCGTGAGAAAAAATTCGCCCCCTACTGCCGTTTTTAGGTTAAACCTAAGAACGGCAGTTTAAATTTTGTTTAGCCGTGTAGAGGTGTAGAAACGGCTAAATACCGTACTCTCCAAGAATTTCAACTGCCGAATTTAGGTTGACTGTTCCGCCAACGACAGCAAGTGCAAAGGAAACGACAAGGGAGAGCACGTTGACTTTAGTCTTCATGGGATTCCCTAATCTCCTTCTGGGCGAAGAGAACACGTTTCTGCTGGTGGTAGTCGTAGATTTTCCGATCATCGTCCGACCACACCGTCGCCTCGCAGTAGGATCCGACGAACGGAATCGCGAGATCGATCCAGCACTGCACGACCCGCTTCTCGTCCTCCGTCGCCACGACCCCGTGGTGGACCGGATCGAAGTACGCCATCAGAAGCGACGTCGCCGATCCTTGTGCATACGGCGGCAACATCGCGCTCCGACCCATGCACGAATACCAGTTGCAGAAGACCGTCTGCTTTCCTTCCTTCGTCAGCGCAACGTATGCGTGCGAGAACGCGCGATGCGCCTCCGGACGGAAGTCCTTCCGCCACGCCCCGGTCAGATTGGGCCGCTTCGCATTCTTCTCCGATCCGTCGTGGCACTTCACGCAGTTTCGGTCGAGGATTGGCTGCACGAGCCGCGGGAAGCTGAATCCTGCCGTCTCCGCCTCCGCACGTACGTCCACCGGACCGTTTACGCCCAGGTAGTTTGCGGCTGACGCGTAGAGACCTTCCTTCTTCAAGCGCGCCAGCAGCGGATGCGCCGGCTGCCCCCGCGCCGGACGCAGCTCCTGGATCTTCATTGCCGCCTGTCCCACACGCGGCGGATACGCCTGCGCCTTGTCTTCGTGGCATCCCACGCAGCTTGCCGCCTCGCCCGGCTGCAGATGCGTCCAGCTGCGCATCGTCTGCACGCAGCGCCCCCGTTCATCCAGCAGCTGGAAGTAGACGGGGTTGTTCGCCGGGCATCGGAACGTACAGCTACCGTCCGCCGCCACGTCCACCTCGCCCAGCACGTGCTTCACGTCCCAGGCTCCACCTGCCGTCACCGCCTCACCCGAATGGTCGCCGGCATACGCGAGAAACGGACGATACCGCCCATCCACCGGCGCCGGCATCGCGCACGAGTACGTATAGGTTGGACGGTTCTCGATTGCCACCACACGCAGCGTCTTCACTGTGCCTCGCGGGATTCCCGCGAGTCCTGGCCCTGTATAGACGTCCTGGATGTGGAATGTGCCGAACGGGTCCTTCCGGTTCCGCTCGGGCAGCGCCCGCACGAACGCCTTCGCCCGCGGGCACGCCGGAACCGCCTGAGAGCACTCGATCGTTGCATCCCATGCCAGCAGTTCGCGTTCACCCCGTGCGTTCTGCCAGTAGATTCCAAAGCCCGGACGACTCGAGTTCTTGATTGCGAGCGTGCCCTCCGGCAGGAACCCACAGATCCACTCCTGTTCCGAAAGCGGATAGGGATTCTGCCACTGCGCACCAGCCTGCGTAATGAAGTCAATCGAGTCGGGATACCACTCCGCGACCATCCGTTGGTCTTTCGCGTAGTCGCTCGGCACCGTAAGCCCGCGCTCAAGGATGTCGCTGCCTGCGATGAACACGATGCCCGCATCGTCCTCCGTTCCCTTCCGACGGTCGATCCGCACGAGCTTGCCCTGCTGGTGGACGTGATGTCCCGAGAGAATACCCATGACCTCGTCCGAGCCCGGAATCGGGCGAAAGTGCATCAGCGAGGCGGGGAAAGCGGACGCGTTCCCGTAGTACGCCTGCTGCTGCGTACCATCCGGATTCATCACGAAGAGGGGCTGCTGCAGACGTGCACTGCGGTCGTTGTACTCGTAGCGCGTATAGAGGATGCGCCCGTCGGGAAGTTCCCGCGGATGCGACGTGCAGCCGCCGTCTATCGCGAGGCGGCGGATGTGGGTGCCGTCCGCGCGGCAGACATAGAGGTTGACGTCCTGCGTCTGGTGGCAGGGAATCGTCTGCTCGCAGCGTGAGCTCTGGAAGATGATCTCGCCCTGCGACGTCCAGCACGGCTCGATGTCCGCACAGGGCGCAGGATCGGAGAACGTGAGCTGCTTGAGCTCGCGCGTCTCAAGATCGAAGGTATAGAGATGGTAGTCGTCGCCCTCGAGTTTCGTATAGAAGTCATACGGGAAACCACGGGCGCGAGTGGGGCCGCCAGGTCCAGCATGGGGACACTTCCGGATGTATTCGTTCTCGTTGAAGGAACTGCGCATCGAGAAGACGACCAGTCGGCCGTCAAACGAGACGTCCGGATCGCGGATGCAGCCTTCGGGACGGGAGACCAGCACCTCGTTCGTCACTGTGCCGTCGGGACGCACCGTCAGCAGGCAGAGCTGTCCGCCCTTTCGAAAATTGGCTGGGCGCCCCGTCACCTGTTCATCTGTCACAAGCGCTGTGCCGTGCAGCTCGGCGTCGCCACCCATCGTGTAATGCTTCACATAGACGATGCGCGGACATTCCGCCGCAACCCGGCGCAGTCGTTCAGAACGCCGTTTGTGGCACCTTGCAAGATAGGCCTGCATCTCGGCGGGACGGTTGGTGACCGCCCCCTCCACTCCGAAGTCCTGCATCAACCAGTCCTTCACGAGCCGATAGTCGGGGAAGGCACATGTCGGCGCATTCGCACGCGGGAAGTCCTCCGGCTCCGCGTCGAAGAGCTCGATTGCCGCCGGAGCGCAATCGTTCCCCGTTCCCGCATCGCCATTGCAGGGAATGCCCCAGCGCGTCTTCGTGTGCGGGAGAACCCAGTCGAAGTATTGCCCGAAAGCCCGCACGGCATCTGTTCCGCCCTTTGTCGCCTCGACGAGCCAGTAGCGTGATGTCGTGGCGGGCCAGCGCAGAAACGAACTCTCGCCTGCAAAGGCGGGCGGCAGCCGGTCGTCACGCGCGAGTTCGCGCCGTGCCCCCGTGCCGTCGGCGTTCTCGACCGCAGAGACGCGCGCCGCGCCCGGCGTGCGGCAGTAGTGACGCGATGCGTCCGCACGGAATCGAAGTCCTGTCGCCTGCACGGGTTTCCCCGCATCCAGCACCCACGCGGTGCGGACTCCCTTCTCCGCTGTCACAACCCTAATGCAGGAACAGCAGACGTTCTGTCCACGAAGCCCCACCGCGAGCATCGTTCCACAAAGACTGACCAAGAGCACTTTCATCGTCACCTCACTTTCGCACAATTTCGTAGTCGATCTGGAACATCCCCAAACTGCGTACACACAGGGCACCCGAACCGTCCAGCGTGATGCCGCGCGTGGAACCAATCTCCATCGACCCATCCCCGTCAGGATGGGCGAGTGCGGCGCCATTGCGCAGAATGATGGCGTCCGCCTTAACCGAGAGCCCCATGGTCGCCACAGCCAGTATCTTGAGGTTGCTCTTCATTGTTCACCATCATCACTTCAAAATCGGTTCGAGACAGACCAGCGCTGGTTCCAGCGGCGCCAGGTTCACACGTAGCACAGATGGTCCTTCCAGGATCGGCGTTCCAGACGTGGAAGCCAATACGTTCGTCGCCTTTGAATAGCCGTCTTCCAGGGACATGCGGACGCCCTGTGCCGTCTCGCCGCCGTTGACCACCAGCACGTAGGTCTTCCCTTCCTTGACCCAGGCGCGCGTGGAGATCGGTTTCTCCGCCGTCGACTCGACCGGCTCGGCCGTTTCAACCGCACGAACAAGAGTGCGTCCCGCCCCTTCAACGGAGAGCAGCACGGGAATCTGCGCCTGGATTTCCGCGCCCACGCGGCAGCACTCCGCCCAGCGCGTCTCGGCGCGCTCGCCGTTCGGCTGCTTGAACAGGTCGAAATACGAGTAGAGGACGAGTCCGTTCGCACCGTTCGCGATGCACTGCCAGCACATGCTGCGCAATTCGGCTTCGGTGGGCGCACGGTATTTCGCCTTCTCCTCCGGCGTCTTCTTGTATGCCGCCCAGTTGAAGGCCTGCGGCACCTGCCAAAGCGGCTTGCAGCCAAGCGTCCCCTTCTGCGTGGACCGCGTCCAGACGGACGCCGTCAGCGCCGGCTTGGCAGAAATCGGATAGGGATCCGTCCCGATGACGTCGAACGTCGGCAGATAGGTACGGATCTGGCTGTACTGATAGAGCACCACCCAGCCTGGATGACCGGGATCCAGCCGTTCCATCAAGTCGCGCCGCGCCGTCAGACGCGGCAGCATCGAAAGCGGCATCTCGTCGTTCAGGTACCACGCCAGCAGCGCGGGATGGTCCTTGAACTTCGCCACACAGTCCGTGATGAAGCGGACTTCATCGGCCTCGGTCTTGATGCCGCGCGGCGCCCAGCGCGTCCCGGAATAGATGTCCTTCACGCTGTAGATGACCTTCAGTCCCTTGGCCTGGCAGTAGTCCATCAGATCGCGGCTCTTCGGCGCGTTGTACGGCATCAGGCAGTTGAACGGCCCCTGGGCATAGTGGTCGACCTTGTTCGTGTCGACGACCGACCAGTACATGCCGAGCGGAAAGAACGGCTGGCCGTGGAGAATCGTGCGCCCGTGCGCGTCGATCCACGACGCCCGCGCGGGAAGCTTCTCGACGCGGGTGAACGCGAGGTCCGCCGCCCCTTCCACCGTACCGTCCTTCGCGACAAGTTCGGCGACAATGTTCTGCCGTCCCATCTTCAGGGACGCGACGGACACGGTCCATTCCGGCCTCTCGGCATCCGCCGCCACGGTACGCCGGGCGCCGGATGCGTCCTTATAGGTCAAGCGGAGGGACACGCCCTTCGCGCGGATCGCCGGCGACAGATTCACGGCCGCGCGGAACGTCACCTCGGCGTCGGCGGCGAGATTGCGATAGGCCGTTGAATAAAGTCCCTCCATCGGCTGCGGAATGTACTCCCGCACGGAGACGTCGTCGAACCAGGCCTTGCCGAGCATGCCCTTCCGGACATAGGGATGCACGCGGAACTTCGCCGCGGCGGCGGGGATCTCCTGCGTCACGCCTTTGACACAGGTCCAGTCCTTCGTGCCCTTGACGCCCTCGGCATAGGCGCCACCGAGCCACTTGCCCTTCGCGTCGACCCACTCGATGCAGATGGAGGCGCCGCTTCCGTCGCCCGTGAGGTGCTCGGTCTTCACCCAGACCTCATACTCGTAGCAGCAGCCCGCCTTCAGGTCGACAGGCTGCCCCGGAAACGAATAGAATTTGGGATCGTCGTTCTCGAAGCAGAGCGCCCGCGTGCCGCTACGCCCCACACCATCGCGGTAGGCGTAATGCGCCTTCACCTCATTCCAGGCGACGGTCTTTCCGTCCTTGACCTCGTTGAAACCGCCATTGACGACAAGTTCCTTCTGGGCGCCCGGAGACGACAACAACAACCCGCCGAAGGCGAACGATAAACAACAATAATCGAATAGTTTATTTCTCACATCGTGAATTATAGCAAACTGTCCCGAATGGGGCAAACCTCTTTCGGACAACTACAATGGGCCGTTAGGTTTTAGGATGGCCTGGGGCTGTAGAAGGGGGGCGCGCCGCCTCCGGCTCCTACCGGGCGGTGGGCTCCATCCTGACGGCCAGCGTCGCGAACTCCCGCAGGAAGTCGGCCGACAGGCCGGGAATCGACTGCAGGCGGTTGAGCGCGCTCCGCGCCGTGCGGTCCACCTCGCCGTCCCCGCTCCCGGAGATGATGCGGAACCCCTGCACGCGCCCGCCCGGACCCAGCTTCAATTCAATCTGCAGCGCCTGGAGTCCCGGATGCCACTTGAAGCTCTCCTTGTCCCACTCGCGGCGGATGGCCTGCGCGACGAGGCTCACGCACCGCGTCGCCTCGTCGTTCGCGATCTGGTTGCGGGCCCCGACGCGGTAGCCCTGGTTCATCAGGCGCCGGAACTCATCCGGCGACAGGGGCTTGTCCGCCGCCGTCCCCTTGCCGTACGTGCGGACATTCGGCGGCGGCTCGATCTTCCGCGCCTTCTCGCGCAGGTCCGCCACCGGCGCGGGCGCCGCCTTGACGAGCTTCGCCTTCTTCCGCAGATCGGGCGGCTTGGGCTTCTCCTTCTTCTTCGGCTTCGGCTTTTCGACGACCTTCTCGACCGCCTCGACGGGCTTCGCCTCCTCGATCTTCGGCGGCTCGGGTTCCGGCTGCGGGGGCTTGGGCTCCGCCTTCGCCTCCGGCGGCGGCGGGTTGGGATCGGGATCCGGGTCGTCCGTCTGCTCCGCCCACGGCGGCACGATCGTGAGGTCCATCGGGATGACCACGTCGGGCGGACGGATCGCCAGCTTCGCGATGACCCAGAAGAGCGCGAAGACGGCGAGGTGCAGGGCGAGCGCGAGGCCGAAGGCCCGCAACGAGACGGGGCCCCGCCCCTCCGCACGCCGCTCCCCCGTCTGTTCGTGTGCGTACACGCTACTTTTCCTTCGTCACGAGCGCCATCTTGCGCACGTGGCAGCCGTAGACGACCTTCACGACGTCCATCACCGCGCCGTATTCGAGGCGTTCGTCGCCGCGCACGAGCACGGGCACGTCGGGATCGGCCGCCACCTTGGCGTCCAGGTCGGCCTTGAGGGCGTCGAGCGTGATGGGCGTGTTGTTCAGGTAGACCTGGTTGTTGACGTCCACGGTGATCACGTTCGCCTTTGCGTCCTTGCTCGGCAGCGTATCCGTCTTCGCGCGCGGCAGCAGCACCGTGATGCCCTGTTCCAGCGCGGGGATCGTGAGCATGAAGGTGACGAGCAACAGGAAGGTGAGGTCGATGAGCGAGTTCATGTCGATCGACGCCCGCGCGCCGCCGACCCGCCCGCGTCTGCTCCGGCGGGCCATCAGGCGCCTCTCCCCGGGTCCTGGAACTCCAGCGCGATGCGGCCCATGAGGTCGTCCGCGAAGCCCTCCATGTCGGCGAGCAGGTCGCGCAGCATGGCGGAGAGCCAGTTGTGGAGCATCACGCCCGGAATCGCGATGAGGAGGCCGACGACCGTCGTGACGAGGGCGGAGGCGATGGCGGGCGCCATCGTGGCGATGGTCGCGCTGCCGGCCGCCCCCATGTCCGCAAACGCATCGAGCACGCCCCACACCGTTCCCAGGAGGCCGAGCATCGGGGCGATCGCGACGACCGTCGCAATCATGCCCATGCCCTTCTCCACGCGCAGCGCCTCCTCGTCCAGCACGTGCTCGCAGAGCGTCTTCACCAGTCCCATCTCGTGCGCGGTGAGCGCGGCCGCCACGCCCGGCTGGCGCCCGACGAGCAGGGAGCGGACATCCGGCGCGAGCAGCTTCAGGAGGCGGTCGCACGTACTCCAGTAGATGTTCTCCAGCACCGTGTGCCCGTTGTCCTTGCGCTGCAGGTAGTGCCCCAGCACGTCCTGCCCGCCCATCACGTCGCGCGCCACGCGGCGCGCGGCACGGGTCTGGTCGGACAGCTCACGCCACTTCCCGAAGATGAACGTGAACATCACGACGCTCGCGGCAAGCTGCACGAGCACGATGCCCTTTCCCATCGCGCTCGACATCATGAAGCCGTTCAGCAGGGAATCCGCGAAAAACTCAACCATGGCCATACTCTCCGTTCTTGACCGCCGACGTCACCTGCCCCTCGGGGGGAAGGTCGCCGCGCGAGGCGCCGCACGCGGCCAGCACCTTGTCCGTCGTCTGAAAATGCACCTTGCAGTGGTTCATGAGCCACACCGGCCCCTTCTCCCGCACCATCCGCTCCGCGAGCGCGCGCACGCGCGGGTCGCTCGACCCCAGCGGCACGACGCCGAGGGCGGATGCCGCGCCCGGCTCCACTTCGCCCGCCATGTCGCACAGCGCCCGCAGGAAGCACTCGCGCGCGAGCACCGACGCCGCCGCCACCGCGATCGAATAGCTCTCGGCCTTGTGCCGCTGCTCCACGGCGACGCCCTTGCCGCGCGTCTTGAGCGCGCGCCGGATCACCGTCTCCGTCGGCGCGAACTGGTCCACCACGATGCGCGGGCAGGCCGGCTGCTTTTCGAGCAGCTCCTCGATGCACGTGCCGTGCGCCCAGGCGAGGAGGCGGTTGATGTTCCGGATCTTCGCGTAGAGGCGGTTGTAGGCCGCCGGGCCGATCTTCACGACGGCGAAGCGGCCCGGTCCCAGCAGGGAGCGGACCATCTGCCCCATCCGCATGAGCACGACGTTGTTCGTGATGAGCTTGCAGTCCCGCACGCCCCCCTCGTCCACGTGCTTCACGTCGTGCGCGTCGAAATACTCCACCTTCAGCGTGCGCAGCCTCTCCGCCAGCGCCTCGTCCACGTAGCAGCACGCCACGACGAGCGGGCCGAAGTAGTCGCCCTTGCCCGACTCGTCGCTCCCCCCATGCGGCAGGGGCGCCCCCTCGGCCGCCGCGGTGCCCGCCACGGACGCCGCGCTCCCCGCACCGCCCGGCGAAAGCGGCACGACGCCGTTCGGCTCCAGGAAGAACTCCACGAAGTCCTGCGCCTGCCCGCCCTGCACGCAGAGCTTCCGCCGTCCGTGCTTCTCCTTCTGGTAGAGCGCGCAGTTGAAACCGTCCCCCTCCGCGGCGGCGAGCGAATAGGGCACCTGCTTCGGACGGTAGTTCCCGGAGGCCAGCAGGGCGAGAAACGCCTCCTGCTGCCTTTCGTCGAGTTCAAAGGTGAAACATGTCTTCCGTTCGGGCATAGGCGTGCATTATACCAAAACTGGGACGTGACGCCTATGGACGCCAGATTTTCCACCCTTATCCCGATTTTTTCGGGACAGCTTATCCCGATTTCTCTCCGAACCCC
>URIT01000136.1 GCA_900547945.1 uncultured bacterium
CCGCCCGCGCGCACGCCCGCCGGCACCGTCCGCGACGACCCGAAGGAATGGGGCCTCGTCGTCGTGGGCGGCGGCTTCGCGGGGTGCTGCACGGCGCTCGCCGCTGCGCGCGAGGGCGTGCCGACCCTCCTGCTGCAGGACCGCGAGGTGCTGGGCGGCTGCAATTCGAGCGAGGTGCGCGTGGGCCTCGGCGGACGCATCCACGCCGGGCCCTACCCGAAGCTCGGCGAGGTCGTCGCCGAGATCCAGCCGCTCTTCGGCGGGGGGCGTCCGCTCGACAAGCGCTTCTACGAGGACGACCGCAAGGACACGGCCTTCCTCATCCCCACGCTCTGGCGCGGCGTCGCCGGCGTCGCCCCCGCGCGCCGCTACCGCCAGCACGTCTTCGCCGTCGAGATGGACCCCGTGCAGACGAACCGCATCGCCGCCGTCCTCGCCCGCGACACGCGCTCGGGCGCGGTGACGCGCGTCAGGGCGCGCCTCTTCTGCGACGCGACGGGCGACGCCATCGTCTCGCGCCTCGCCGGCTGCGAGACGATGTACGGGCGCGAGGCGCGGGCGCGCTTCAACGAGATCAGCGCCCCCGTCGCCGCCGACCGCCGCGTGATGGGCATGAGCGTGCAGTGGCTGACCGAATGGCGGAAGGAGAAGGCGCCGTTCCCGGACATCTCGGAATGGACGCTGCCGATCGACGAGACGACGGGCTACTACCAGACGTCCGGCTCGTGGGAACAGGAGTCCGGCTTCTATCATGACATGGCGGACGAGACGGAACGCATCCGCGACTACGCGCTTCTCGCGATCTTCTCGAACTGGCACTGGCTCAAGAACCGTTCCGCCCGCCGCGCGAACTACGCCAACGTCGCGTTCTCGTGGATCTCCCCCATCGGCGGCAAGCGCGAGAGCCACCGCACCGTGGGCGCGTACGTCCTCAACCAGAACGATCTCGAAAACCACGTCGCCCACCCAGACGGCACGGCGGCGGTCACGTGGGACATCGACCTCCATTTCCCCGACCCGGAGAACGCGCGGAAGTTCAAGGAGCCGTTCCGCAGCGCGGCCTACCATCGCGGCTTCGGCGCGGACTACCCGGTGCCCTACCGCTGCCTCTACGCGCGCGACTGCCGGAACCTCTTCCTCGCCGGGCGCGACATCAGCTGCTCGCACGTCGCGTTCGCCGCCGTGCGCGTCCAGCGGACGCTCGGGATGCTGGGCGAGGTCGTGGGCCTCGCGGCGGGCATCTGCCACCGCCGCGCGTGCCTGCCGGCGGACGTCTCCGCGACGGGGCTCGACGAGCTGAAGGCCGCGATGGCGCGCGGCGTCACGCCGCTCCCGCAGTTCCACGGCTACCACAACGGCATGGGCGAGAAGTACGACTTCAACCGGCGCGGCTGGGCGCACGTCTATCCCCAGGGGCGCACGAACAACCTGCCGGACGCCCTCGCGGCGGACATCCGGGGGCTCGGCTTCGTCCACCGGAACGAACACCCCGCGCTCGCGGACCGCCGCCGCCGCCTCGTCCTCGTGGACGAATCGCGCGCGCGCCTCCACTCCTACGATTCAGCCGACCCGTCCGCCGGCTTCGCCGTCCCGATCCGCAAGCCCGGCTGGGACCTGAAGGCCGTGGGCGGCACGCGCTACCGCACCGTCTGCCGGGGCGGCTTCCAGATCACGGACCTCGCGGCGCGGAAGGTCGTGGACACCTTCGACTTCCCGATCTTCCACTCCGCCGAACCGACCGCCTGCTGCGACCTCCCGGACGGCGGGTTCGTGTTCTCGGTCAACCCCGTCGGCCCCGACAAGGGGAAGGCCATCCACTTCTGCGTCTTCTCGCCGGACCGCACGATGACCCGCATCATCCGCCTGCGCGGGTTCGTGAACGCGCGCTCCTTTGCGCCCGGACGGGACGGCGAATGGCTCGTCGCGCACGAACACGGCTTCGCGCGCGTGCGCTTCCCGGACGAGGGACGGGACGTCGCGGCGGTCCTCGTGAAGGACTACCCGCAGCCGGCCGGCCGCAACTCCTTCGACGTGCGCCCCGCCGCGAACGGGGCGGGCTTCTGGACGACGACGGGCTACGGCGCGGAGCTGCTGCGCGTCGCGGCGGACGGGACGGTCGTCCGGCGCATCCGCGCCGAACAGGGCGGGAAGGCGAACGTCTTCTACGCCCAGCTCACGGAGCGCGCGGACGGCAACGTCTATGTGGCGAACTGGACGGGGCACGGGGCGCAGGACTCGTATCGCGGCTGGCAGGTCGTCGAGTTCGCGCCGTCCGGCGAGGTCGTCTGGCGGCTTGATTCGCCGGAGCGGTATGGATCCATCTCGGGCGTCCTGGAAATCGAGTGAGGGAACGAGGCATGAAGAACATGATGCGGCGGGCCGTTCTGGCCCTGGGCGTCTGCGTGGCGGGCGCGGCGGCGGGAGAGGCGACGAATCTCGTCGGGCAGGTGCGCGACTGGGTGGCCGTGAGCGCCTTCGCGGACGTGGAGAGCGCCTACTGGGCGCGCGGCAAGATCGTGGACGCGCGGCCCTACTCGGCCCAGTTCGCGGACGTCGACCTCAAGCTCGGCGCGTTCGGGCGCGTGGGCGCGCAGGCGTGGAGCGTCAGCTCGCTTTCGACGGGCGGGCAGTCCGCCCGGCGCCGGAACGCCTACAACGAGGTGGACTGGAACCTCCACTATGAATACGAGTGGGCGTTCGCGGAGGACTGGTCGCTCTGGAACCGCGTGGCGCGGCAGTGGGTCACGTTGCCGGGCTACTTCCCGGACTGCAAGACGACGCTCGAATGGCACGTCGCCCAGGCGCTCCGCAACCCCTACCTGACGCCCTACTACCTGCTGCGCCACGCCACGGCGCCCGAACGGTGGAACTACTGGGAGATCGGGGCCTACCGCACGTTCGCCCTCACGAAGGACCTGTCGCTCACGGCCAAGCTCTTCGGCGACTGCGGCGACGCGGACCACTTCCGCTCGCAGTACGGTCCGCGCGTCGGCCGCCCGAACGCGCGCTACCACGGCGGCCTGATGGCGCTGAACCTCGTCCTGCGCCTCGACTACGCGCTCACGGAGAACTGGAGCCTCTTCACCTACGTGCAGCAGTTCGACATTGTGGACGCCGACGCCCGCGAGGCCGTCAAGGCGTCTCCGGCCCCCGAGGCGAAGCGCGACCTCACGCTCTTCGGCGTGGGCATGGCGCTCGCGTTCTGAAGGGCGGGCCGGCATCAACCGACACATGGAGGACAGACGATGATGATGCAAGGACAGGCCGGCCGGACGACCCGGCGGGCGTTTCTGGGCGGATGCGCCGGTTTCGGCGGCCTTGCCGCGCTGGGCGGGTGCGCGGGGCTGCGTGCGGACCGCTGCGCCCCGTCCGCGCCGCCGAACTACTGGTGTACGTGGGCGACGCAGGCGCGCCTCGTCGACGCGAACGTGAAGAGCGGGGTGCTGGCGGTGCCGGGCGACCAGGGGCTTCCCGGCGTGCGGGACAACTTGACGGAGGCGGTGCTCTTCGGCAAGGACGGCTGGGCGCATACGCAGTATCCGTCCGTGCGCGGGAACCTGTACCTTGTCCTGGACGACGGCTGGGACGTGCCGTTCGGCTGCGCCCCCGGAAAGGACATCGGCGCCTTCGCCTCCTGCGTACTCGACGCGCGGCGGTTCCCATCCTTCACCGGCACGCCGGCCGCGCGTCTGCGCGCGCTGGACGCGCGCATTCGCGCCTGCGGCTGGCGCGGCACGGGCCTGTGGATCGCCTGCCAGGCCTTCGGGGAGAACGGGCGGAACAAGTTCCCGGAAGAACGGCTGCGCGAGGAGCTGAAGCGCAAGCTCGCGGCGAGCGCCGAGGCGGGCGTCGCCTACTGGAAGGTCGATTGGGGCGTGCGGGGCGGCGAGATCGCCTACCGCCGGATGATGAGCGAGCTGCGCGCCGCCTATGCGCCCGGCCTCCAGATCGAGCACTGCTGCCCGCCGGACGTTCCGCTCAACGGCGTCTCGTTCGGGAAGGGGACGTCCGTCTCCGGCACGGGCCGCCTCCTCGGCGACCCGGCGTTCGAGACGCGCCTGCGCGCGCGGACGGAGGACGTCCTCGCGTTCAGCGACGTCTTCCGCATCTACGACACGATCACGCCGATCAACAACGCGACCGACCTCGAACGCGCCGCCGTCTACGGACAGATGGCCGAGCGCGTCGGCTCGCGCGCGTTCATCAACGTGGAGGACAACGTCTACATCGCCGCGTGCCTCGGGCACACGGCGGGCGTGATGCGCTCGCCCTCCTGGCCGAAGCCCGACGTGGAGGATCCCGTCTACCGGCGCGACCGCGCGGCGGAGGTGACGCGGGCGGTGGCGTGGCAGCGCACGGCGCCGGCCTTCACGGCGCAGAGCGGGCTCAGGACGTTGACATCCGAGGCCGTGCTGACGGACCGTTGGCTGTTCGCGCCCGGCTGCACGTGGTGGACGCCGGTCTTCGGGCGCACGATCGAGCAGCGCGCGCCGGCCGTCGTGGCGCGCGGCCTGCCCCTGCCGGCCGTCGCGCCGCAGGGGGGCGACGTGCCCTTTGTCCTCGCTTCGCGCAATCCGAACGGCGCCCTGACGGTCGGCGCGCTGCCGCGCCTCTCGGTCGAGAAGGGCTTCCACACGCCGTTGGCCTCCGTTGCGCTCGACGCGGATCTGGCGCCGGACGTGCCGCTTGCCGTCTTCGGCACGTTCGCGTCCGTGTCCGTGCGCATCCCGCCGTCGTGTCCGCGCCGCGTCTACGCCTGCGATCTGGCGGACGGCGGGACGGGGCGGGAGATCACGCACGCCTGCCGCTTTGACGGGGGCCGCCTCGTCATCGACGGCGAGGCGCTCCGCCTGCCGCCGCGCGCGGCGGGCGACCGGTCGCTCCCCGGCGTCCGGCTGCGCCTCGGCTAGGAGCGCAGGAGGGGAAACGCCGACGAGGGCATGGTGCTTGCGTTCTGATGGAGTCTACAGTGAACGGAGGGAGCGGATCGGGAAATGGCCGTGGCGTACGGAGATGACCTCGGGCTGCTTGCGCTTGACCCTGTAGATGATACGATAGTCGCCGCAAATGACTTCACGGATGTCCCTGCGCCCGAACTCGGGTACGACGCGCCCGGAAAGTGGAAATCCCTCAAGCCGTTCGACGGCGGCGAAAACCGCATCTTCCCACCGCCAGGCCGTCTCCCAGTCGCAACTTTCTGCTGCGATGTACTCGACACAGGCGTGTCTGCGCCTGTCGCCGCGTGGAGACCAGGTGATCATAGTCCGAGTTCTTTCCGCTTCTTGGCACGAAGGGCCCTCGCGCGGCGCTTGATGTCCTCGTGCGGGATTCCGAGGCCGGCGTCGAGTTCGGCTTCGGCCGCGGCGAGGTCTTCGCGAAGCTCACGGAGCTCGCAGAATTCGACGAAGGCATCCCAGTCCCGGACATTGGCGAGGAAGGTCGTGGGGCGGCCGTTCTGGGTCACGAACAGGATCTTGTTCGGTTCGCTCACACGCTTGAAGCATTCAGCGAGATGGTTGCGGCATTCCGAGAAGGAAATGACATTCTCGGACATGGAGGGAATGAGGCGATTGCGGCGGGAACGCTTGGCGGGACGGTCTTGAACGGCGGGCATGGTATTGTCTCCTAAACTTGGCGGATGGCCGTTATTGTACATGATGATGTCCAAGACGTCAATGTGGTGTCGATTCGGCATCGTCTTTGATCGGGCGACATTGGACAGCGGACCGCCGTTTATGGTATGATGCCGAAACACCGTACACGGGACGGTGGCTTATGTCGAGAACGAGTCAAGTTGGAGTGTCGATGAAGAAGACGATCGGTATCTGGACGTTGGTTGCGTTCGTGGGCGGACCGGGATGCGGCGCATGGGGGGCCGCCTCGGCGGGCGAGCTCGTCCTGGCGGCGCGCGGACAGCCGGCGGCCTACACGATCGTGCGCCCGGCGCAGGCGAGCACGAGCGAGGTCTACGCGGCGGAGGAGCTGCGGGACGGCCTCGCGCGCGCGACGGGCGTCACGCTCCCGATCACGGCGGACGACCGCCCGCTTCCCGACAAGGCGATCGTCGTCGGCGCGGCGGCATGCGCGCGGGCGGCGGCGTTCGCGCCGGACCTCGCGGCTCGGCTCGGCGAAGACGGCTTCCGCCTGGAGGTGCGCGGGACGCGCCTCTACGTCTACGGGTCGGCGGCGCGCGGCGCGCTCTACGGCGTCTACGCGCTCCTTGAAGGCCATGCGGGCTGCCGCTGGTACGCCTCCTGGCATGCGCGCTGCCCGCCGCGCGCGCAGGTCGCCGTGCCGGACGATCTCGCCGAGACGCAGGTTCCCGCCTTCGCGATGCGCGAGCCGTACTGGTACGACGTCCTCGAACATCCCGCCTTCGCGGCGCGCCTGCGCGTGAACAGCCGCAGCTGGCGGACGATGGACGCGCGCTACGGCGGGAACCCGTTCCGCTTCGGCGGCGGGCTCGGCAGCTGCCACACCTTCAACGCCTTGGTGCCGCCCGACGAGTTCTTCGACGCGCACCCCGAATACTTCAGCTTCGAGGACGGGCGGCGCGTCAAGCACCCGAGCCAGCTCTGCCTGACGAACCCGGACGTCCTGCGCATCGTCACCGAGCGGGTGCTCGCGCGGATCCGCAAGGACCCCGGCGCGAAGTTCTACGGCGTGAGCCAGAACGACTGGCTCCACTACTGCCGGTGCGACGCATGCCGGGCGGTCGACGAGGAGGAGGGGAGCCACGCCGGCACGATGGTCCGCTTCGTGAACGCCGTGGCGGAGGCCGTGGAGAAGGAGTTCCCCGACGCCCTCATCGAGACGCTTGCCTACCAGTACACGCGCAAGCCGCCGAAGAAGACGCGCCTGCGGCACAACGTCGTGCCGTGCCTCTGCACGATCGAGTGCGACTTCGCGCGCCCGCTCGACGCGAGCGCCTACCCCGAGAACGTCTCCTTCCGCGACGACATCGCGGGCTGGAGCCGCATGACCGACCAGCTCTACGTGTGGGACTACACGACGGACTTCCCGAACTACGCGCTGCCGTTTGCGAACGTCCTCGCGCTGCAGGGAAACCTGAAGTTCTTCCGCGCGCACGGCGTGCGCGAAATCTTCGCGCAGGGCGCCTATCAGGGCCGCCACGGCGATTTCGCCGAGCTCAAGGCGTGGCTCCTCGCGAAGTGGATGTGGAACCCCGACCTGCCGCCGGGCCCGCTCCTGGACGACTTCTTCTCGGGCTACTACGGGAAGGGCGCGCCGTTCGTGCGGGCCTACTTCGACGAGCTCCACCGCCTCCAGGCCGCCTACTCGACGCCGTCGAACCGCCCGCTCTCGATCTGGACGGGGCCGGAGAACCCCGCGCTTCCCGATGCGTTCCTCGAACGCGCGGCGGGGCTCTGGGCGCAGGCGGCCGAGGCCGTGCGGGACGACCCGGCGACCTCCTACAACGTGCGGATGGGCGCGTTCTCGGTGGACTACGTGCGCCTGGAGCGGATGCGCCGCGCGGAGGACAAGGCGCTGTGGCTCGCCGCGCGCCCCCCGGACCCCTCGCCGCTCCGCCAGTGCCAGGCGCTCGCGCGGAGCCTCCTCGCGCGGATGGACGAGGCGAAGGACATCCGCCTCGCGGAAAGCCGCGACCGCCACGAGGGGCTTGTGAAGGCCTGGCGCGCGCTCCTTGCGCGCACGCCCGCGCAGCTGAAGGCCGGGGCGGCGCGCGGCGAACTTGAGGAGACGGCCCTTTCCTGCGCGCGGCGCTGGGGCGAGGCGGTCGACGACGCGACGGCGGGCGACGGGCGGGCGCTCAAGCTCTTCAACACACACTTCGAGTGGTGCGCGACGTTCCCGATGCGGCGCGTCGCGTTCGAGCCCGGCGCGGCCTACACGATCCGCGTGCGGGCGCGCTGCGAGGCGGCTTCGGACGGCGAGGCGTTCTGGGCGGGCGTCTGGGATCCGGTCGCGAAGAAGGGGCGCGGGGGCATTGCGCCGCGCACGGGCGCGGTCGGCCCCGACTATGCGTGGTACGACGTCTGCACGTGGACGCCGAACGACGACGAGTTCTTCTGGATCGGGCCGGGGCGCTTCAACGCGGACGGGAAGAGCGCGATCAAGGGGCTTTGGATCGACAAGATCGAAATCGCCCGGCACGGGGGAGAGGGGCGCTAGGCCGCCCGCGCGGGGCGGCTCCAGTCCCTCGACCTCCTGCGCGTCGCCGCCCACTTGCTTTTTCTCCCGGCAAACCGCCCCTATTCATGGTAATGGGTTAGTGGGTTGCGCAGCCCACCAGTCGAATTGAGGGTGCGCCCGC
>URIT01000137.1 GCA_900547945.1 uncultured bacterium
CCGCCGTCCTCGGTCGGGGTGAACTGCACCATCGTGTCGATGTAGAGGCCGCCTGGGGGAAGCGCCTGGGCCGCGCCGAGCCTGCCGCCGATCCCCTCGCCGTCGGTGTTGCCCGCCGCAAGCGAGCGCCAGAGCGTGCCGCCCTCGGTCGAGAGCTCCAGGTAGTTCTGGCCGCCCGCCGCCGGCGCGGCGAGGTTCTCGCCGCCGTACGCCTTGACCGTGGAGCCGTCCTCGGATCCCGAGGCGCCGTCGTAGAGCCAGTACACCGACTGGCCGCCCGGCTCGACCGCGTCCGAGACCTTCGCCCCCGCCGCGTAGCCTTCGAAGTCCGCCTTGGGGACGTCGATGGCCGCGAAGAGGGCGAACGTCGATGCGCATGCAAGCGCAAACGTCAGATTCTTCATGTCGTCTTTCCCTTCTCCCCGCGAGAAAACAGAAGCATCCGCGCCCCCGCGAGGCCCGGTTCTTCTGCTGACGATGTGAATGATAGCAGAAAACTGACTCCCGCGCAAGGGGAACCGGCGTGATTGGGATTTTTTGGGGTAGGTTTTAGGTCCTAGCGGGAGGGTCGCGCTCCCGCCGCCCCTCCGTTTTACCACGGACACACTGAAGCCGTGTCGCGGCACACAGAACACACGGAATACCAAGACCCTACACACACACCACTATCTTCTGTGTGTTCTGTGGTTGAGAGAGAAGAGGATTCGTCGTTTCGCGCGTCGTCGTTTTGCCTCACGCAGAGACGCGGAGAGGCAGAGAGCGCAGAGATTCATTGGGTTGAGAGGGGGTCATGAGGTTTTAGGTTCTAGGTTTTAGGTTTTAGCATGGGAGGGTTGCGCGGGAGCGCGACCCTCCCGATCCAGGATCTCCGTGCCCTCGTGCCTCCACGCGCCCCGTGTCAACCGGCCGGAGGCCGGGAAAGGTGGCGGCAGGCCCGTGACTAACTGCGGATGAGCGCGAGCATCGCGTCGCGCCTTGCGGCCATCAGGTCGGGCGTCTTCGCCTCCAGGTTGAGGCGCACGAGCGGTTCGGTGTTCGACATGCGCACGTTGAACCACCAGCCCTCCGCGTCCCAGCGGTCGACGGAGACGCCGTCAAGCTCGAAGAAGTCGGGGAACTGCACCTTGATCTTCGCGAGCACCGCCGCCGCGTCCGCCACCTTCGAGTTGATCTCCCCGCTCTGCGCGTACTTGCGCAGGGGCGCGACGAGCGCGCTGAGGGGCTGCGACGCGCGGGAGACGATGTTCGCGAGGGCGAAGGTCGCCATGGAACTCGACTCGGCGGTGGAGTTCGCCTTGAAGTAGTAGTGGCCCGAAAGCTCGCCCGCGAAGATCGCGTCGTTCTCGCGCATCTGCGCCTTGATGAAGGAGTGGCCCACACGGCTCATCATCGGCCTGCCGCCGGCGGCGGTGATGGTTTCCTGCACGACCTTGGAGGAACGCAGGTCGTAGAAGCAGACGGCGCCGGGGTTCGTCCGCAGGAGGTCCTGGGAAATGAGGGCCGTCACGAAGTCCATCGGGATGACGTCGCCCTTCTCGTCCAGGAAGCCCGCGCGGTCCGCATCGCCGTCGAACGCGACGCCGAAGGCGTACTTGCCGGGGTTGGCGCGCATGAGCGCCTGGAGGTCCTTCAGCGTCTCGACGTGGAGGGGGTTCGCGTCATGGTTCGGGAAGTCGCCGTCGTAGTCGCCGTAGAGGGCGTCGTAGGTGAGGGGCGAGCCGGCGAAGGCCGCGCTTTCGGCGATGCCCATGCCGTTCGCGAAGTCGACGGCGATGTGGAGGGGCCTCGCCATGTGCTGGAAGGTCGCGACGTGCGCGGCGTATTCCTTCGAAATGTCCGCGTGCGTGATCTCGCCGACGCCGCGGGGCGGCTCGTTGAGGTCCATCGCCTCGACCATCCTCTCGATGTCCTTGATACCCGTCGCGCCGGAGATCGGCACCGCGTTCGCGCGGCAGAGCTTGCAGCCGTTCCACTCCTTCGTGTTGTGGGAGGCCGTGATCATCACGCTGCCGTCCGCCTTGAAGAAGGTGTTCGCGAAATAGCTCATCGGGGTGGAGGCGAGGCCGATGTCGATGACGTCCACGCCCTCGTCCACGAGGCCCTGCGCAAAGGCGTCGAAGAGGGGCTTCGAGTGGACGCGGCAGTCACGGGCGACGACGACCTTGCCGACCTTGGCGAACTGCGCGTAGGCGCGCGCGATCTTGTAGAAGACATCCTGCGTCAGGTCCTGTCCGTAGATGCCGCGAATGTCGTACGCCTTGAAGATGCTCATGTTGTTCCTCTTTCCTGTTTGCCCCGACTTTCGGGGAACGCAGATTATACCAAAAGAAACGCCATGGAGGCACCCCTTCTGCCGTCCGCCGGGCGACATCGTTGTCAATAAAAGCCGTGTAGCCGTGAATGCGAACAGGTTCTAGTGCGATAATATCACCCTCTATGCTTCGGATCAGTGGCGTTCCGTTCTCGTCCTTCCAGTCCTTTTCCAAATCCTCTTCGCGGACAACCATTATTTCGATATGATGATTCTTTGCTTTCTGAAGAGCGCCGCTTTGATATCTAACAGAAGTAGCCAATATCGGGATGATGTCGGGGAAATCAATCATCTTCCCGATCAAAGCATCTACACGTTCGATACTGACCCCGTTCTGATAATCTTTGCACTCGATCATCGACTTCTTTAGGGTTCCAAACTCTTCGTGTTCCCAATACAGGTCAAACTGTCGCTCAATTCCTCCTTGGTCGACTATTTTCACGTTATGGCGAATGTCAATATTGCGATGATGCGGCAAGTCTTTGGTTCGTTGCAAAGCCTCATACACCTTTTTGACAAACAGCTCATACGGAATGCCTGTATTGACTTGAGTCATGACTCGCTTAACTCCTTACGAATACGCTCTCAGCTGATTGACCAGTTCAAACACTCGCATCGCGGGATTGCAGGCGTGCGGTGGCAGATGCTTGCAACGGCTGAATGTGCGTTCGACTCCCAATTACGATAGTGCCCAGCTGCCGATGTCGTCCCATTTGATCATCGGCATATGATATTCCTTGATTGCAAAGAATCTGTTGCAAAGCTTTTGGTAGCGCCCAAAGACAAGTGCGACAGAAACGCCAATCCGCTTTGCGATATCGCGCATAGCCGAAAGTGACCCGTTGCCAAGACATATCTGATTGTCAAACGTGGACGGAATAAGCATTTCCGCTGCCTTTGCGTCTGCCGCCAGCTCGATGTCACTGTTTTCCTTGTCCGTGACGTAAATGAGATCCTGCTTGCCTTCAAGGACATGTGCCGCTTCATGATAAAGCGAGAACACGATTCGGTCTAATGCACCGGAATGCAACGTCAGAACAATGACAGGATGTTCTTTTAGCCAGAATGCCACACCATTCAGGTTCTTGACGTCTTTAACCTTCTTGAGATAAACAACTTCAACGCCCGTCTTTGCCAGTTCGTCCTTTACCTGAAACAGAAAGTCCTTAACCGTTAACGATCCCGAATCAATAGATGCCGTCAGATGGCGAATCTCGTCCAACGTACTCTTAAAGGCTTCCGCGTCATACGTGGCGAGAGTCGGCAGGTGTTCAATTGCCACACGCGCGGCCATTTGCAACCAGGCCGTCAAGGCTGTCGAATTCGACTCAACGCCCTTGACGGCGCGGGCGGCAAATGAATACGGTGTATGAATTTCGTCATACGCATCAACCGAGGACACATTGTAGAACGAACAAAGTGCCGCAAGTTGCTCGCCTACTTTCCGCTTGCGAAAATCAACAGGCAAGAATTTTGCGGCAATCAGATCCGAGATAGGCTGCTTCTTGATCCAGTTCTTTTGATTTTCGGCCTGTTTCTCCGCTTCCTGGCACAAGACTTGATGCCGATAATCGGCCTCAAGCTTGCTCCAGAATTCGGCGCTCGCCCCCGTAACGAGCTCTAACCGACGCGCCGTGTCAGGCGTGATCGGCTGAGTGCCATTCAAAATCCGGTAATACGTCGGCTTGGAAATCTCCATCCGCTTGCAGAATTCCAACACCGACATTCCGCAATCGTTCAGCCAATCTTGAATGAACTCTCCCGGCGGGATTAGATACCCTGCCGTCATCTCAACCATCTTCTCTACCATGACATTTCTCCTTTCGTTTGCTGTAGCATTATTCATGCGTATCTATATGCAAGTCTGTCACCACAACGGCTTTGACATTGTCCATATCAATGCCGCCATCGGCCTTTTTAGGCACAGGCGGTTTAGGCTCAAAAAGAACCCGATAGGGGTCTCGCTCGTCAAGCGAATACTTGCCTTTCTTGTCGTTGTGGAGAAGATGACAACGGAACGAACGGAAAAACGGCTTGAAAAGCTCAGCCAAATTCGGTGCCGCCCGCAAAGCATTGAGGCATTTGGCAATCCACTTGCCGCTCTGCCCGTACTCGCGAGTCAACGCCTTCATATCGGCAGCCACCTTGGCCATCTTCGCATTCTTAAAGAAAACCTGCATGAAGTCCCTTTCCGTCTCAACCAACGAAACGAGTATATTGTATCATATTTTGAGACTCCGAACAAGGGCATCCAGAGGAACTCTCAGGGCTGACCAATTTGAAATTTAGTTAATTCCTGAATGGCGCTGCGCCGCAACGGGCGAAGCGCCTCTTCCCTTAATGTGCAAATGTGCAAGTGTGCAAGCGGGCAGTGTGCGGTGGTGAGTGCCAGTGTCTTCAGGGCGGGTGCCGTGCGCCGAAGGCAATGAGCAGCTTCGGTGCGTGGCCGCAGCCAGGCTCCGTGATCCGTCCGTCCTTCATGTCCCGGTCACTCAGGCCGCGAGCATCTCTTCGAGCGCCTCGGGCGACTGGTTCGCCATCATCCGCGCCTTCTTCGTTCCGCATTTGTGCTTCCTTGCGCATCGGTTCAGCAGATTCACCGCGATTCGCGTCAGCGTCGCGCGGTTCTCGGCGGCATGGAGCGTACGTGCCGTGCAGTAGTCCTCGCCGAAGGTGACGTCGAGCGTCCAGTGGAGACGGTTCTCGATCCCCCAGTGCGCCCGGACCACCATGAGTGCGCGGTCCGGATCGACGGGGAGCGACGTGATGTAGAGCCGCTTCTCGGTCGAGGTCTCCCACTTGCCCGTCTCCCTGTTCCTGGTCGTCCGCTCGGACACGATCATGATGACGCTCCTCAGACCGACCCACTCGTCCTTGTCCTGGAACCATCCGATGTAGTCGGTCTGGCAGTAGGTGCGCTTCTCGATCCGCCCGTGGTGCTTTCCGACGACCGTCTTCGACTTCTTGAAAAGGCCGCTGTTCGCCGCAAGCTCCTTCTCGAACGGCATGCGCATCTCCTCGTGGAAGGTCTTCTGGTCGTCCTTGGGCGCGACGACGTAGTGGCACTTCTTCTCGACGAAGATCTTCCGGACGATCTTCTTCTGGCAGCCCATCGCGCCGATCGTCACGACGCAGCCCTCGCGGTCGAACGGAAGTCGCTCGCGCAGCTTCGCCGCGAAGACCATGTCGTGCACGCGATGCCTCCGGTGGTTGCCGTGAAGCGGGTCCGGGATGACCATGATGACCGTGATGACCGACATGACCGTGCTCTCGATACCGTTTCCGATGTTTATCTCCTGCTGTTCCTTTCGTTGCTGAAAAAGTGAAAACACACCCTTGACAGGTTGTGTCCTATAGTACACAATATGTGCCATGAAAGGTCAAGTACTATCTCTCGAGGACGCGATGAAGCTGAAGCGGCTCTGCCGCGGTCGGCTGAGCGTCAGCAATTCCGCGAAAAACGGCCGACAGTTCCACTGCCTACAGTATCGGCGGAAGACGAAACACGTCTCGAAATACATCCCGGCAACGGAGTTGGAGGCGTATCGCGAGGCGACGGAGAACTATCGCCTTTTCATGGAGGCGGTAGACGCGTACATCGAAGAACTCTCTGCACAAACGGCAGGGGAAATCAGGAAAGAGGCGAAGTCATGCAAGAAAGACAAGGGCTTGAAGAGCGCGTCCCGCTCTTTGCCGCAAGGTGCGTCAACGTCTGCGAAGCCATCCCTGCGAAACGACTGAAAGCCGGGCATTTCAAGGACCAGCTTTTCCGAAGCGCCACGAGCGTCTCGGCGAATTACGCGGAAGCCGAAGAGCCCGAGTCGCGAAAGGATTTCATCCATAAAATGAAGGTCGCGATGAAGGAACTCGCAGAGTCGCGATCATGGCTACGCATCATCGCGGCAAGTGGCTATCTCGACAAGAAGCGGCTCGATCCGCTGATCGAGGAGTCAAAGGAGTTGACGAAGATGATGGGCGCGAGCGTCGCGACGGCACGGCGAAAGCTCGAACAAAAAGGCAATACGGAAATCTGAGGCGCGTAACGGGCGGTGCGGACACTGGCACTCACCACTCACCACCGCACACTGCCCGCTTGCACACTTGCACATTTGCACATTAAGGGAAGAGGCGCTTCGCCCGTTGCGGCGCAGCGCCATTCAGGAATTAACTCAATTTCAAATTGGTCAGCCCTGCGTCCGCTGGTCATGCGGGAAGCAGCCGGCGCGGGGCCTAGTGCGTGCGGATGAAGCGGAGCATGTCGTCGTAGCACTCGTCGAGCTCGGCCTTCTGGTCGGCCGTCAGCGTCACGTCCACGAGCTTCCACTTTTTGCTGTCACCCACGGCCACCGTGCCCTGTTCCTTCTTCTCGGCCTTCAGGTACTCGCGCGAGACGGTCGTCTCGAAGACGCCCTGGCGCTTGAGGTAGTAGAGCGAATAGCCGCGCAGGCCGCCCGGGTAGTTGCGCTGGTCGATGAGGAGGCGCAGGAGCGCGTAGGCCGCCGTGAGCGTCCCCTTCGGGTCGCGGTCCTCCATCTGCCGCCAGATGTACCCGAGGAGCGGCGCGTAGGCGCAGCGCTCCGTGACGAGCCCCTCGCTGCCGCAGCGCCGGCTCTGGTGCAGCCACTGCCAGCCGCCCCAGGCGCTGAAGACGGTGTGGATGACGGGCTTGGCGGCATTCTCCTGCTTCATGCGCTCGTTCGCCTGCGCCCCGCCGCTCTCCTCCTTGATGTAGCCGAACGTCTTCGGCCACTTCCGCGCGAGATCGATCAGCAGCTTGACCTCCGGCGCGGGGCACGTCGCGTTGACGGCCGTCTGGATGATCACGGGGCGCGTCGCCACCGCGCCGAGGCGCTCGAAGTAGTCGCGGATGTCGGCCTGCGTCTTGCCCGTGTCCGGCGGGCGCGAGATCATCGCGACGAATGTCTTCGGGTGGCGCTTCGCCACCTCCTCGATGGCCTTCGCCTCCTTGATCATCTGCTCCCACGTCGGCCCGTTGCAGCCGAGGCAGCACACGCAGTCGCGCCCCTCCAGCGCCTTCGCGCACGCCTCGTACCCCTTCACCTTCTCCTCGAAGGTCAGCAGGTCGACGGCGTCGTTCGACTGGCACCAGATCACGCCCGGGCAGCCGCCGTCCGCCGTGAAGACGCAGCCGCGCGCGAGCGAGGCGTAGTCCACCGAGCCGTCCGCGTGGTACGGCGTCGAAAGGATCGGGAAGGGCCCGCGCATGCGCGGGTCGCCGCCGCCCGGCGCCTTTTCGACCGCCGTCGTCGCCTTCTTCGCCGCCGCCGTCGCCTGGCACCCCGCAAGCGCCGCCGTCGCAAGCCCCATCGTCAGGAAGTCACGTCTCTGCATGTTCTCTCTCCTCGTTCTTGTCGTTCTTTTCTTACTTCTTGAAGGTGATCCGATAGGCGAATGCCCGCGCATCCGCCGCGAGCGTCAGCACGTTCCCGTCCTGGTGCCAGGTCGGCGGCGCGGCCCCCTCCGTGGGTTCGAGCGCGTCGACGGCCGCGACGGCCGCGCCCGGCGCGCCGAACGCGGCGAGGTCGATCTCGGCCTTGAAGCCGTCCGAACCGGGGAGCGGCGTGAGCGTCCACGCACCCGCCGCCGGATGCGCGAGGCGGAACGAGCCGTCCGTCTTCACGCCGCCGAAGTCGACGGCGACGCCCGCGCGCTGCAGCTCCTGCACGAGGCGCACGCTGTCCTCCTGCAGCGGGCAGTTCTGTGTTGGGCAGCACAGTGTAAGCGTGATCATGGCACAGTGTGATGGGAGATGAGGAGGAGACGGAGGAGAAGAAACA
>URIT01000138.1 GCA_900547945.1 uncultured bacterium
CGCCCGGCGCGGGCGTGTGCGGGGCCGACCTCGCGGCGTCGAAGGCGCGCTGGGGCGCGGCGGCCGAGGGGGCGGAGATCGTCGTGAACGCGACGCCGATGGGACTCCACGAAGGGGAGCCGAGCGCACTCCCGCCGTCCGCGTTCCATCCGGGGCAGTTCGTCCTCGACATCGTGCCGACCGTCCACTTCCCGCCCACGGCGGCGGCCGCGCGGGCGGCGGGCGCCGAGGCCTCGGACGGTCTCGAATTCCTCGTCGGGCAGGGCGCGAAGTCGTTCGAGCTCTGGACGGGCCTCGTCGCCGACCGCGCGGCGATGCTGAAGGCCATTCGGAGTTGAAGTCATCCGGGAAAGAAGAAAAAAAAGAAGGAGAGCCATGGAAATCATCGTGTGCAGGACGAAGGAAGAGGCGAGCCGCCGGGCGGCCGACCTCGTGGCGGCGTGTGTGAGGCGGAACCCGAAGGCCGTGCTGGGCCTCGCGACCGGCTCGACGCCCGTGGAGATGTACCAGTGCCTGATCGCCGACAACAAGGCGAAGAAGATCTCCTTCAAGACGGTGCGCACCTGGAACCTGGACGAGTACTGGGGGCTGCCGCCGGCCCACGACCAGAGCTACCGGTCCTTCATGGACGCGAACCTCTTCGACGCGATCGACATCGCGAAGAGGAACACGCACGTCCTCAACGGGCTTGCGAAGGACTGGCGGAAGGAGGTCGCGGCCTACGAGGCGGCGATCAGGAAGGCGGGCGGCATCGACCTGCAGGTGCTCGGCATCGGCTCCGACGGCCACATCGCGTTCAACGAGCCGGGCAGCTCGCTCGCGAGCCGCACGCGCATCGTCTCGCTCACGCCGCAGACGATCAAGGACAACGCGCGCTTCTTCAAGAAGGCGGCCGACGTGCCGAAGCAGGCGCTCTCGATGGGCGTGGGGACGATCCTGGAGGCGAAGCGCATCGTCCTGCTCGCGTTCGGCGCGAACAAGGCCGGCGCGGTGAAGGGCATGGTCGAGGGCGGCGTCTCGCAGTTCTGCACGGCGAGCGCGCTCCAGATGCACCCGGACGCCTGGGTGTTCTGCGACGCGGCGGCGGCGGCGAAACTGAAGCTCAAGAAGTACTACGCCTGGCGCGGCGAAGAGGCTCTCAGGTGTGAATTGGCGGACTGAATTTTCTTGTTCTACCCACTTGCGTCTTCGTTCCGACTTCGGTATACTATTCGGGCTTGTCAAAAAAAGCCACTTTAGCTCAGTAGGTAGAGCACATCCTTGGTAAGGATGAGGTCGGCGGTTCGATTCCGCTAGGTGGCTCCAGTATGATGAACAACGTAACACAACTCACAGGAGTCCAAAATGGCTAAGGAAACATTCGATCGCGGCGGCAAGCCGCACGTGAACGTCGGCACCATCGGCCACGTCGACCACGGCAAGACCACCCTCACGGCCGCCATCACGCACGTCCAGTCCCTCAAGGGCCTGTGCGACGAAATCAAGTACGACCAGGTTGCGAAGGCTTCGGAATCCGCCGGTCGTCGTGATGCCACCAAGATTTTGACGATCGCCTCCTCCCACGTCGAGTACGCGACGGAGAAGCGCCACTACGCGCACGTTGACTGCCCCGGCCACGCCGACTACGTGAAGAACATGATCACGGGCGCGGCGCAGATGGACGGCGCGATCCTCGTCGTCTCCGCCGTCGACGGCGCGATGCCGCAGACGCGCGAGCACGTGCTGCTCGCCCGCCAGGTCGGCGTGCCGAAGATCGTCGTCTTCCTCAACAAGTGCGACCTCGTCGAGGATCCGGAAATGCTCGACCTCGTCGAGATGGAAGTCCGCGAACTCCTTTCCAAGTACGACTACGACGGCGACAACGCCCCGGTCATCCGCGGCGCCGCCTATCCGGCCACCCAGGCCACGTCGAAGGACGATCCCGCGTGCAAGTGCATCGACGAGCTCATGGATGCCCTTGACTCCTACATCCCCGAGCCCCAGCGCGAGCTCGACAAGCCGTTCCTCATGCCGATCGAGGACATCTTCTCGATCGAAGGCCGTGGCACGGTGGTGACGGGCCGCGTCGAGCGCGGTGTCGTCAAGGTCGGCGACGAAGTCGAGATCGTCGGTCTCAAGCCGACGGCGAAGACGGCCGTCACGGGCGTCGAGATGTTCCGCAAGCTGCTTGACCAGGGTCAGGCCGGCGACAACATCGGCACGCTCCTGCGCGGTACGAAGAAGGAAGACGTCGAGCGCGGCCAGGTTCTCGCGAAGCCGGGTTCCATCACGCCGCACACCGAGTTCAACGGTCAGGTCTACGTCCTCACGAAGGACGAGGGTGGCCGCCATACGGCGTTCATGAAGGGCTACCGTCCGCAGTTCTACATCCGCACGACGGACGTGACGGGCGACATCGGCCTCCCCGAGGGCGTCGAGATGGTCATGCCGGGCGACAACGTTGCGATCGACGTCAAGCTGATTGCGCCGGTCGCGCTGGAAGAGAAGATGCGCTTCGCCATCCGCGAAGGCGGCCGCACGGTCGGCGCCGGCACGGTTTCGAAGATCATCAAGTAACAACGAAGATGCGTCTTCTGTGAGATGTCTGCCCCGAGTCCCGGCCACAGTGGTCGGCCGGGACGAAGGGCGGGCTGATTCTTCAACGAATACTCTTGCAGGCGACGGAAGGATTTGATACAATGCCCCGCGATTTGGCAATTCTAGCGTGTACTGAGTGCAAGCGCCGCAACTATACGTCGACGCGCAACAAGAAGACGATGACGGAGCGTGTCGAGAAGGCGAAGTTCTGCCCGTTCTGCCGCAAGCACACCAGTCACAAGGAAGTCAAGTAATTTGTGGTGTCCGCCTCTGTGGCGGAAGCCAAGTAGGGTAGTAGCACAATGGCAGTGCAGCGGTCTCCAAAACCGCCTATGGGGGTTCGATTCCCTCCTACCCTGCCAACTTATTTTCAGAGGATGAGATGAAGAACTTCTTTCACCGTGTTACCGGGTACTTCGCGGACGTGAGGGGCGAAGCGCGCCGTGTATCCTGGCCTGGCAAGCACGAGCTCTACGATTCGACGCTCGTGGTTCTTGCCTTCATCGTCATTCTCGCCGTCACCACGTTGGTGTGCGACAAGGTGATTCAGAAGTTCATTGCGCTCGTCCATACGGGCGTCTGAGAGGGCGCTGGTCCATGAAGAAGGAATGGTTCGTCCTTCAGACCCTGACGGGTCAGGAGAACAAGGTTCAGACCTCGATCAAGGCGCGTACGGCCCTTGAGCAGATGGGCGAGTACATCGGCCAGTGCATCATCCCGATGGAGAAGGTCACGGAGACCAAGAACGGGAAGAAGCGCACGCTGAACAAGAAGGTCTTTCCGGGCTACGTGCTCGTCGAGATGGCCCTCTACGGAGAGGGGCCGGATCCGGCGACGGGCAAGCGCGCGATCATGGAGCGCACGTGGCAGTTCCTGCGCGAGACGCCCGGTGTGATTGGGTCCTGGCTCATGCAGCGGCCGATGCCGCTTTCCCAGGCGGAAGTGGACGCGATTCTCTCGACGAAGCCGATGCAGGCCGTCGAGAAGCCGCGTCCGAAGGTTACTTTCAACGTGGAAGACACGGTGAAGATCAACGAGGGCGCGTTCATGGGTTTGACGGGCCTCGTTTCAATGGTGGATCCCGACAAGGGCAAGCTCAAGGTTGAAGTCAACGTCTTCAGCCGCAAGGTCCCTGTCGACGTCGACTACTGGCAGGTCGAGAAGGTGTCCGTGGAGGACATGCAGTCTCAGCCGCAGGAGTAGGCGTTGGTTTTGCGGGCCGTCTGCACCGGTTGGGATGCCGGGAGGCTTCGCGGAAAGTGAAGGAAAGAAATGGCTAAGAAGGTCAAGGGAGTTGTCAAACTCCAGATTCCCGCCGGTGCCGCGAATCCCGCGCCGCCCGTGGGTCCGGCGCTCGGTTCCGCCGGCGTGAACATCATGCAGTTCTGCAAGGAGTTCAACGCCAAGACGCAGAAGCAGGCCGGTCTCGTGATCCCCGTGATCATCACCGTCTACCAGGACCGCAGCTTCTCGTTGCAGTTCAAGTCGCCGCCCGCGAGCGTGCTGCTGAAGAAGGCCGCCGGTCTCGCCAAGGGCTCGGGCGTTCCGAACAAGAACAAGGTCGGCAAGGTCACCAAGGACGATCTCAAGCAGATCGTCGAGACGAAGAAGGCCGATCTCAACACGACCGACGTCGAGGCCGCGATGCGCATGATCGCCGGTACCGCCCGCAACATGGGCATCGAAGTCGTGGACTGAAAGGAACGCAGCCATGTCCAAGCGTAGCAAGAGATATCAGAACACCCTCAAGGAGGCGCCGAAGAAGGCCGTCTCCATCGCGGAAGCCATCACGTTCATCAAGGCCCACCCCGGTTCGAAGAAGTTCGACGAGACGCTTGACGTCTCCATGCGCCTCGGCGCGGACATCACCAAGACCGACACCCCGGTGCGCGGCACGGTGAAGCTCCCCGCCGGTTCCGGCAAGAAGGTCAAGGTCGTCGTCTTCGCGGGCGGCGACCACGCCGAGGAGGCGCGCGCGGCGGGTGCCGACTTCGTGGGTCTCGACGACCTGATCGAGAAGGTGATGGGGGGCTGGACCGACTTCGACGTCGCGATCGCGACGACCGAAGCCATGAAGAGCGTGCGCAAGTGCGCCCGTATCCTCGGTCCGCGCGGCCTCATGCCGAATCCCAAGACGGGGACGGTTACGGACGATCCCGCCACCGCCGTCAAGGACGCGAAGGCCGGCAAGGTCGACTTCCGCATGGACAAGACGGGCAACTGCTGCGTCATCGCCGGCAAGCTTTCGTTCGACGCGGACAAGCTCCTCGCCAACGTGAACGCCGTCGTCGAGGCCGTGCAGGCCGCGCGCCCGGCCGCCGTGAAGGGCGTCTTCATCAAGACCCTCACGCTCTCGTCCACCATGGGCATCGGCGTGCCCTGCACCCTCGCGGCCGCCGAGTAAGGAGTTTTGAGCCATGAGAATCGAAAAGGTTGCAATCCTCAACGAAGTGACGGCCCGCGTCAAGGAGTCGGACTACTGCTTCATCGTCAACTACGGCGGCGTCGACGTCGTCAAGATGGGCGCGCTCCGCGCCGATCTGCGCGCGTGCGACTCGCGCCTCCTGGTGGTGAAGAACTCGTATCTCGCCAAGGTCGCCGCCGAGAAGGGCTGGTCCGATGACGTCAAGGCGATGCTCACCGGCACGACCGCGATCGTGACGGGCACGGGCGAGCCGACGGCCGTCGCCAAGGCGATCATGAAGTTCGTCGAAGGGTCCGACGGGCGCGCGTCCGTCAAGGGCGCCGACTACGACGGCACCATCGTGGACGCCAAGGTCGTCGAGGCCCTCTCGAAGATCCCCGGCAAGAACGAGCTGCGCGCGACGTTCCTCATGCTCCTCAAGGAGCCGGCGACGCGCCTGGCGCGCGTCCTCTCCGAGAAGGCGAAGAAGGGCGAATAGGCACAACTTTCGTAAAACAACGAAACCCTCTGGATGAAACACGCCAGCGGTTGAAGAAGAAGGAAGAAGAAAATGACGAACGAAGAAATCATCAAGGAACTGTCGGGCAAGACGGTCCTCGAAATCAACGAACTCGTGAAGGCGCTCGAAGAGGCGTGGGGCGTTTCCGCCGCCGCCGCCGTCGCCGTGGCCGGTCCGGCCGCCGCCGCTCCCGCCGAGGAGAAGACGGAGTTCGACGTGGTCCTCAAGGCCGCCGGCGCGAACAAGATCGCCGTCATCAAGGAAGTCCGCGCGATCACGGGCCTGGGCCTCAAGGACGCCAAGGACATGGTCGAGGGCGCGCCGAAGACGATCAAGGAAGGTGCCTCCAAGGAGGATGCCGAGAAGATCGCCGAGCAGCTCAAGAAGGCCGGTGCCGAGGTCGAGATCAAGTAACGGCCCCGTCGGTTCTGCGAGAAGGCCGCGTCCTCGAGGGCGCGGCTTTTTCGTCGTTCCGGAGGGGCGGAGCCATGTCCGGCATCATGGGGGAACATGTCCATGCGTGAATTGCTTGAGGCGATCAAGAGGGCACGGTGCGTCGGTTGCCTGACCGGGGCGGGCGTCTCGACCCTGTGCGGGATTCCCGACTTCCGGGGGCCGCAGGGGCTTTACCGGCAGCCGGACGCGGAGCGGATCTTCGACATCGACTGGTTCGACCGCGACCCGTCGATCTACTACCGGGGTTGCGCGGAGCTCGTCTACGGGCTTGACCGCTTCTCGCCGGGACCCGTTCACCGGGCCCTGAAGCATCTGGAGGATCTTGGGAAGCTGAAGGGCATCGCGACGCAGAACATCGACATGCTCCACCAGAAGGCCGGTTCGTCGCACGTCTACGAGGTACACGGTTCGCCCCTCCACCACCACTGCCGTCTCTGCGGCGACGAGAAGACCTTCGACGAGATCCTGGCGATGCGCGCGGAACTGGGTAAACGCTTTCCCGGCAACCCTGAAGCCCAGGTTCCCCGCTGTGCGTGCGGCGGCGTCTACAAGCCGGACATCACGTTCTTCGGGGAGGCGTTGCCCGAGAAGGCGTTCGCCGCCGCGCAGGACCTCGCGATCCGTTCGGACGTCTTCCTTGTCCTCGGCACGTCGCTCACGGTCTTCCCCGCCGCAGGATTGCCGCGCCTGACGCTTCAGGCCGGTGGCAGGGTCTTCATCGTGAACGCCCAGGCAACGTCGCTCGATGCGTATGCGGCCGGCGTTTTCCGGGATCTCGGCGCCTTCGCCGAAGCGGCGCTGTCTCTCTGACGGACCAGATTGAGCGACCGGGCCAGGGGCTCGGCGATATGCTATACTAGCGGCATGGAAGAACAGGAACAGGCCCCGCACATCGCGCTGCCGCTCAAGTACCGCCCGATGACGTTCGACGACGTCGTGGGGCAGGAACACGTCGTGCGCACGCTGCGCAACGCCATCGCGAGCGGGCGCATCGCGAACGCCTATCTCTTCATCGGCCCGCGCGGCATCGGCAAGACGACGACCTCGCGCATCCTCGCCAAGGCCCTCAACTGCACGAACCCGAACGGCGTGGAGCCGTGCGGCGCGTGCGAGAACTGCCGCCAGATCGCCGCCGGCCGCTCCATCGACGTGACCGAGCTCGACGCGGCCTCGCACAACAAGGTCGAGGACGTGAAGCCGATCATGGACGCCGTGCAGTTCAAGCCCGTCGCCTCGAAGTACAAGATCTTCATCATCGACGAATGCCACATGCTCACGGGCGCGGCCTGGAACGCCCTCCTCAAGACGCTGGAGGAGCCGCCGCCCTACGTGAAGTTCATCTTCGCGACGACCGAGGGCGACAAGATGCTCGCCACGATCGTCTCGCGCTGCCAGCGCTTCGACCTGCGCCGCATCCAGACGCACCAGATCGCCGCGCGCCTCCGCTACATCTGCGGCAAGGAGGGCATCGAGGCGGACGAGGACGCCCTGCTCGCCATCGCGCGCGGCGCCGAGGGCGGCATGCGCGACGCGCTCAGCTCCCTCGACCAGCTCATCGCCTTCACGGGCGAGCGGATCACCGAGGACGACGCCCTCGGCGTCTTCGGCCTCGTCTCGCGCAAGGCCCTCGAAGACCTCGCGGGCGCGATCCTCGCGGGCGACGCCGCCACGATCCTCCGCTCCGTCGAGACGTTCGACTCCGCCGGCAAGAACATGCGCCGCCTCGCGGGCGAACTGCTCCAGCATTTCCGCAACCTCCTCGTCTACCAGACGCTCGGCGCCGGGGAGAACGGCCTGGAGGCGACGCCCGACCAGATCAAGACCCTCGCCGCGCAGGCGAAGCTCTGCCCCCCCGCGCGGATCTTCCGCATCGCCGACCAGCTCGCCGACATGGAGGACAAGCTCCGCCACGTGCTGAGCGTGCGCACGCTCATCGAGATGACGCTCATCCGCGCCTCCCGCATCGCCACCGTCGCGAGCATCGAGGAGCTGCTGCGCGCCGTCCGGGCCCTGAAGGGCCCCGTCGCCGCGCCGGCGGGCGGGGCCGCCCAGCCGCAGGC
>URIT01000139.1 GCA_900547945.1 uncultured bacterium
GCGCGCGCCCTCGCCGACGCCCTGCGCGCGCCGGACGCCGCCGGCCCCGACTTCGCGACGGCCGTCGGCCGGACGCTTCTGGACGCGACGCGCCTGCCGACGGCGGCCTTCGCCCTCTCGCCGAAGCGGAGCCTCCTGATAGGCCCTGCCAATGCCACCGTCTCCCGGCTGATGCAGGAGGTGCGCAGCCTTCCCGTCCTGCAGGACGACGCGGCCTTCGCCGCAAGCGTGCGCGCGCACGTCGCCGACGGCCTGCGGGATGTCTACGCAAACGAACGCGCGAAGATGGGCGGACAGCCGAACGGCCTGACGCCGGTCTTCGACAAGGACATCGTGCGCGGCCTCGACGTCACCCTCCCGAACGGGGTGCGTCTCGCGCACGACGTCGCGGCGGCCAAGGACCAGATCGCGCGCTATGTCGCGCACGACGACGCGGCGACGTTCGCGAACCTCCCCCGCGATCTCAAGGCCCGCGCCGAGCGGATCGTCGCGCTCTGCAGCCAGGAGACGGAGAAGGTCGCCCTCCATTGGGAGATCGGCATGTTCCCGAACGAAGAGGGCTTCGACCGCTTCACGCTGGCCCAGGCGAACGGCGGCACGCGCACGTTCACCCTCTCGGAAGAAGCCGATGGTTCGCTCGGCTTCGCCTACGAGGCCGAAGTCCCGCTGCCGGCCCTCCTCGACGGCGAGGGCCGGCGGCAGACGCTCGGCCCGGGCTCGTCCCAGCGCCTCCACCTCGCGTTCACCGTCGCCCCGGACGGCGCGCTCGCCGTCCAGTCGTTCGCCACGGGCGTCACCGCCTTCCCCGACGCGACGAAGCACGACTACGACATGCGGGACTTCTCGCGCCTGCCGGAGAGGCTGGGCCTGACGGCGGCCGAGACGGGACGCCTTGTGCGGATGAAGGAGCTTGAGACGGCGCGCGGCACGGACCTGGAGGCCTTCAACGACCACATGAAGATGGGGGAAAGCGGCCTGCGCCGCCTCTTCAGCTACCCCGCCTTCCTGCGCGATCAGGAGACCTACGGACAGGCGACGGCGCTGCTCGCGCGTTTCGACGCGGCCTACGCGAAGCTGACGGCGGGCGACGCGAGGACGTTCCCGCCGGAGTCGAGATGGTTCTTGGAGCGGCTCGTCTTCGACGACCTCTCCCTCAAGCTGGAGGCGGGCGGGAAGCTGCCGAAGCCGAACGCCTTTGCGCGCACGCTCGCGGCGTCGAATCCTCTCGTCGCGTTCATGGGCCTGGCGCGCCAGTCCGCGTCCGTCGGCTGCACGGTTCTCGCGATGCCGGCGAAGTACCGCGAGAGCGTCGTGCGCGCGCTCGCCCTCCTGGAGGGCGCGCACAGCCCCAGTGTCGTCAATCGCCTCATCGACAGGCGCGACGACCTTCTCGCGCTCGCCGCGCGCGGGAAGCTGACGCGCGACAACGTCCTCAAGACCGGATGGGGCAATCCGCTCCCGCAGGACATCCGCAGCGCCCTCGCCGTCAAGGACGCCCGGCAACGGACGCGGGCGCTGCTCACGGCCCTCGACTTCGGCGATTCCGATCGCCTGGCGGCGATCGGCGTGACGAACCGGTCGCCCAGCTTCGCGGCGTGCCTCGGGATGGCCTGGAAGTATGGCGTCGATGCGCAGACGGCCCTCGACATCGTGGAGGGGCGCGTGCCCGAACCGGCCCAGGCGCTCAACCCGTTCGAGCCGATGTCGGTCACCAGCATCCAGGCGGCGCAGGATCCGGCAAAGGCGGAGGAAGAGCTCGCGAAGGACATCCCCCGCATGCGGGACGGCTTCACCGACGTGGCGACGAACGAACGCCGGCTCGGCGACGCGCCCTCCACGTTCTCGTTCCTCCTGCCCGACGGCACGGCGCTTGACCTCGACAGCTCGGCAAACGGCCTGGAGGCGGCGGACGCCCAGAAGCGGGACGACGGACACCCCTATTCAGTGTCGCAGCAGATCCGGGATGCGGCCACGCGGCTCTGCGGCGAGGCGCATCCGATGCAGATCGCGAACGTCATCCTCGGCCTCGCGCAGGGGTGCGTCGCGCCGCTTCGGACGCAGGCGGCCGCCCACGGGGTCCGGGCGACGGAGCATTCGCAGGCGGCCTTCCGCGTGGAGGCGGTGCGCGACGCGCACGGCCAGCCCACGGGCGACGTCGCCGTCCACGTCACGAACCTGCCGGGCTGCCCGCTCGTCTTCGACTGGACGGTCACCGTCCACCCGGACGGCTCGCAGGACCTCAGCCCCGTCACGATGCACCGCGCCGCCGACGCATAGCATCTGAACGGAAGGGGCGCGGCGGCCTGGTTGCGACGGGAGGGACGCGCTTGTCGCGTCCGCCCGTCTCTGGAACGCAGATGCTCCACATCCGCCCCTCCCGCCGTCTAGCACAATGCCAAGCGGGAGGGACGCGCTTGTCGCGTCCGCCCGTCTCTGGAACGCAGATGCTTCACATCCGCCCCTCCCGCCGTCTAACACAATGTCTAACGGGAGGGACGCGCTTGTCGCGTCCGCCCGTCTCTGGAACGCAGATGCTCCACATCCGCCCCTCCCGCCGTCTAGCACAATGCCAAGCGGGAGGGACGCGCTTGTCGCGTCCGCCCGTCTCTGGAACGCAGATGCTTCACATCCGCCCCTCCCGCCGTCTAGCACAATGCCAAGCGGGAGGGACGCGCTTGTCGCGTCCGCCCGTCTCTGGAACGCAGATGCTTCACATCCGCCCCTCGCACGCAACCATCACTGAAATGCCACAAAAAACTTAAAACTTCCGCTTGACTGGGGAGGGGTTCGATATTGTAGAATACATGCGTTGTTGTTGATGGCATTGTGTGGTGAAGTCGATGATGTGTAAAATTAAACCTAGAAAAAGCAGTTGCCGTAACGCGAACTCCCCGCGCCGAGCCGATATCTCTCGCGGAGACGCGGAGGCGCGGAGAATTTGAGAGTTATGTGTGATGTTTCATGAAAATCAGCCTTCACCCAATTGGTGAAGGACATCCTTTCTGACATCCAATGCATAAATTCCGATTCCATCAGAAAATCCATCGAACCTCCGCGTCTCCGCGCCTCCGCGAGATGCTTTCGCCGTTGAACTGCCGATTTTAGGTTAATTTGATGAAAGAAAACAGCATTGAGGAATGAGATTTACAAAATTGAATTTATGTAGATTTAGAAATATGTATTATTTCAATGTATCTTTATTGTTATATTTGTTTGGCGGAATCGCGTTTAAGCGATGTTTAACAAAATATGTTAAGCAAAGATTATTATATTAAAAGAATTTAATCTTCCAGCTTGTGCGTTCTCGCCAAATTTGATACCATATCAGCAGACTTGAGGAAGAGAGTCCTCAAGAGGCTTGAAACAAGGAGCAGATATGGATGATTTGACGAAAAACATCAAACGATTCCGGCTGATGCGCGGATATGACCAAGATCGGATGTCCGGTCTCTTGGGCATTAGCCGCGTTACTTATTCCAAGCTCGAGAACGGGAAGTCTAAGGTTACGGACGACCTCTTCTATCAGATTTCCCGCGTGTTGGAAGTCGCTCCTGAAGCATTGCTGGATTCGCCCGAAGCGAAGTCCAGGCCTTTCTTTCGTCACAAGAAGACGATGACCCTTCAGCAACGCGCATGCAACGATCAGATGATTCTGGATGCTGAACGTAAGTTGTTGGATTATGCGTTTTTGGAGGATGTGACCCAGGAAGCCAATCGTGTTAATCCGGAGTTAGAGGCATTGAAGCACCCGGTCGGGTCTCTGGCGGAAGCGAAGGCGCTGGGTACTCAGGTGCGCAAGTTGTTCTACGCGCAGGGCTATGTCAATGGCGGTCGGTTCGGCGAGGCGATTGAAGCCAACGGAATCAGGTTTTTGCCCTTTACGTTCCCATCGAATGACGAGTTTGGCTTTACGCTCAAGTTTAAGGATGGCATGATGGGCATTGCCGTCAATACCCATTCGTCGATTCCTGGCGAACGACAGCTCTTTACGCTTTGTCATGAAGTTGGGCACTATATGATGCACTGCATGATCGAAGAGGCGCAGGGAGGTGAGTCAATCCCGCCGGACGAGGAAAAGCGGATGGAGAAGGAGGCTGATGCGTTCGCAAGCGGGCTTCTGATGCCGGATGCTGATTTTGACGCGGCATGGAATGCCACTGAGGGGCAGCTGTGGTTCAACCGGGTTTTGGAGGTGAAGAAGCTGTTCTCTGTCAGTTATCAGACGGTCATCTATCGCCTGGATGAGAAATACAGGGACGCCACCGGCAAGAAGGTCGCACCGCCGTATCGCGTCTGGTTCCGTCAGAATTATCACCGCCGCTTCGGGCGTGAGTTGCCGGCTCGCGAGGAGGCGTGTCCGAGCGGCATCCGCGTGAGTTCATCTCGCTATCTGCGCCTGGCGCGACGTGCGTTTCTCTCGCACGAGATAACTATGTCCCGGTTGGCCGAGCTTCTCGGGAAGGGCGCGTTGGAAACGCGAGCTCTGGCGAACGAGTGGGCGCGTGAAGAGGCGGAGGTCGCGGTGTGAGCACGACAGCCGTTCAGCCCCAGCGCAAGCTGCTCTTGGCAGATGCGAATATCTTCATCGACTTGGTGCAAGCCGGAGGATTGGGTTTGATTGGCGACATTGTGCGCTTTGGCATTGCCAGCATCTATGTCCCGCGGACGATATACGATGAGATTTCCTCTGAGGTCAGTGAGGTGGACATCGCAAGTCTCGGCATTACGATCCTGCCCGTAACGGAGGGCATGGCGCGTCGGGTCATTGCCTATCCTGACAAGCGGCTGTCGCGCCCAGATAGGATATTGCTTCTGATGGCAGAGGACAATGGCTTCGGCATTTGGTCGAATGACCGCCGTTTGCGTGCCAACTGCGAAGAGAAGAGCATTCCGGTCTATTGGGAGTTCCAACTTCTCCGTGAACTGGTCACACGGGGCTTTATGGAGAAGTCAACGCTGGTCGGCCTTGCCCGATCAGTTGCAAATATCAACGAATTTGTGAAAGGAGTGGCAGAGACACTAGAGAGCGAACTATAGTCTATCTGCGAAAAAAGGACGATCCGCTGGAACGGAACGTCCTGGATTCGCACCAAAGCAGTTCGGTTAAGAACCTTTGAGGTGGAACATGATATTAGGTAGTATAACCAATCCTTCTCCAGAGGTCAAATGGCCGGGCTGCGAAAAAAGTGACCCCGCGTAGGGCGCAATGTCATAAAACAAACGGCCAAAGGCCAGATTGGAGAAGAAAAATGAATACTGTGATTAATTATGTCGGGGACTACCGACTGAAGGAAAACTGTCGGCATCGCGAGCCCTATTGGGCATCGAGGATCCGTCTTAACGGGATCGACAAGAGCGTTGTGGATGCGGCTGGTGCCGCCGAGGACGGACGCAACATCGTTCAACTATTGCCATATGGACCCAATGAGCGTGCTCTGGACGGCGTCGTGCAGGACGGCGATCTGCTGTCTTACATGCAAGGACCGTTGACGATCACTTGGCCGGGACCGATGAACCCTGCGTCCATCGGGAATATCCTCAAGGGTCGTGCCTCGCATGCCGAATTGGGATATTCCGGACAGGGAGGAAGTGCAAGACAGGTTTCCCTCTGGGGCGCGTCGGGGCCAATCAGACCTTATGACCGTCCGTTCTTTGAACACGCATGCGACGATGCCATCAGCATCTATCGTGTCTCGTTGCGCGAGTATGGCGTTGACAGCGAGCGTGAGAGAAAGCTCAAGGCCGAAGTGAAACGCTGGAAGCGCATTCTACAGCCGGTGTTTTTCCCGTGCACGACGATGAATGTGGATCCCGTGGACTTCACGACGGTGGACGAGTTGCGCCGCATAGCAGGTGGTTTGCTCAAGCACACACCGGATGCCGGGCAGCCTGCGTTTGGCTTCAAGCTGAATTGCGTTCAGTGGTCAACGATGGTCTTCTCTCTTGCGGTCTGTTTTCCGCTTTCGCGTGAGATGCTTGCCGCAAACGGGATGCTTGCCGACTACGAACGCAACTGGTCTGCATCACTGGGATTCGCGGACGAAGGGCTGGTGGGGCTGGACGAATTGCCAATACCGTTCTATAGCGTCAAGGAAGCAGTCGAGAACGTCCTTGACCTTTATTTGCCAGAAGTCCGTGACTCGATATTGGGCATGGTCGACATACCTGCGGTCTCAGCGCTTCTCAGCCAGAACGGAATACGTCTGAATCAGTGTGTGGTCATGCCTGCGGCCTTTATGGTGGAGAACCGCTTACGTGCTTTTGGTGTGCCGCGCAAGACCAAGAGCGTATTCGAATACGTGGCAACGGGCTTGCCGGTGCAAGAACTAGTCAGGGTCTAAAGGAAGGAGAGTGTAAAATGAACAAGACGGAACGTTTGTGTGCAATGCTGGCTTGGGCTGCCCTGCTTTGCTTTGTCGGATGCTTGGAGGTCAAACCGCTTGTCCAAGGCGGAAGATCGGGGAGTCTTTCCTGTGTTACCAATGCCGTCTACCACGGGTGTGCCTATCGCGACGCACCCTGGGGCGGTGGTTGGACAGCTGGCGGTGATAGGCAACATGCGCTCTATTCGGTCCGCCCGAAGTACAATTGGTATTATGCGCTGGCGGCGGTGTGTACGTTCGGCATTTATATGCCGATAGATCTGGAGTGGCGTTATGACCTTGGAGAAATGGGGGTGACAAAATGAAGAAGTATGCTGTTTACCTGTTTGATGGCACGACTCAAAGCCGGAACAAGAGTGAGTACAAGGACTGGTCGAATATTGTGCGGCTGCATGCGCTGATCTTTTCGCATCCGCCGGCAGATGGTGTCCTCCTCGATATGTATGGGGACGGTGTCGGGTGTAGGGTGAATGAGACGATATTCGGGGCGACCATTGGGAAAGGGCTGGAGGAGCGTATTGAAGAGGCCTATTACGACTTGGGAACACAAGTCGACAAAGCCCGTAAGTCGGGCGATGATCTTCGTATCTACGTTTTCGGATTCAGCCGAGGCGCGTATGCGGCGAGACTGTTCTGCGAACTGGTTGCTTATTGTGGCGTCCCTACGGACAACGGTTCGTATGACGAGGCAATGGATGTCATCGAGCGACATGACCTCGATGCGGTGCACAAGGGTGTTGCCGACGGTAGATATTTGTCGCCGCCGGACATCGAGCTGCTGGGTGTGTTCGACACCGTCAAGATGACGAAGGTCGGATCCCGTGTCGACATCTCGAAGCTGCCGAACATTGTGCGTCATGCCTGCCACGCGATGTCCTATCACGAGCGTCGTAGTTTCTTTCCGTTGACTCGTTTTGCGCCGAGTCAGTCAGATGTCGAAGAGGTGTGGTTTGTCGGATCTCATACAGACATCGGCGGGGGTTATGTTAAGCGTGGACTCGCAGACCGCTCCCTTGAGTGGATGGTTGAGAGGGCGAATGAATACGGACTGCCCGTCAAGTTAGGCGCAATTGAAGGAGATACGGCACAACACGTCTTGCATTTCAATGACTCGGCGGTTTGGGATGAGACTGCGTGTGGGCTCTTAACGAAAAAACGCGAGGCGCTGCTGGGCGATGTGTTTCATTGGAGTGTGGTGGATGAGCGTACCTTGGTCGCGGATGCGGTACCGGCTTTGCCAGATGTATCGACAATAGCCTATACGTCAAGACCGAAAGCTACGGTCGCATTTGCGTAGTGAGTCATAGTGCGGCAGGCGTCGATAATCAAAGATCAAAGAAGGAGATAATGTGTTGAGTGGAAAGGAAGTAGGTATGAGGGGAGAATCAGCATGAAAGGAAAGGGCGGCGATTGTTGGAGCCAATCGTCACCCTTGGGGCTAACTAATCGAACCGGGTTACCCCGGCCAACTGGTCAACCGTAAGTTGTAGGGTAGTCTACCCTATTCCCGGCAGTAGGTCAAGTGAGGGTGCAACGAGATATTTATGCAGAGTCAAAGGGGTTTAGCCGCAGAGAACGCA
>URIT01000140.1 GCA_900547945.1 uncultured bacterium
GCGAGAAGGGCGGCGCGATCCTGCTCGCGCGCCGCCCGACGCCGGAGGACGTGGCGGAGGCGGTCGCCTTCCTGCTCGAAGCCCCGGCCGTCACGGGCCAGATCCTCGCCGTCGACGCCGGCCAGTCGCTGCTGCGCGCGGCGGGGGCGTGACGTGCGCGTTGCAGGGGTCTGCGAAGTCTGCTACACTTGTATCCGGATTCCCATCAGTCCCGTCAAGAAAAGGAACGAAGCGATGATGATGAAGAAATCGATGCTGGCGGCGGCGTGCGCCGCCGGAATGTTCGCCGCCGAGGCGAAGGTGCAGCTGGGCGTGCCGTTCACGGACGGCGTGGTGCTGCAGCGCGAACGCGCGGTGCCCGTGTGGGGCACGGCGGACGCGGGCGAGAAGGTGACCGTCACGTTCGCGGGCCAGTGCGTCGCGGCGACCGCCGGCGCGGACGGAAAATGGTGCGTGAAGCTCGCGCCGATGAAGGCCTCGTGCGAGAGCCGCGAGCTGCGGGCGAACGAGGCCGTGGCGAAGGACGTTCTCGTGGGCGAGGTCTGGTTCTGCGCCGGGCAGTCCAACACCGAACTGCCGCTCTGCGGGGGCAACCCCCACTTCCGCGACGCGAAGGGCGCGATGCGCGCGCGCATGACGCACAAGCCGCTTGTCCGCTTCTGCCACCAGAGCAACTACCGCACGAGCGCGGCGCCGAAGAAGACGCCGGCGAAGCCCGTCGAGTGGAAGACCTTCACGCCGCAGAACCTGCTGGGCGGAACGAGCTTCTCCGCGATGGGCGTCTACTTCGCCCTGGAGATCCACAACGCGCTCGGCATCCCCGTCGGCATCGTCGGCACGTACTGGGGCGGCACGCGCGTGGAGCCGTGGACGCCGAAGAGCGGCTTCGAGACCGTCGCCGCGTGCCGGGCCTTCGCCGACCAGAAGCTCCTCGACGCGGCGGACTGGGACGCGGCGAAGAAGGCCGGCACGGTCAAGTCCCAGATCCAGAGCCAGCCGAGCGTCCTCTGGAACGAGATGGTCGCGCCGTGGACGCCGTTCGCGATCCGCGGCTTCATCTGGTACCAGGGCTGTTCGAACGCGGGCGACGGCTACGCCTACGCCGACAAGATGCAGGCCCTCTACAACGGCTGGGCGAAGGAGTTCGCGAACCCCGGCCTGAAGCTCTACTTCGTGCAGCTCGCGCCGTGGGGCTACGACAGGATCGCGACGATCCAGGAGGCGCAGGCGAAGTTCGCCGCCGCCGAGAAGAACGCCGGCATGGCGGTGATCAACGACTGCGGCAACCTCCACGACATCCACCCGCACGACAAGGAGACGGTGGGCCAGCGCCTCGCGCTCCTCGCGCTGAACCGCGACTACGGCTTCGCGGACGTGCGCGCCGACGCGCCGACGCTCAAGAGCTGGAAGGTCGAGGGCGATGCGTTCGTCCTCTCGTTCGACCACGCCGAGGGCTGGTACCTCTACAACCCCGACTGGGACATCGCAACCGGCTTCGAGATCGCCGGGCCGGACGGGAAGTTCGTCGCGGCGAAGATCGCGAACCTTCAGTTCCGCGACAAGAAGAACTACCAGAGCAACGGCATCATCAAGGGCCGCGACCTCATCGTCTCCGCGCCGGGCGTGACGGAGCCGAAGAAGCTGCGCTACCTCTTCTCGCGCCCGTGGAACGGCACGCTCTACAGCGATGCCGACCTGCCGCTCGGCGCCTTCCACATCGGCGACTGACACGAAGCGAAAAGGAGCAGGGCATGCAGCTTTCCAGGCGGGACTTCATCGGCGCGGGCTCGCTTGCGCTTGCGGGGTGCTGCGCGCCCTGCGCGGGCCGCACCTACGTGTCGGAACCGGTCGAGATCCTGCGCACGGCCCGCCGCCGCAACCGGGGCGAGCGCCTGCGCATGGCCTTCATCGGCTCGGGCGGGCGCGGCGGCGCGAACCTGGATGCGTTCTACAGCCTCGGCGAAGAGGTCGTCGCGCTCTGCGACGTGGACCTCAACCGCCTGCGCGCGGCCGCGCAGAAGGTCGCGCCGCGCTGCCCGAAGGTGCGCACGTACCAGGACTGGCGCACGCTGCTTGACAAGGAGAAGGACCTCGACGCGGTCGTCGTCTCGACGCCCGACCACATGCACGCCGCCTGCGCGATCGCCGCGATGAAGCGCGGCTGCCACGTCTACGTGGAGAAGCCGCTCGTGCGCACGTGGTGGGAGGCCGAGCGCTTCCGCGACGTCGCGCGGGCGTGCGGCGTCGTCACGCAGATGGGCAACAACGGCAACGGCTCGGACGGCCAGCGCCGCGCGATCGAGATCCTCATGAGCGGCGTCCTCGGCGAGATCAGGGAGATCCACGTGACGACCGACCGGCCGATCTGGCCGCAGGGCCTGAACCGTCCCGAAGGCTCCGACACGGTGCCGCCGAGCCTCGACTGGAACCTCTGGCTCGGCGTCGCGCCGAAGCGTCCCTTCAAGAAGAACGTCTACCATGCGTTCAAGTGGCGCGGCTGGCACGACTTCGGCACGGGCGCGATGGGCGACATCGCCTGCCACGCGATGAGCTTCTTCTGGCACGGGCTCGACCTGCGCGGGGTGCTCTCCGCCGAAACGGTCAAGACGACGCCGCGCTTCGCCGAGACCTACCCCGCCGCGACGACGGTCCGGCTCGTCGTGCGGAGCGCGAAGCAGGCGGCGCCGATCCCCGTCTACTGGTACGACGGCAAGACGTGCCCCCCGCCCGAGACGTGCCGCCGCCTCACGGCCGGTCGGCGGGAGGCGTTCGGCGGCACGCTCGTCGCGGGCGCGAAGGGCGTCTGGTGGAACGGGCAGATCATGCTGGCGGGCGAGACGACGTTCACGCGCCACCAGGACCATCCGGCCACGCGGGAGATCCCCGTCACGCTGCCGCGCGTCAAGAGCCACCACTGGGAGTTCGCCGAGGCGGTGCGCGGCGGCGCGCGGCCGTTCTCCGACGTTGACCATTCCGTGCCGCTCACGGAGGCGGTGCTGCTCGGGTGCATCTCCCAGCGCGTCGCGGGGCGGCTCGACTGGGATGCGGCGAACGGGCGCTTCACGAACGCCGAGGAGGCGAACGCCCTCCTCAGGCCGCACGTGCGGCACGGCTGGTCGATCGGGTGACGGCGGCGCGCAAGGAAGGAGGCGGTGATGGGGTTCTTCAAGGCGTATGACATGCGGGGCACGTTCGGGGTCGATTTCGACCTCGCGACCGTGTACAAGGTCGGGAAGGCCCTGCCGGGCGTCGTGGGCGGCCGTCGCTGGCTCGTCGGGCGCGATGCGCGCGCAAGCTCCCCCGCCGTGCGGGACGCGCTCGTGGCGGGGCTCCGCGCCGCCGGGGCCGAGGTGACGGACCTCGGCCTCGCGACGACGCCGATGGTCTACTTCTTCACGGCGGAGGAGGATTTCGACGGTTCCGTGATGGTCACGGCCTCCCACAACCCGCCCTCTGACAACGGCCTCAAGGTCTCGAAGCGCGGTGCCCTGCCGGTCGGCTATGAGAGCGGCCTCGCCGAGGTGGAGGCGCGCGTGGCGGCGGATGTCGCGCCCGTGCCGGACGTCCCGGCCTCCACCGCGTCCGCCGCCACCGACCCCGAACGGCTCGCGCGCTACGTCGCCTGGCTGAAGGCCCACGCGGGGAACACGGATGTCGCGCCGCTGCGCGTGGCGGTCGATTGTTCGGACGGCATGGCCTCGATCCTCGCGCACGCCCTCTTCCCCCATGCCGTCTTCCTCAACGACACGCCCGACGGCGCCTTCCCGCACCACGCGCCGAACCCGCTGCTCGCCGCGTCGCGCGAACAGCTCGCCGCGGCCGTGCGCGCGCGCGGCCTCGACGTCGGCGTCATCTTCGACGGCGACGCAGACCGCTGCATGTTCGTGGACGAGACGGGCGCGTTCATCCAGCCCGACTACCTGATCCCCGTCCTCGCCGCGACGTTTCTTCCGCTCCCCCCGCATACCCGCGTCATCCACGACGTGCGCACGAGCCGGGCCGCCATCGAGGCCATCCGCGTGCTCGGCTGCGAGCCGGTCATCGGGAAGGTGGGGCACGCCTACGCGAAGGTGCTGCTGCGCGAGGTGGATGCCGTCTGCGGCGGCGAACTCGCGGGGCACTACTACTTCCGCGCCTTCCACGGCTGCGATTCGGGGGAACTGGCGGCGTTGCGGATTCTGGGCGCGTTCGCGCGGGCCAAGGCGGATGGGCGGTGCGTCTCGCGGTTCATGGCGCCGATCTGCGGGAAGTACGCGAACTCCGGCGAAGTGAATTTCAAGGTCGCCGACAAGCCTGCGGCCATCGCGCGCGTCCTGGAGGCGGCGAAATCGTTCGGCGTGGAGACGGGCCGCACGGAGATCGATGGCGTGCGCCTGGAGTTCGCGCCGGGCTGGATTTCGGTCCGCCCCTCGAACACCGAGCCCTATCTTCGCCTCATCGCCGAATGCGACACGCCCGCCCGCCTTGCCGCGTGGATGCAGACACTCTCCGCCGCCATCGGGCGGAGCTAGCGGTCCCACCCCATGCGGCTGTACCCGCGCCGTCCTCGGTGCGTGGCGTCCTGAATTCGGTATTTACCGAGCGGTAAATTTTCGTCGAGAACGATCTCTCGCGGCGGCGAAATTTCCCGTTCGGGAAATTTCGCCGTTGAAAGGCCACGGAGATTATGCTACCATGCCCTTCCGATATGACACCAGAAGAAATCGGGCGGAAAATCCGCGAATCTCGAAAGCGACAGGGACTGTCTCAGTCCGCACTGGCCTTGGTCGCCGGAGTGGGACTTCGGTTTATTGTCGATTTGGAATCCGGGAAGCCGACTTGCCAAATCGGAAAGGCGCTGCAAGTCATGGCTGCATTGGGCATGACGCTTAATGTAGTTGATGCGGCCAGGCTTTGAACATGACCGACAGCATTTCAAAAACACTTGATGTTTACTGGGACACTTCACTTGTTGGATCTTACGACAAGTTTGTGAGTGGATCAGAACGGTTTACCTATAACAGGAAGTATCTGTCTTTGCCGACGGCTCAACCCATCTCGTACTCTCTCCCCCTTCGAGAGCGACCGTTCAGCGGTCTAGAGCTACGTCCGTTTTTTGCAGGGCTTTTGCCGGAAGAATCGCAAAGGAGACGAATCGCCTCTTATCTCGGAATCGCCGAGACAAATGACTTTGCGTTTCTTGAGGCACTTGGCGGCGAATGTGCTGGCGCACTGACAATTCTTCCTCAGAGCGAAAGGCCAAGCTTACGCACAAGTGGGTTCGTTTCCAAGACAGAGGCTGAATTTGCCGAGATTCTCGCAACGCTGCCGCTCCGCCCGTTGCTCGTTGGCGAGCGCGGACTGCGGCTCTCCCTTGCAGGTGCGCAAAGCAAATTGCCGGTGATTGTCCGGGACGGCAAAATCGGATTGCCCATCGGCAATGAGCCAAGTACGCACATACTCAAACCTGAACTGTCCGAATGGTTCAAGGGCATTGCGCTCAACGAACACTGCTGCATGACTCTGGCACGTCATCTTGGCCTCGCCGTTCCGAAAACCCAATTCCTGGAAATCGGACATTTCCCTTGCCTTCTTGTTGAGCGCTATGACCGCCAAACAGATTCAAAGACGGGGCAAATCCACCGCATTCATCAGGAAGACTTTTGCCAGGCACTTGGTCGAACGCCAGAACAGAAATATCAGGTGGAAGGCGGCCCGCTTGTGCGTGACGTCGCGCGCCTCATCCGTTCCGGATGGTCGACCGCCCCGGCGCTCGACGTGCTGGCGTTCGTTGACTTGCTGATATTCAACGCCATCATTGGGAATGCAGACGCCCACGGCAAGAACTATTCGATGCTTTACCGTTCAGGTGCGCGGAGACTGGCGCCGGGCTATGACCTCGTGTCGACCGTCTTCTGGCCATCTCTTGCAAAAAGCCCTGCAATGAAGATTGGTGGAAACGATTCCATCGACTCGATCTGCTATGGGCATTGGAAGAAGATGTCCGCCGAGCTCAACCTTGGCTTCCCCCTGCTTCTTAAACGACTTCAGGCACTTTGCAAAGGCACGCTCAATGCAACGATGCAGGCGCTTGCACTTCCTCAAGGCTGTGCTGCCGTACTTCGACTCATTCAGAAACGGGCTGTAAAGATTGCGCAAATGACGTGCAAGCCGTGACTGCTTGTTTCGTCCATCCGAATCGGGGACAGGCCCTTCAACTCCCCGTTCGGAAAATTTCGCCGTTGAAAGCGGGAGGGTCGCGCTCCCGCGCGGCCGAGTTCGGCGCGTAGGGGGCACGGACGCGCAGGAGCGCGTCCCTCCCGTTTTCGGATCTTCCATAAATGCAAAAAACGTGCGGGGGGGGGGAAATTTCTATTGTTTATGGTGGACGCCCGCGCGAAAATCCGCTATACTTCCTTTCGGTCGTACTTCTATTTTTCGTTCACGCTGTTCACATTTTGAAAACGTCGAGCAAGAGGGCAACGACATGGACAAGAAGCAGACGGTTGGACTGCGCGCGTGCCGGGTGGCCGCGCTGGGCGCGTGGTCGCTCGCGGCCCTTGCCGGGCACGGCGCGACGGACGGCACATGGGCGAGCGCGACGGACGGCGGTTCGTGGGCCGATCCCGCGAACTGGGTTGGCGGCGTGCTGCCGGACGGCGGCGCGGCGACGTTCAACTGGACGGGCCAGACGAACCGCATCGAGGTGACGGGCGCGGGCGAGATTCCGCTGACGGCCCTGAACATCCGCGGCGCGATTCTGCCGCGCGCCAACAGCGAGTCCGTCTTCAGCGGCATGACGTTCGTCTTCTCAGACCCCGCGACGATGACCGTCGCGCGCGCGAACTTCGCCTTCCACGCGAACACGCTCGCGTGCGCGGGGCGGCTTGTGCTTTCGGGGACGGACGGGCGCGTCGCCCTTCACGACCCCCAGTGCCTGACGGGCGGCCTGACCCTCGCGGCCGGCGGCTGGGCGCGCGTCAAGAGAGACGGCGTCTTCGGCGCGGCGCCGGAGGCCCTTGTGCCGGACGCGATCATACTGGACGGCGGCATCCTTCAGAACGCGCTCGGCGAGACGGTCCTCGCACCGACGCGCGGCGTGACGGTGACGGCGCGCGGCGGCGCCCTCGCGGCGGGCTATCTGGCCCCGTCCCGGCTCGTCGTCAACGGGCCCGTGACGGGCCCGGGCGGCCTCGACATCGCCTACGAGACCCGCCCCGTCGTCCTCTCGAACCCGGCGAACGACTGGGCGGGCGACACGCGCGTGGGAACCTTCCAGTGTACCGACTACGCCAGCTCCGAGTTCGCGCTCGTGCTCGGCGCGGACGAGGTGCTGCCGCACGGGCCGGGGAAGGGCCGCCTTCTGCTCGCGCCCTACGTGACGGGCACGAACAGCGCGCTCGGCGTCCTCTACGCCCGCCTCGACCTGGACGGGCACGCCGAGACGGTGAACGCCGTCTCGGCGACCTGCGGCGGCATTGTGAAGAGCACGACGCCCGGCGGCGTGCTGCGGACGTGTGCGGACGAGGACATGGACTTTCGCGGCACCCTCGACGCGGGCGCGACGCTGGAGCATGCAGGCGCCGGCACGTTCGTCTGCGCATCGGGTTCGAGCAGCGTCCAGGGGACGCTCGCCGCCTGTTCGGGCACGGTGGAGGTCGCGGCGGCGTGCTTCGCGGCGAGCGGACGCCTCGCGCTCGCGGGCGGCGCGGCAGTACGCCTTGTGCGCGGGCCAGTCGTTCGCCTGGCACGTCCGCGAGCAGTAGAAGACCGACCGGCAGCTCCCG
>URIT01000141.1 GCA_900547945.1 uncultured bacterium
GGCTACGCCGGCATGCCGGCGTAGCCGCCTTCGCGCCGGCCGACCGCCACCGCGCCGCCCTTCATGACGAGCGGCGTCCACGCGCCCCGCCCCCTGCGGTACTCAAGCGACGTGCCGTCGTCCTCGTAGAGCCAGCTCGTCCCGTCCGGGCCCGGCCAGGCGTGGAGCTCCACCTCCTCGTTCCAGCCCTTGTCGACGTGCGGCCTCTTCGGCCACATCGGGATCACGGCGCCGGCGCGCACGTAGAGCGCGCCGCCCCAGTCGGGCGTCGTCGCGACCGGGCGCCGGCACGGCCCCGTGACCGCCTCGCCGGTGCGCCAGTCGTACCAGACGCCTTCGGGGATCGCGATCTCCTTCGTGAACGCGGAGACGAGCAAATCGGGGCCGAGCATGTAGGTCGTCACGCAGCGGTCGTACTCCGGCACGTCGGGGAAGGCGAACGGCAGCGCGCGCATCACCGGCCAGCCCGTCCGCGCGGCCTCCGCGGCCGCCGTGTAGAGGTACGGCAGCAGGCGGTAGCGCAGGTGGGCGTAGGCGCGGAAGGCCGCGACCTTCTCCGGGGGGGCGATCCACGGCTGCCGCCAGTAGTCCCAGTTGTTCTGCTGGCTCCAGGTCTGCAGGAAGCCGAAGTGGAGGGACGCGGCGTTGCCGATGTCCATGTCGCAGCTCTGGTTCGAGTGGCCCGAGATGCCGAGGTTCAGCAGGGAGGCGAGCGGCTTGGCGCCGCCGCCGGTGTCGCCCGCCCAGGTCGCCACGAACTGCTGCACGCCCGCGTAGCCGCCCGCCGAGTAGACCATCGCGCGCTTCCCCGTGTAGTCCTCGAAGCCGCGCGCCATCTGCTTGTCGTAGACGAGCGCGTAGAGGTTGTGCATCTCCTCGTCGCACATGCCGTTCGCCCACGCGCGGTCGGGATGCTCGCCGAACTGGTTGCAGCCGTCGAGCTTGAAGCACTGCGCGCCCTGGTCGACGAACTTCTTGAGATGCTCGAACCACGGCAGCATGCCGTCGGGGCAGTCGTCCTCGGGACAGTAGAGCCTCGCGTACATCGCCGACTTGTGGCGGGAGCGCCTCTTCGCCTTCGGGCCCTTGGCCGCCTGCGCGGGATCGGCGCCGATGCGGTCGTCCTCCCACGTCTCGGTGATGCCGGCGGGCATCTCGATCTGCCGGCCGCCCTTCTTCGCGAGCCCCGCCGCGCACTGCTCCTCGTAGCGCGTGAGGTCGTAGTCGCAGCAGAGCCAGAGCGAGAGCTTGAACCCGATGCGCCGGAGCGCGCCCACGAAGGTGTGGTCGCCCTTCGGCGCCCAGTAGGGGAAGTAGAAGCGCGCCTGGTTCCACTCCTTGTAGACGGAGGCGTCGTAGAACGTCTGCATCCAGCCGGGCTCAAGCCCGATCACGTCGCACGGCAAGTCGCGGTCGCGGAACTGAAGGGCCTCGTTCACGAGGTTGTACTGGTCGATGTTCTGGTTGCAGACGTAGGTGAAGCCGTAGCCCCAGACGGGGAGCAGCGCGGGGCGCCCCGCGAGCTGCGTGTAGATGTCGAGCAGCGCCCGGTAGTCCTTCCCCGTGAACACGTAGAAGTCGATGTCGCCCTCCTTCGCCTCGCAGACGAGCGCGTCCGGGTCCTTCGCGCCGCAGTCGAAGGCGTTGCGCCACGTGCTGTTCAAGAGCAGGCCCCATCCGCTGCGGCTCACGGCCATCGGGATCGGGATGTTGCAGAGGTTGTTGCGGATCCAGAGGTCGAAGCGGTGGCCGCGCCGCATGATGTTGTCGCGCCCCGAGTCGCCGAAGCCGTAGATGCGCTCGCCCTTCGCGAGCGAGAAGGCGATCGCGAAGCCCTTGCCGACGGCGCGCGGCGTCACCGTGACGTCCGCCGCCGAGGCGAGCCCCTTCACCCGCAGCGTCCCCCGGGCGGGATCCACCGTCAGCACGGCCCCCGCCGTCCGCACCGCGTTCCCCTCGCGCGCGAACGGGGTCTTCGGCCAGTCGCCCTTCAGGATGCCGTAGCGGTTCATGCCGCTCTCGGTCCAGACGACGCCCTGCGCGTCGTTCGTCCAGCTCCGCCGCACGCGGAAGAGGTTTTCCGCAAGCACGTCCACGCGCAGGGACGCGCCGTCGGCGAGCCGCGTCACGACGCTCTGCGCGTCCGGCGCGGGCGCCTTCCAGACGGGCCGCGCCGCAGAGGCGCCCGCCAGCAGCGCGCCGGCCAATAGAAGAATCGGCTTCTGCATGTCCACGTCCCGTCCTTTCGCCGTCAGCACGTCTTGAAGCGGTATTCCGTGGTGGAGTAAAGGACCTGCCCCGGCCGGACGATCGTCGTCGGGAACGCGGGCTTGTTCGGCGAGTCCGGGAAGTGCTGCGTCTCCAGGGCCACGCCCGCGTTGCGCACGGGAAGGTAGTAGCCGTCGTAGATCTGCATGCCCGGCTCGGTCGTCCACACCTCCAGCTGGCGCCCCGTCTTCGTCGAGGTGAGGATGCACGCCGGCGTGAGCTCGTCGCCGGGCACCGTCTTGCGCAGCACCCAGTTCATGTCGTAGCCGGCGCCGTACTTGAGCTGGTCGTAGTCCCGGTCGTGCAGGGCGCCGATCGTGTGCGTGGTGCGGAAGTCGAACGGCGTCGCCGTCACGTCGCGCAGCTCGCCGGTCGGAATCATGTCCGCGCCGTAGGCCGTGATCTGGTCGGCGTTGACGTAGAGCTGGTGGTCGAGGATCGTCGTGCCGGCGTCCACGCCGTCGAGGTTCCAGTAGGCGTGTTCGGTGAGGGCGATCGGCGTCGCCTGGTCCGTCGTCGCGCGCCAGCCGATGTGCCAGACGTTGTTGTTGTCGAGCGTGAGCGTGGCGCGCACGGTCACGTTGCCGGGGTAGCCGCCCTCGCCGTCGGGCGAGGTGATTTCGAGAACGAGGCCCACCTTGTCCGCCGTGTGGATCTCCCGGACGCACTTCCACATCCGCAGCGAGAAGCCGCGCAGACCGCCGTGGAGCGCGCAGGGGATGCCGCCCGGCTCGTTGTTGAGCTCCAGCGTGTACGTCTTGCCGTCGAGGGTGAACGTCCCCTTCCCGATGCGGTTGCCGTAACGGCCGACGAGGGCGCCGTAGTAGGTGCCGCCGTGCTCGGCGACGTAGTCGTCGAGCGTGGGCCAGCCCAGCGTCACGTTGTCGAGGTGGCCGCTGCGGTCCGGCACGAGCGCCTTCACGAGGCGCCCGCCCCAGTCCGTGAAGTCCAGTTCCAGGCCATTCGCGTTCACGAGACGCCACAGCGTCACCGGCTCGCCCTCGAAGATCCCCCAGGGCATCGATTCAATCGCGTTCGTCATTCTCTTCCCTCTATCTCATTGCATCTTGTACTTTCACTCTCACAGCGTCGGCGGTTTGTGGTAAACTATCCGCCGTTCAATCGGCCCCTGTAGCTCATCTGGACAGAGCAGCTGCCTTCTAAGCAGCGGGTAGTGAGTTCGAGTCTCGCCAGGGGCGCCAGTCCTTTCCCCGCGCTACTTCGCGGGGACCGTTTCTCCGGCGACCTCCGCCGCCGTCCAGTCGATGTACGCCTTCACGTTTCCGCTTACGGCGTTGGACTTCAGCGCCTGGACGTCCTTCGCCCGGCACCGGCAGCCGCACCAGCGCAGCTGGTCGAGGAGGAAGGTCTGCACGTACTCGTCCTTCGTCTTGCGGAAGGCGGCGAGCAGGGCCATGTTCCAGGTCTTCCGCTGGCACGGCGCGGCGCCCGGCGTGCGGCAGCGCTTCTGGCAGCCGTCCGCGCGGCCGATCACGGCCTCCATCACGTACTGCGAGACGGCGCCGATCACGGCGAGCGTGAGCGGATCCGTCTTGTAGGCGCCCTGCACCTTCGCGAGCAGGGCCTCGGCGGAGGCGGCGTCCCACACGTGTTCGGCAAGCGCCTTCGGCGTGGTGGCGGCGGCGAGCTGCGCCTCGGCGGCCTTCTGCCACTCGACGGCCATCGGATTCCCGGCGACGGACGCCATCGCGGCGCCGTAGTCGGCGAATGCGTTCGGGTCCACGTACTTCTTCTTCTGTTGTTCGGCCATTGTTCCAGCTCCCTTCCCGTTCAGCCCCACATTTCCTTCTTCCACGGCGCGCGCATCCCCTGGTAGAGGAAGCGGTCCGCCGCCTGGTCGTCCACCGCGCGGAGCGTGACCGGGTCGAACCGGAAGCCGCGTCCGAGGCGTTCGGCGACGATGGCGAGATTGAACATCGTGCAGGAGCGGAAGCCGTTCGACTCGTTGAGCGCGAACGTCTTGCGGTTCCGGCAACTGTCGATGAAGTCCGTCTGCTGCGGCGCGGGCTTCGGCAGACCGGCGAGCGTCGCGAGCACCTTCTCCTCGGGCCACCAGCCGTTCGCGTCCTTGAGGCGCAGCGTCTTCCCCTCCTTCGCCTTCGGATAGACGCAGAGGCCGTTCGCGCCGCGCAGAAGCGGCTCGTCCTTCAGCGTCTCGTCGCCGTCGAGGGCGACCGTCGTGCCGTCGTCGTAGGTGAGCGTGATGCGGTCGAAGCGGCCGACGGCCTCCGGGTGCTGGCGCGGACCCTTGTAGTCGACGAGGACGGGACTCGTCTCGTCCTTGCAGAGGAGGTACTGGAGCGGGTCGAGGTAGTGCTGCGCCATGTCGCCGAGGCCGCCCGCGTCGTAGTCCCAGTAGCCCCGGAAGGACGTCCCCGCCCGGTGGGCGGTGTAGGGCTTCCACGGCGCGGGCCCCAGCCAGAGGTCCCAGTCAAGGTCGGCGGGGACCGGCGCGGCCACGTCGGTCACGCGGCCCGACCAGTTGAACTTCCAGCTGAAGCCCTGCCCCGCGCCGAACGTGCAGCGGACGGGCCCCTTGCCGAGGAGGCCGTTCTCGACGATCTGGCGGATCGGCTCGACCGTCGTGCCGAACCCGTAGAACGTGCCCTGGAAGCGGAACCAGGTGTTGAGGCGGAACATGCGCTTCTTCGCCTTCACGACCTCCATCACACGCCGGCCCTCGCCGACCGTGCGGGTCATCGGCTTCTCGCACCAGATGTCCTTGCCGGCGTTCGCGGCCATCACGCTCATGCAGCCGTGCCAGTGCGGCGGCGTGCAGATGTGGACGACGTCCACATCCTTGTCGGCGAGGAGCGCCATGAAGTTTTCGTACGCCTTGACCTTGCCCCAGCCACACTGCTCGGCGCGTTGGAGGCCGTGCTGCACGCGGCTCTTGTAGGGGTCGCAGAGGCCGATGAGGCGCGAGCCCTTGAGCGTGAGGTGGTTGCCGCTCTGCGCGATGCAGCCGAAGCCGATGAGCGCGCGCGTGAGCTGGTTCGAGGGCGCCGTCTCGCCCCGCAGCACGCCTGCGGGGACGATGCTGAAGAGCCCGGCGCCCGCCGCCGTCTTCAGGACCTGCCGTCTTGTCAGTGTCATAAATTCTGCCTCTCCGTGTCTGTGTGTGGGGGAACGCCCGTCCTCACGCCTTGGGCGGTTCGAACTTGAGCTTGCCGAGATCGACGTCCACGAGCCCGAGCGGCTTCGTGGTCTTCCACCCGCCGCGCGTGAAGTCGGGGATATCCATCGAGCGGCCCCGGTTGTCGGCGGACTTCTCGGTCAGCTCGCACAGGCAGCACCAGCTCGCGAGGTCGTAGACGTTCATGTCGAGCGGGAGGCCGTTCTGCAGGCAGTAGCTCAGGCGCAGCACCATGAGGAAGTCCATGCCGCCGTGCCCGCCGACCTTCTTCGCGATTTCGCCGGCCTTCTTCCAGAGCGGGTGCTTGTACTGCTCGCGGATCTCCGCCGTCTTCTTCGCGTCGAAGGCGTGCGCGCCCTTTCCGAGCGCGTCCTCGATCGCGATGCGCAGCGGGTAGTCCTGCAGAATGCCGCGCGTGCCCTGGATGAGGTTGATGCGGCTGTAGGGGCGGGCCGTGCCGACGTTGTGCTGCACCATGATCGTGCGGCCGTTGACGGTCTTGATGACGCTCGTGTTCATGTCGCCCATCTTGACCTTGAGGTCGCGCCGCCACGGGTCGTCCCTGTGGAGCGTGCGCCCCACCTCCTCGAACCCGGCCTGCTTGGAGTCGACCGAAACGAGGTAGTCGAAGCGGTCGCCCCGGTTGATGTCCATGTCGAGGCAGATCGGCCCGAGGCCGTGCGTCGGGTACTGGTTGCCGCCGTGGACGGCGTTGTGGCGGAGGCGCCAGAAATCCCAGTAGCCGCCGCCGCCCTTCGCGTCGTCCCAGGCGGCGTAGTTGTACGTGCGCAGGTCGTGGATGTACGCGCCCTCGCCGTGCGTGATCTCGCCGAGAAGACCCTTGCGCACGAGGTTGTAGGCGAGCATCTCCGTCTCGCCGTAGCAGCAGTTCTCCAGCTGCATGCAGTGGCGGCGCGTCTTCTCGCTCGCCTCGACGAGCGCCCAGCACTCGTCCACCGTGAAGGCGCTCGGCACCTCGATGACGACGTGCTTGCCGCACTTCATCGCGTAGAGGGCGATCGGCACGTGGAGGTCCCACGGCGTCGCGTTGTAGACGAGGTCGACGTCCGGGTCCTCGCACATCCGCTTCCAGTCCTCGGGGCCCTTGTCGCCGTACACCTTGGGCGTCGGCGCCTTCTTGTCCGCGAGGTACTTGAGCGTCCGCTCGCGCCGCGCCGCGTTCACGTCGCAGATGGCGGAGATGTACCCGCCCGGCACGAGCGTGAAGCCCGTGATGCCGGCCTGCCCCCGGCCGAGGCCGACGACGCCCACGCGGAGGTTGGCGATGGGCTTGTCGGCGTAGAGGGCCATCCGCCCACCCGCCGCGCATCCCGCCTTCGTCACGCAGCCGCCCGCGGCAACCGCCGCAGCGCCCATCCACGCAAGGTTCAGGAAGTCTCTTCTACTCTGCGCCATGACACGTTCCTTTCGTTTACACAGTCTGTTACACAGTCTGTTCGATGAAAACACAGACATGATTCTACCAGAAAACGCCTAAGCCGTCCATCACCAGAAATGTGGAAACGGAACCAAGCCGCCCCATGTGCCGGCCGGCCGAGATTCATGTGAACCTGAAACGGGAGGAACGCAACTTGTTGTGTCCGTCTGCGGAACGCAGATGCTGCGCATGCGCAGTTTTGGCAAAGACCGATGGGACTACGACGCCCGGAATACCGGGCTACGCCACAATCGGTCTTTGCCAAGGTGCAGGACGGAACTCGACGCATCCATCGTGTAAGACGGGATGGACGCGCATGCCGGGATCCGCGCGCCCGCCTATTGTGGTGGAACCAGATAAGCCTATTGTGGTGGAACCAGACAATGGGTGTAGGTTTCATTTGGTTTTTTTGGTATGTTATTGCCCCGGCAATGAAAGGGGTTGATAAACTCCGATGATTGATGTCCTCGCACGGGTACTTGCGTAGCGCTTCGCGATTGCCTTCGGCGACCTGCCCACCGCTCCGCTTCGGCGCATTCCCGCTCCGCACCCCCCCCCAGTATGTTAGATTGGATGTAGCCCCTAGATCGGATGTAGCCCCTCGGCATCGTGTGTGACGAGAAGACTGATCCATGAACAACGCACTAAAAAGATTATTACGCAGTGAAATCTCATTGCGTCCCGCAGCCCCCTCTGCTAGACTGTGCGGCGGCAAGGAGGGGAAAGACCATGGCGGCGAAATCGGAAACGGCGGTGCGGACGATAGGGGCGGCCGGGCGGATTGCGGCAACCGGAACGGCTCCGACATCCGCGCGGAACCAGGCGGC
>URIT01000142.1 GCA_900547945.1 uncultured bacterium
GCGAGCGCGAGGTCCGCGACGTCTCCGAGGCGCAGCGCGCCGCCGTCCTCGAGCGGCACGGCCGCGCGCGCCAGGGCGTCGAGGGAGTCGGCGCGCGAGAGCTGCCGGATCGGCACCTCCTCCCCGGCGAGGTCGGGCAGATAGCCCGCGCTCAGGAGCGTGCGCGTGTCCTGCGCCGCCTGGACGACGTCGCCCACCGAGAGGGCGTGTTCCGCGAGGCGGCGCGGATCGACGGAGACGCGGTACTCGGGGAGGCGCCCGCCGATCACCGCCACCTCGCCGATTCCCGGAATGCCGAGAAGGCGCGTGCGGAGGTCGTATTCGGCGAGTTCGCGCAGTTCGAGCGGCGTGGCGCCGCCTTCCTTCGCCGTGAGCGCGACGAGCATGATTTCGCCCGTCACGGAGACGACGGGGGCGATTTCGCAGGAAACGCCCTCCGGCAGCGCTTCGCGCACGCGGGCAAGGCGCTCGAAGACGGCGAAGCGCGCGCGGTCGAGGTCGGCGTTCCAGTCGAAGTCGACCCACACGAAGGAGAGGCTGCCGCCCGAGCTGGAGCGGATGGTCGAGACGCCCGGAATGCCGTTCACGGCCGTCTCGACGGGGATGGTGACGAGCTGTTCCACCTCCTCGGCGGTGAGGCCTCCGGCCTCGGTCTGGATTGTGACGCGCGGGACGGAGATGTCCGGGAATACGTCCACGGCCAGCGACCGCCACGCGAAAACGCCCAGCGTGGCGGCGGCGGCAAGGACCACGAGGACAAACTTGGGATGATCTGCAACGATTCGGAAAAACTTCTTCATGACAACTCCAACGGTCGGGATCACGCCCCCATGCCGCGCAACGGCGCGGCGGGACGACAACGGCACGGGAGCCATGCACAAACACGGCACGCCCCCTGTCCGACAGCCGGAGGAGTTACGAACGCGGATGCATCCGCGTGGAAGAAGCAAGATCGCGCCCGCCCGCATCGGGCGGCGCCGTGGAGACGGGCCTCAGGCGCAGGGGATGCGGCGCGCGCGCGGCGCGCGCATGCCAGATTGGATCAACGGCCGCAACGGCGGGCAGGGCGACGGGGGCGGAGGGCGCCCACACATCGCCGAGCGTCAAGGCCACATGGCGGCAGACGTCCGCCCCGCCCCGCTCCGTCAGGCACGCGCCGCACGGCTCCCCTTCGTGCCCGCACGGGGCGAAGAGGCCGCCGCAGGGGGACGGCCTCCCAGCCGTCCCGACGGAACAGGACAGGCGCGGCAACGACGGCGCGTCCACGCACACATGGCACGTCTGCCCGCAGCCGTCGGGATCGGGATCGCATTCGCAGACCTGGACGAGCCCCGTCAGGCAGACGACCACGCTGGCCAACGCCACGACCGCCGCCGCGTTGCCCGTGATCATTTTCCAAATTGTCCGCCTGATCTGCATGCCGCGCACAGTCTAGCACACGCCGCGCCGCCCAGTCAACAGACACGCCGCGGGAATTTTCACCGAAGCGGCGCGGGTACGGGGACCCGGCGCCCACCCCCGTCAGGGGTTAGGCGCGGAGGTCGCGGATGGCGGCGTCGACATTCGCGAAGAGCGTCGGGAGCTTTGCCACCGGCACCGTCGAGAACGCGAGGCGGATGAGGCCCGAGAGGACGATCGTGCCGGTGGAGTACTTCTCGATCAGCTGGCGGCGCACGCGCTCGGCGTCCACCCCGACCGGCTTCACGCACATGAAGTAGCCGCTGTTGAACGGCATCACCTCGAAGGTCTCCGCCCAGGCGGGATGCTTCCGGAGGAGCGCGCGGATCGTCGTGTAGCGCTTTTTGAGGACGTTGTACTTCTCGCGCTTCTGCTTCGCGTAGTCCTTGTCCGACAGCGCCGCAAGCGCGACGTTCTGCCCGATCGAGGTGATGTTCGAGACGCAGCTGCGCACGTTGCCGGCGGCCTTCGCCTCCAGCGCCTTGAGCTGTTCGGGCGTGGCGCCCTTGAACGCGAAGGAGATGAAGCCCACGCGCAGGCCCCACACGTAGTCCTCCTTCGTGCAGCCGTCCAGCTTGACGGCGAGCACGTTCGGGTCGAGCGTGGCGAACGCGGCGAAGAGCGACTCGCCGTGGACGCCCTTCTCGTAGACGAGCCCGAAGTAGGCGTCGTCGAGGATGACGACGATCCGCTTGCCGGCCTCGGCGGCGGCCTTGACGGCGGCGACGATCTTCGGCGCGTCCTCCAGCGTCGCCGTGTAGCCCGTGGGGTTGTTCGGGAAATTCAGGACGAGGATCTTCTTCTCCCCGGGGCCGAGCAGGGCCGCCTGGAGGGCGTCGGCGTCGAACGCGCCGTCCCTGAAGGTGTTGAAGGTCTCGATGGCGGCGCCGCACGCCTCCTCGAAGATGAGCGAGTAGTTGTCCCAGTAGAGGTCGGGAATCACCACCTTGTCGCCACGGCCGGCGAAGAGCTCGGCGGCGATGCGCAGACCGTGCGTAAGCGCATTGGTGACGACGGGGTTCGAGTAGGCGATGCCCTTCAGCGAGGGGTTCTTCTTGACCTGCAGCTTCTTCCAGGTCTCACGCAGGGCGGGGAGGCCGAAGCTGCCCGCGTAGAGGAACGCCCTGCGGTCCAGGTTGACCCGGTCGGCGAAGCACTTCATCACGAGCGGGGAACCGTCCTCCTCGAACGCCATGCCGATCGTGGCGTTGATGCCGCACGTCCGGGCCTCGGCGCCCTGGCCGAGAATGCCGCCGTAGGGGAAGTAGAGGCGCTTGCCGGCGGGCGAGAGCAGATCCGCGACGGGGCCGAGCGTCCTGTTGAGCTGTTTTGCCAATGCGTTCATAGAAGGTCGAATCGAAGGTTGTCCGTGGCGCGGCCGCCGCCCCCGGAACCGGGGGTCGCCGAAACCGGGGGGATAGTATAGCACATCACTTCGCGAAGGTGTAGAGGCGCAGGGCGTTCGCGGCGAGGGGGCCCGCGACGGGTTCCGCGCCCGGCGCGGCGACGGCGGTCGGCGCGCCCAGACCCTCCAGCTTCACCGCGACGGGCGCGTCGGAGACGTTCCACACGCAGACGGCGCTCGTGCCGTCCGCCGCCACGAAGCGCTTCGCGACGAGCGCGGCGCCCGGGCAGGAGAAGCCCTCGCCGTCCACGAAGCGCCCCCGCAGGAGGTACTTCGCGTGGGCGCGCTGGAAGTCGCAGACGGCCTTCAGCCCGGCGCACGCGACGGCGGGCGGCACCGAGGCCATCGCCTTCAGGTCGGGGACGTTGACGACCGTCCCGTAGTCGGCCTTGGTCGGCACCTTTCCGTCGAGGACGTAGGCGCGGTCGGGCCCGTAGCGCACCTCGATCTCGCTGCGGAGGCCGAAGACGGCGGCGAAGTTCGCCTGCGCGCGCGTACACATCGGCGTGGGGAGGCGCACCGTCGTCACGAGTTCGGGGAACGTGTAGCGCCAGAGTTCGGGGAAGGACTCGACCTTCGGGTTCGTCGCGCGCGCCCGCGCGGCCTGGACGTCGCCGGCGAAGACGCCGTACTCGCAGCCGTGGAAGAGCGCGGTCGAGTCGAGGATCGTGTCGTGCAGGCCCTCGGTGAGGACGGCGAAGCCGGGATGCGTCTTCTGCATCGCGTCGGCGATCGAGCGCATGAACGCGGGGCGCTCCTCGGCGTAGGAGAAGGACGGCGCGGGGTGGCCGTGGCCCGTCCCGTAGCACGCGAACGGCGCGAAGATGCCGAGCTGGTCGTAGAGGATGCCGTCCGCGCCGAAGTCCGCCGCCTGCCGCGCGAGCGCGAGCATGCGGTCGTGCCAGGGCTTCCCGTAGAGGCAGCCGAGCGCGAATGCGTACTTGGGGATGTCCCTGTACTTGTGGTACGTCTGGATGACGCGCGTGCCGTCCTTCTTGACGAGCGCGAGCCGCTCGCCGTGTTCGCGCCAGAACTCCGTCGCACCGACCTGCTGGAGCTGGCCGTTCGCGTAGATGCAGACGCGGATGCCCCGGCGGCGCGCCTCGGCGATGCCGGCCTTGAGCGCGGCGACGCCGCCCATCTCGTCGCTCGGCTCGTAGTCGGGGTAGAGGTGGTCGTGGCCGCCCTTCGTCCAGCCGAAGAGGCCGATGCAGGTGAGGCCGTTGCGCGCGGCGACGTCGCAGAGGAGCGGGAGGTCGGTGTACTTCCAGAAGGCCTCCCCGTTCTGCTGGCGCATGATGACGAGCAGCCAGCCCGTCACGTCCTGCGTCCACGCGGGCGCGGCGGTGCGGATCTCGCGCGCCGTGTCGTACCACGCGCGGTAGCGCTTCGCGGCCGCGTGCCAGTCGCCCGCCACCCGCGCGCAGACGGTCTCGGGGATCTCCCACGTCCCGCCGGCCTCCAGGAAGAGGCGGTGGTCGAAGGCGGCCTCGATGCGGCGCTCGTTCGGCGTCCAGCGCAGGCGCAGGCGCTTCGGCTGGGCCTTCGGGTCGTGCGCGCCCACGTAGAGCGTCCCGTAGCCCGAATCAAGCGCCATCCACGGCATCGTCAGCCCCGTCGCGCCCGGATGGAAGCCCGTGTCGAAGGTGTAGCGCCCGTCCCGGAGGGCGTACCAGCGCGCGCCCTTCCAGGTGTTCTCCCAGGTGTTCTCGGCGTCCTCGGTCGGCGCGGGCGGGATCTTCGGCGCGCCCGCCTCCGGGAAGTGCGTCACGCGCCGGCCCATGCCCTGCGGCAGGTAGAGGGCCGCGTCGGCGGGGTCGAGGCGCACGCGCTCGAAGTACGGCCCCTCGAAGGCCGTCACGCGGATGCCCGCGTCGTTGTTCGCGATCCGGCCCGTGTAGGACGTGCCGCCCGCGTCCGTGCGCGCCTCCACGCACACCTGCACGTCCCAGGACTGGCAGCCGTCCGTCAGGCGGTCGCACGTGAAGCGCCGCACGCCGGGGGCGGGCGTCTCCTCGCGGCAGTCCTGGCGCGCGCCGGCGAGGCGCACCGGGCGGCGGGAGCCGGCCTGTTCGAGCGTGAGCGTCCACTCGGGAAGGTCCTGCGGATAGAAGCTCCACTTCACGTTGTCGAAGACGACGTCGCGCGCGTTCTCGAACCAGCCGTTCGCGAGCCCCGCGCCGCCCACGCCGAAGTCGCCCCCCGCCGAACCGCGCGGCTTCGCGATCTCGAACGTCACGTTCGAGAAACGCCAGTCGCGCACGTTGTCCTCGGGACGGAACTGGAGGACGGGCGGACGCTGCGCGCGGAAGCGGCAGTTCGAGAACGTGATGTTCCGCAGGAACGCCACGTTCTCCGAGCGGCCGACGCTGACGTAGAGCGGCGCGTGGAAGCTGTCGATCGTCATGTTCGAGAAGCGCATGTTCTCCACGCTGAACGGCACGATCTCCCCCTTCGCGGGCGGCACCACGCCGCGTCCGCGCGGCGGGTCGATGTGCTCCTTCGCGGTCAGCGGATAGCCCATCGCGGGCAGGTAGAACTGGACGCCGAGGCGCGAGTAGGGGCAGACGATGTTGTCGAAGGAGACGTCGCGGATCGGCCCGTCGCCCGTCCAGCCGATGCGGATCGCGCTCTGGTTCGAGCGCAGGACGCAGTTCGCGAAGACGAGCCGCTCGCAGGGCCGCACCGCGCGCATCTGCTCCTGGTGCGTGCGCACGATGAGCGCGTCGTCCTGCGCGTCGATGAGGCAGTCGCTCACCGTCACGTCGCGGCAGCCGCCGAAGTGGAGGCCGTCGCCGTTCGGGAACTCGCGGTGGCAGGCGATGCGCACGCCCCGGCACTGCACGCGGTCGCAGTCGAGGAACCACGTGCTCCACCCGCAGGGGTGGTGGACGAGGACGTCGTCGAAGCGCACGTCCCGGCAGCCGACGAAGAAGACGCAGCGTCCCGTGATGTTCGTGTGGCTGATGCGCTGCCAGCGGCCGTCGACGCGGCGGTGGAACGCCTCGGCGTTGCCGTCGATCGTGCCCGCGCCCGTGATCGCCACGTTCGTCTGCCCCACGGTGTAGAAGAGCGCGCGCTTGTTGAAGCGCGGGGACCGTTCGGGGCGCCACACGTCGGTCGGACCGAACTCGGGGTATTTGAGGGGATCCTCCCCGCCCTTCAGCGTCGCGCCCCGGTCGATGTGGAGATCGACGTTGTTCTTGAGGTTGAGCGTGTAGGTCTTGTAGACACCGCCCCCCGGCACGAGGACGCGCCCGCCCCCCTTCGCGGAACAGGCGTCGATGGCCTTCTGGATGGCGGCCGTGTTGTCGGTGGCGCCGTCGGGGCGCGCCCCGAACCGCGTGACGTCAAACGTGTCCGCGCACGTCCCCAGCGCCGCGAGCGCCAGGAGGGAGAGGAGTCTCTTTTTCATACACGCAAGTGTACCAAAGCGCCGGAGGGGCGGCAAGGGGATGAAAGTGGATTAAGTCGCCGCTGCGCGGCTTTAAGTGGTTAAGTCGCCGCTGCGCGGCTTTAAGTGGGTCCGGGGCTTCTCGGCGTCGGGTGGCACGGCGCGTGGCATGCGTCTGGGTCGGGTCCTTCTTGCGACCGTCCCCGGCGCATGGTATACTGTCGAAGCCATGCGCTTTCTGCTCATTCTGATCGGCGCGGTTCTGGTGAACAACTTCGTCCTGAACCGCTTTCTGGGTTGTTGCCCGTTCCTTGGCGTCTCGAAGAGGATCGAGACCGCCCTCGGCATGTCCGGCGCGGTCCTCTTCGTGATGACCCTCGCCTCGGCCGTGACGTGGGGGCTCGACCATCTGCTGCTCGCGCCCTTCGGGCTCGGCTACATCCACACGCTCGCGTTCATCCTCGTGATCGCCGCGCTCGTGCAGTTCATCGACCTCGCGCTGAAGCGCTTCATGCCGTCCCTGCACGCCGCGCTCGGCATCTTCCTGCCGCTCATCACGACGAACTGCGCCGTCCTCGGCGTCGCGGAGCTGAACTACAAGGGCGGCACGTCCTTCTGCGAGAGCGTCTTCTTCTCCTTTGCCGCCGCCCTCGGCTTCGGCTTCGCCCTCGTCCTCTTTTCCGGCATCCGCGAACGGCTCGCCCACGCGAATCCGCCCCGCGCCTTCCAGGGTGTCGCGCTCGCCCTCGTCACCGCCGGACTCCTCTCGCTCGCGTTCATGGGCTTCTCGGGCCTCGTGAAGTCCTAACCCCCTTTTCAAGCCCACACGACAACTTATAGATGTGGCAATGAAATATGGAGATAAACTCCGATGATTGATGCTCTCGCTACCGCTCCGCAGACTACATCTGGCTTCGCAGAAGCCAGTCACAAAACAATCGCCTTTAAGACCGTTTCCGGAGAATTGGATGTCTTTCGACAACCCATTCTGCGGAGCGGTAGCGAGAGCCATACGGATCGGAGTTTGTCATTCATAGGGAACAGAGTCGCTCTATTTAATTGCCGGAGCAATAAAGCCCATAGGGCAACTTAACCACTTAATTATTTATCCACTTACCCACTTAACTACTTACCCACTTACCCACTTAACTACTTAACTACTTAACCACTTAATTCTCCCCAATGTCCGCCATCCTCACAGCCACCCTTGTCATCGCCGCCGTCGGGGCGGTGGCGGCGCTTGCGCTCGCCGTCGCCGACCGCTACCTCGCCGTGCGGGAAGACCCGCGCATCGGCCAGATCGCCTCCGCCCTTCCCGGCGCCAACTGCGGCGGGTGCGGCTTCGCCGGCTGCGGCGACTATGCGCGCGCGCTCGTGGCGGGCGTGG
>URIT01000143.1 GCA_900547945.1 uncultured bacterium
CGATCTCGCGCGGCGCGGCGAACGCGCGCAGGTCGTAGGGCGCGAGCGTGGCAAGGCCGCCTTGCACGGCCGCGCCGGAGACGAGGTCGTGCGTGCCGGGCGGCACGCGCAGGTCGAGCGTGGCCGCCTCGCCGCCCGTGTTCGCCACGTAGAAGTAGGAGCGTCCGTCGAAGTCCGCCTGCCGCGCCACGACGTTCCCCTCGCGCGCCGTCTCCGCCATCCGCACGGCGGGCAGCGCGCGGAACGCGGCGGCGAACCGCCGCAGGTCGTCCTCCATCCCGTAGGTGCCGACGAGGTAGCCGCCCTTCGAAACGCCCAGCACGTCGTCGAAGCGCAGCGGCAGCACGAACTCGCGCAGGGCGTGGCGTCCGGACGGGTTGAGCGTCGTCACGCGCCAGCCCATCTCCGCGAAGCCGTCGCCGTTGAGCGGATTCCCCTTGGCGCGCCCGACGGGGTTCTCCCAGTAGAGGTCGAACTGGTTGAGCCACGGGAAGCGCGCCCCCCGGGTGAGCGCGAAGAAGCCGGGGCGCGTCTGGAGGACGCGGTTGAATTGGTAGGCCGCGTCGCTCGGGAAGAGGGACCGCTCGCGCTTGCGGCAGAAGGCGGGGAACTGCGACTGGCAGAGGACGAGGTTCGGGATCGCGGCGAGGGCGGCGCGGTCGAGCCCGCCTTCGCGCGCCTGGCGCGTCATGAAGCCGTCCTCCATGAAGTCGAGCTGCTTCATGTCGGGCTGCACGTAGCAGTTCAGCCAGAACTTGAGGTCGCCGCGGCGCGCGCGCAGCTTCGCCGCGAGGCGCGCGTAGAACGCCGTCACCCGGTCGCAGCGCCACTGCACCCACGGTTCATAGGCGTGGGCGCGGATCCACTTCGCCACGGCGCGCCCGCGCAGGGGGTCCGTCTTGTCGAGCGGCACCTTCACGCCCGTCTCGCGCGCGAACGCCTCCACCGTGTAGTCGTTGTAGCCGCTGCGGATGTCGCCGAACCAGCAGAGCGAGAGCATGGTGAGGTGCAGGCACACGCCCTTGAAGCTCGGGTGGGGCGCGCCCTGCTCCACGAGCGCGTCGACGAGCCCCTCCAGGTAGGCCCGCGTCTCGGGATGGTGGAAGTTGAAGTTGGGCGGCGAATTGTGGAAGCCGTAGGTGTTGGGGAGGCCCGTGTCGAGGATCGCGACGGGCGTCGCGTGGAGCGCGCCGTTCGTGACGGCCTCGGCGGTGACGACGCCGGGCGGCAGGGGCATCGTGTTCGGGTTCACGTTCGGCACGAGGGAGAGGCCGGCCTTGTCGAACTTCACGTACCAGGCGGAGAGGAAGTCCGGCGCGTGCGCGCGGGGGTTGTAGCCCGCGGCGCCGATGAGGCCGTGGTACCACGCGCCGGGGTAGGAGAGGAGGTCCTGCCCGCAGTACTTCATGTAGGCGACCGTGCGGTCGATCAGGTCCGAGATCTGGTGCGCGCCGTGCCCGCCCGTCGCGAAGTCGCAGCCGATCGAGGGATCCTCCCACCAGCTGCCGAAGGAGCGGCGCCAGCCGTCCGCCGGCTTCGGGGCGTTCACCTCCAGCGCGGGGAGGCGCGCGTTCTTCACCTCGTAGACGCGCAGCGCGCTCAGGGCGGCGGGCACGTCCGCGCGCGCCGTCAGCGCGACCGCCGCGAGCGCGCCCCGGCCGGGCGTCGTCCAATAGAGGCAGCGGTGCGTCAGGGTCCTGCCCGTGTTCGGGTATTCGTCCCCGGTGAAGTAGCCCACCTGGAGGGCGTAGTCGTCCGAATGCGGCTCGCGGAACTGCACGATCAGGTCGCACGTGCGCGTCGCGTCGTCCGGGTAGTCGAACTCCAGGCAATAGAGCTTGACGGCGGGATCGACGTCGAAGAAGAACGCGAAGCGGTCGTCGCGCCGCGCGCCGGCCTCGACGTAGGGGACGCCGCCCAGCGCGCCGAAGCGGAGCGCCCCCACCGAGCGGAAGCGCTTCTCGGCCTGCCACTTCGCCACCGACGCGGCGTCGAAGCGGTATTCGGCCCGGAGCGCGAGGTCGAGCCGGTCGCCGCCCACGTAGGGGTTCGGGCCGTCCCCGGCGAAAAGCTTCGCGTAGTCCGGCTTGTCCGGCGACGGCGCCGCCCGGTCGGCGTGGGCCGCGAAGAGGGCCCGGATCCCGGCGTCGTCAAGCGCGCCGTCGTAGACGCGGACGTCGTCAATGAGCCCGTCCACCTGCTGCCGGTCGCCAAGGCAGCCCACGAAGAAGCGCGTGAAGTCCTTCCGGTCGAAGAGGAACGGGATGCGGCCGCGCGCGGGATCCTTCCGCCGCTCCGCCGCGAGGCGCAGCGCCGCCGCCACCTCGCTGTGGCCGTCGGCGCGGGCGGGGCCGCAGGGGACGCCGTTGCGGTAGAGGCGCGCGTGCTTCGCCGCCTCGTCCCACGTGAACGCGAGATGCTCCCACCGGCCGTCCGGCGGAGGGAGGCCGTCGCGGACGAGGTGCGTGTGGCCGAAGTCCGTCAGGTCCGCCCGCAGCCGATCCCCCCACCACCAGAGCGACAGCGCGCCCGAACCGAACCGCCCGCACGGCTCGGGGAAGGAGAAGAGCCTGCGCCACGCCTCCTTCGCCCCCGGCGCGGCGGGCGGTCCATCGCGCCGCGCCCAGAGCGAAACGGTGCCCTTCTCGGGCCGCACGTTGCCCTTGAGCGCGTACTGGAGGACGCTCTTCGCCGCCGCCGTGAGCCGCACGGCCTGGCCGTCCACGCCCGGTTCGAACGAAAGCCCCCGCGCGACCTGCGGCGCGGCCGCCCCCTTCGCCACGGCGGCGACCGCCGTGCCGTCGAACGGCGCGTGGAAGATGAGCGCCGGCGCGCCGTGTGCCGCGGCCATCATGAGCGCCGCCGCGCCCGCCAGGCTAAAACAGAATCTCGATGTCATACGTCCCCGTCCCTTCCGTTTCGAAGTCCACATACCGCGAATCGCCCACCGCCGTCGTCTCGAACGCGCGCGGCGCACCGTTCAGCCACACCTCCCGCGCCGCCGCGCCGGACGGCAGGAGGATGTGCGCCGCCAACGCCTTCGCGGGCGCGCGCACGAGGTAGCGCAGGCCGTTCGCGCGCCGCACGTAGCGCACGTCGACGACGGCGTCCGCCGCCTCGTAGCCCGTGAAGTACCGCACCTCGTCGAGACCCGTCACGGGCCAGCGCGGCGAGAAGCGGATCGCGTCGTACCGCACGCCCGCGTCGCGCACGCCCGCCAGCGCCTCGTCGAAGGCGCTGAGGACGCTCGCCGCGCCCCAGGCGCTCGGGCCCAATGCGGCGTTGATCGACGTCGCCGTCGTGCGGTCGTAGAGGAAGTAGAGCGTGCCGTCGCGCGCGGCCATTTCCTTCACGCGCACGAGAATGTCCCAGCCGTACGCTTCGTAGCCGTTTTCAAGGGCGGCCTTCGCGAGCTCGCCCGCCGTGAAGAGGCACACGCCGCCGTTCACGTAGTCGCCGCGCGGGTGGCGGGCGAAGGTGAAGTCGTAGGGCGGATCGACCGTGAACCACTCGGCGAAGCAGTCCGTCGTCTGGCGGCGGCGCCTGAACTCCTCGATGGTCTTGCGGCAGTCGGCGACCGGCATGAGGCCGCGGTTCATGTCGTAGGCGGCGGAGAGCGAGAGGCGTTCGCGCTCGTGCGCGTCGACGGGCGGCACGTTGAGCGGCAGCTGGTGGAAGAAGAAGCGGCCGTTCCAGATGTGCTTGTACATCGCGGCCTTGAGGGCGTCCGCCCGCGCGCGCCAGGCAGCCGCCTTCGCCGTGCGCCCGAGGCGGCCGTTCAGCCACGCGAGCTGCGCCATCGCCTGGTAGACGCCGGAGTTGTCGCCGTGCATGATCGCCTGGGGCGTCGCGGCCGTCAACGTGCGGTTCGTCACGGAGGCGGGTTCGTAGGTGAAGTCCCACGTGTCGATCGTGTAGCCGCGCTTCACGAGGCCGTGCCGGGCGTCCCAGCGCTGGGGGTCTGAGGTCACGTAGTCGATGGCCTTTTCGAGGCGCGGGAGCGCGCGCGCGAGCCAGGCGTCGTCGCCCGAGATCCGGTAGCAGTACGTCGCGCCCTCGACGAGCAGGTACTCCACGTCGGCCTCGATGTCGAGGCGGCACATGGCGAGGTTGTCGTCCGGGAAGAACTTCCGGCTTTCGGGCGCGGCGTAGCGCCAGTGGCGGTCGTCCGCCTGCTTGACGAGTTCGAGGATGCAACCGTCCGCGCGCTGGTGCCGGAGCGTGAAGTCCACGTACCCCGCATAGTCGTATTCCCAGTGGCGCATGGCCTTCAGCACGTGGACATGGTCGCGGATCCAGTTCTTGTTCACCATCATCTTGCGCCCGTCCACGAAGACGAGAGACCGTTCGTCGTTGATCGTGTTGCGCAGCAGGTGGAGGAAGTCGCCCCAGGTCGGGTCGCCCGTCGTGAGGACGCCCGGCATCGCGAGGTCTTTGTTGTTGAAGCGTCCGCAGGTCTTCCCCGTCCGCGCCTCCCGCATGCGCGGCAGGGCCTGGGTGAACGCCACGCGCCGCCCCTCGTTGAGCGAATACCCCTCCAGAAACGGCGCCGCCGCCGCGCCCGCGGCAAGCACGGCGCACGCCGCCATCGTCCAGCCTCGTCCCGTCATGCGTCTTCTCCCTTTCCGTTAGCGTACAAGCAGCAGCGTGCCGCGCGGGCGCACGAAGAGGACGCCCGGCCCCGTGATGAACGGGCACGTCGCCGCGTCGAGGACGCCCGCATGGAAGCGCCCCGCGTAGCGCACCGTCCGCACCTCGTTCGTCACCGGGGCGTCGAGCGCCAGCGAGGCCCCTTCGTCCACGTCGATGTCGAGATCCTTCGGCAACGTCGGCGCGGCCGCCCGCGCGACCTTCTCTACCACGATGCCGTCCAACAGACCGCCACAGGAGAAATACCGGGTACTGCCCGCGATCTTCTGCGCAGACTCCTTCAGTCCGCTGAACCCAATCACCCCTTCCCCCGCCTCCGGCACCTCGAAGAGGAACGCATGGCGCACCCACCGCTCGCGCGTGTCGGGCGCGAACCGCCCGATCTCATTCGTCACACCCCCGCGCGCATACCACGCCCGGAACTCCTGTCCGCCGAACAGGTTCAGCTCCTCCGGTCTGCCGTTGTAGCGGTAGAACCGGTCGATCGCCGCCACGCTCAGGCGGTAGGTCCCCGCCTCGGGGAACGTGACCGTGCGTGCGAGCGTGGCGCGGTTGCGCACGCCCACGCAGTGGCGGTCGTCGTAGTCGACGTCGCACCAGGCGCCGGGGATCCGATCCTCCCGCTGGCCCTCCACCAGGCCGGCGCCGTCGTGGATTTCGCTCGGCTCGCCGACGCACGTCCAGTCCGCCAACGCGCCCTCCTGCGTAAACGTCTCGTCCAGCACCGCAGCCGTGTCCTGCGCCTCCAGCCGCACGTCGTCAAGCGCGACGAGCGAACCGCCGCCCGCGAACGCCAGCTCCACGGCCGCGTTGTCCGCCGCGACCTGTACCGTGAAGGCATAACGCCTCGTCCAATCCGTCGTCCGCACCGTGCCGCAGGAGGCCCCGTTCCAGAAGACCCCGATCTCCGTCCGGGTGTTCGTCGTGCGGGCATCCGCCGCCGTCGAGGCTGCCGCGAAGGAGAGCCGGTACGTGCCCGCGCGCGCCACCCGGACCGTCTGGGCGATCCGCGCCGCGCCGTGCAGGACCAGATGGCGGCAACCCTCCGCCGGGCGCAGCGCCGTCTCCCGTCCGTTTCCGATCCGCTCCACCACCACGGCGTCCGCCGCGCCCGCCGTCTCGCACGCCCAGCCGCCGAGCGATGCCGGGTTCTCAAGGTACGTCCGCCCAAAGGCAAACGGCGCCGACTCGAAGCTCGGGTTCGCGAGCGTCACGTCCGCCGTCCCGGCCTCCAGCCAGTCCACGCGGAAGTCGTCCACCAGCGCGACCGTGTTGCCGGGGATCACCGTGCTGTCGCCGCCGGTCGCGTCACGGTAGGCCTTGCTGTTGTTCGCGTCGCCCCGCAGGGTGAGCGTGTGGACGCCCGCCGCGAGCCACGGGAGGCGGAACGCGCAGGGCTGCCACGCCTTCTCCCGGGTCTGGACCTGTGCGACCTCCTCGCCGTCGATCAGGATGTGCGTCTCGTGCCCGACGTAGCCGGGACGCTGCGCGATCCAGAAGGAGAGGCGGTAGACGCCGTCCGCCGGGAGCGTGAGTGCCGTCTCCAGCCCGCCCCGGATATGGAGCACGCCACAGTAGACGCCGTCCGGGTAGCGCTGCCCCGGCACGTTGTAGTAGTAGTGCGCCGCAGGGTCGTCCGTCCAGCGCGTGACCTTTCCGTCCTCCGTCGATCCCTCCAGCCGCACGCTGCGCCAGCCATGCGTCGGCGCGTCGGGCTTCAGGCTTCGGTCCGTGTCCGGCTTGATGTCCGCATCCGCGAACGCCTCGAACGAAGGGTCCTCGATGGTCCCCACGAGGTTCGTGGGGAAGGCCGATGCGCCGAACGCACGCGGGGCGAAGCGGAGCGTCCCTTCCCGGACGGCAAGATGCGCGACGTCCGGCGCGAGCACGTCAACCGCAAGCGTCCCCGTCCCCGTCTTCACGACCGTTCCCGCCGGGGCCTCGGCGGCGGCGACCACCCCCGTGGCGGACGCCGCCAGCGCCGTCCCCGCCAGCGCCTCGAACGCCACGGGCTGGGCGCCGTCGAAGGAGCCGCCCGCCAGCGCGACGCGCGGCGTCTCGCGGCTTTCCGAGCCGTCCAGCGTGGCGAGCGTCCAGTCCCCGTCGCCCGTCTTCAGCACCCGCCCCGCGCCGGCCGTCGCGAGGGAGAGGGCCGCGCCGCGCGTCCCCCACTTGCGCTGCAGGTAGGCCGCCACGGCCACGCGGTTCGATTCGTCGAGCGGCGAGGCGAAGAGGATCACCTCGCACAGGCGCCCGCCGCCCTGGCGGTAGCCGTCGTTGTCGTTGGCGATCGCGTTGTGCGAGAAAAGGCCCTCCACGTGCCAGCCGTCGCGCCCGGGCGTGATGTCCAGCAGCTGGTAGCCGCCGTTGGGCCCTGAGACGGACGGATCAACGGGCCGCCCGTCCACGCGGAACAGGCCCGACGCCAACGTGCGCCACCCGCCCGCCGGCTGGAGGAAGGCCGTCGGCAGCGTCCCCTCCGCCAGCGTCTTGTAGCTCTTCGGCGCGAACACCGCATGGTACGAACCGGGATTGAAGACGAAGCCGTAGCCCCCGTCCTGCGTCCCCAGAACGGCGAACGCCTGCCGCACGCCGCCCACGGCGAACCCCGACCCGTCGGCGGCGGCGAAGCGGACGTTGCGCCCGCTCGAATACCTCCCGAAGTCAACGTAAGCGCACGCGCCGCCCGACGCGGGGACATAGCGGGGGAACCACCCTTCCGGGTCGGGCGCGTAGGCGGCGGAGTGGGCGAGGTTCGTGAACGCGACGGCGCGCGGACGCACATACGGGTTCGCCGCCGAGCCATCCCCCGTCTCGCGCGCGTCGAGCCACGTCCCCACGGTCCCCGCCACCCCGTCGGCGGGGAGGATCGTCGCGGGGCGGGCGGCGTCGAGCCAGAGGGCCGCCGCGTCGAGGGCGGCGGGCGCGGGC
>URIT01000144.1 GCA_900547945.1 uncultured bacterium
CCGCCGCATCGCGCGCCGGCGCCGCCGGGGCCGCCGCCCGTGCGACGGCGATCTGGTCCCGCGCGATCACGTGCCCCTTCTTCGCCCACGGCGCATCGTCCCGGAGCGCGAAGGAGACGTTGAGAAGGTATTCGCAACCGGGCTTCCGCGCGTAGGCGCGCACGCCGGCGGGGAACGGCACGCGCACCTTCGCGGCGGGGGGCACGTCCGGCACGTCCCACGCGCCGCCCGCGACCTTCACGCCGTCCTCCAGCAGTTCCCAGTTCGCGGCGAAGCGGTTCAGCGGCGTGAACGCGAAGCGGTTCCAGATCTGCAGGATCCCGTCCGCCGCCTTCCCCTTCCCGGCCTCTTCGACCCGCTCCACCTTCACGTTCCGGTGGACGTGGCCGACCTCGACGAGCTTGGGGGTGACGTTGCGTTCGGCGTCGAGGATGCCGTTCGCGCAGAAGTTCCCGTCGTTCGGCTGTTCGTCGTGGTCGCCGCCGTAGGCGAGGTAGCGCTGGCGGCGGCCGTCGGGGCCCGTGCGGTCCGTCTCGACCCACACGGCCTGGTCCACCCAGTCCCAGATGCAGCCGCCCGTCAGGGAGGGCGAGGCGTAGAAGGCGTCCCAGTATTCCGCGAAGTTGCCGAGCGCGTTGCCCATGCTGTGGGCGTATTCGAAGAGGAAGCTGCACTTGGCGCGGCGGCCGCGCGCCACCACGTCCGCAACCGACGGATAGCCGGGGCCGTCGATGGGGAAGCGCTCGCAGTCCTGGCGGTAGCAGGTCGGGCGCGTCGCGTCCACCGCGCGGCACGCCGCGTCGACGAGGTCGAAGGTGGGGCCCTGCCCGGCCTCGTTGCCCCAGCTCCAGGAGAAGACGCAGGGCAGGTTGCGCCAGTTGACCACCATGTCGCGGCAGCGGTCGATGTGCGCCTGGGTCCAGCTCGGCGGCGAGGCGAGGCAGGCGACGCCGTAGCCCATGCCGTGGCTCTCCACGTTCGCCTCCGCCTGCACGTAGAGGCCGTAGCGCGCGCAGAGGTGGTAGAAGTAGGGGTCGTTCGGGTAGTGCGCCGTGCGGACCGTATCGATGTTGTACCGCTTCATGAGCAGCACGTCGCGCAGCATCTCCGCGCGCGTCACGGCGCGTCCGTTGACGGGCGAGGCGTCGTGGCGGTTCACGCCCTTGAACTTCACCGGCTTCCCGTTCACGTGGAGCGCCCCGTTCGGCATCAGCTCCGTCTTCATGAACCCGACCTTCGCGGCGCGGATGTCGGGGGCGAGACGGGGCTGGGCGGGCTGGGTCTGGAGGACGAGCGTGTAGAGGCAGGGGTCCTCGGCGGACCAGAGGCGGGGCGTGGGCAGGGCGCAGGCGAAGTCGAGGAACGTCCCGTTCTCGCGCTGCCCGGTCCGCTCCAGGTCCGCGACCTTCCTGAACGCGGCGTCGTAGAGGGCGGCCGTGCAGGCGACGGCGCCCGTCGGCGCGCCGGCGAGCCGCCGCAGCTCGACCGCCAGCTTGACCTGGGCGGATTTGAAGTCGGCGGCGAGATCGTAGCGGAAGAAGAAGTCGCGGATCTCGACGGGCGGCGGCGAGAAGAGCAGCACGCTACGGTAGATGCCCGAGAAGCGGAAGAAGTCCTGGTCTTCGAGGTAGGCCCCGTCGCTCCAGCGGTAGACCTCCACGGCGAGCGTGTTGGGCGCGTCGGCGCGGGAGGTGTCCAGGTAGGGCGTGACGTTGAACTCGTGGGCCGTGCAGCTGTCCTCGCTGAAGCCGACCTTCTTCCCGTTCACCCACACGTAGTAGGCGCTGTAGACGCCCTCGAAGCGCAGGAAGACGGGGCGGCCCTTCCAGTCCGCCGGCACGGTGAAGGTGGTGCGGTAGGAGGAGACGGGGTTGTACGCCCGGTCCGTGTACGGCGGCTTGGGCGGGTGCGGGTACTTGATGTTCGAGTACTGGGGCACGCCGAAGCCCTTCATCTCCACGCAGCTCGGCACGTCGATCGTGTACCAGGCGCGGTCGTCGAAGTCCGGCTTCCAGAAGTCGCGCGGACGCTGGTCGGGCGCGCCGCACCAGTTGTAGCGCCACGTGCCGTCGAGCGCCTTCACGTAGGGCGTCTCGGGCAGCTCGGGCGTCAGCGCGGCGGCGGTGGACGCGAGCGGAAACGAGTAGGCGCGGGCCGGCTCCACGTTCACGTAGTTGACGAGTTCGTTCTCCCATTCGGGCGCCTTCTCGGCGGCGCGCTTCGCCGCGACGGCCGCGACCGTCCGCGCGCGCACGTCCGCCCACTGCGGCCCCTTCGTCTCGCGCAGGTCGGTCCAGGCGAGGCGCCCGGCGTCCGACGGGACGGGCTTCAGGCGCGTGTCGATGAAGTGGCGCAGGGCCGCCTCGGTCGCCTGCACGTCCGAGCCGTGGATGCCCATGATGCCGTTGCGGTTCCCGAGCGTCCAGGCCCCCTTCGCGTCCCACGGCTGCGTCGAGACGTAGAAGTCGCCCGCGAACGCCGGCGCGTAGCCGAGCACCTGCACGTCGACGCCCGTCACGCGCTTCACCTCGGCGGCCAGCTCGCGGTACATCGCCTTCGTCGCGGGCGTCTCGTCGGAACTCCCGTGGATCCGGAACGGACGCGGGTCGTTCCGCTCGATCGAGAACGTCTCCGCCCCCGCCGCCGCCATCAGGCAGCACATGCCAACCGTCCACACGCGCTTCATCGCGTCTCCTCCAATCGTTCGGGTGTATAGGTGCGTAGAATCGAAGAGGGGTTGTTTCGGATGCCGTCGGCGAAGTCGCGCAGGGAGGCGGACGCCTCGCGCAGGTTGCCGACGATCTCGGAGATGCCGCCCTGCTCGCCCAGCAGGACCGTGTTGGCGCTCCAGAGGAACGTGCGCGCGTGCCGCGTCACGTCCAGCACGTTGCTCCACGCCTCCACGAAGTCCATCCGGTTGAGCTGGTCGAGGATCTGCTGGGCCGAATCGGCGGCGCTCTGCAGGATGGAGGGCGCAGGGGGGATGACGACGTGGACCGGCCGCCAGCCGTACGCCTTCTCGCCCACGTCAAGCTTCGGATAGTTGAGCTCGATGTGGGAGAGCCCCGTCACGCCCGAGGCGGAGACGGTGGCGTGGAGCCCCCGCTTCACCATGCCCTCCAGCACCTGGCGGGGCGTGCGGTCGTCGCCCATGCGGAAGAGGCGTTGGTCGAGGGCCAGCTCCACGTAGATCTTCCGGCGGTCCTCGGGACGCGCGTCCGCATACTCCGCGCCGATGAAGGAGATCCGCTTCACCGTGCCCACGCGCACGCCGCGCAGGTCAACGGTGCTGCCGACGTCGAGCCCGGAAACGGAATCGTCGAAGAACGTCTCGGCCGGGAAGTCGTGCTGCGCGGAGCGCATGCCGCCGATGTAGACGACCGTCGCCGCGATCAGGGCGACGCCCGCCACGATGAAGAAGCCGATCTTGGCATAGCTGGTCTGGTTCTCGCCGGACATACGCCTACTCCGCCTTGAGGGAACGGCCCATCATCGCCGCGCAGGCCGCCGCCGCGTCGAAATCCTCGTAGCAGAGCGCGTAGACGAGTTCGCAGATCGGCATCTCGACGCCCAGCTTCTTCGCGATCTCGTGGACGACCTTCGCGTTCCAGACGCCCTCGGCGACCATCTGCATCGAGCCGAGGATCGACGCGATCTTCTCGCCGCGCCCGAGGCGCTCGCCGACGGCGTGGTTGCGCGAGTGGACGGACGTGCAGGTGACGATCAGGTCGCCGATGCCCGCGAGGCCCGAAAGCGTCTCCGGCGTGCCGCCGTAGGCGAGGACGAAGCGCTTCATCTCGACGAGGCCGCGCGTGATGAGCGCGGCGCGCGTGTTGTCGCCGTAGCCCATGCCGTCCGAACAGCCGACGGCGATGGCGAGGACGTTCTTCACGGCGCCGCCGATCTCGACGCCGACGGGGTCGGGCGACGTGTAGACGCGGAAAAGCGGCCCCGACCAGATCTCCTGCACGCGCCGCGCACGCGCCGCGTCCGTGCAGGCCGCGACGATCGCCGTCGGGATGCCGCGCGCGACCTCCTCGGCGTGCGTCGGCCCGGCGAGCGCGACAATCGGACCCGTCCCGAGGATTTCCGCGCCGAGGTCCGTCATGCGGCGGTTCGTCTTCTCGCAGAGGCCCTTCGTGATGGAGACGACCAGCATCTCCGGCGTGACGAGCCCCCTGAAGCCCGCCACGACGGACGTAAAGTACTTCGACGGCGGCGCGAGGACGACGACCTCCGCGCCCCTGACCGCCTCCGCGCGGTCGGCCGTCAGCTTCAGGCCGTCCGGGAGCGCGACGCCCTTCAGGAACTTCTCGTTCCGCCGCGTCCGCCGCATTTCCGCGATGTAGTCGGGGAACGCGCCCCACAGCGTCACTTCATGGCCGTAGCCCGCCAGCAGGAGCGCGTTCGCCGTGCCCCAGCCGCCGTCACCGATGACTGCAATCTTCATGTGCGTAGTATAGCATAAGTTGGCGCGCCGCCCTAGCGGACGCGCACGACGACGGGGCGGTGGTCCGACGCGACGGACTCGTCCAGGACCTCGTGCGTGACCGTCTCGAAGCGCGCGCGGTGGCGGCGCGACACCGCGATGTAGTCGAGGCACCGCGCCGGTCCGTTCGCCGGGAACGTGGGCGCGAAGCCCGAGAGGACCGCGAACGGCCCCCGCAGGGCGCGGACGGTCGCGCCCGCCGGGACGTCGTTCCAGTCCCCCGCCAGGAAGAACGGACGCTCCGGATCGATGTACGCGCGGATCTCCCGGACGGCGGCCAGCCGTTCCGCCTCGTCGAGCGAGAGGTGCGTCACCCCGATCCGGAGTTCGGGGAAGTCCGCCACGAGCAGCACCCGCCGCTCCGTCTCCTTGCCCAGGCGCGGCAGCGGCACCAGCCGCACGCGCTGCGGCGCCACGCGCGAAAGGAGGGCCACGCCGTATTCGCCGCCATCGTGGTCGAGCGCCTTGCCCCAGGAGGGGACGAGCCCCGTCGCCTCCGCGAGCGCGGCGAGCTGGTCGACGCCGTTCGCGCGCCGCGTGCCGCGATCCACCTCCTGAAGCGCCACAAAGTCCGCATCCGCGTCCTTGATCACCGCCGCCGCGCGCGCAATGTCCCGCACGCCGTCGAGGCCGCGTCCGGCCCGGATGTTCCAACTCATGAACGTGGTCGAGCGGAACGGCTTCAGGAACATGTCGTTCGCCTTGCCGGTCTCGGACGTGAACGTCTGCCAGACCGGCTCGATCACCTGGCAGCCGGCCAGCCCCAGCGCCGACGCGCAGAGGCCCAGAAACGCGCCGCGCCTCATGGCGTCTCCTTCGCCTCCGCGCGGCCCGGCACGACCACGTAGTCGAGCGGCGGCACCGCGTGCCCCTCGACCGAAACCGCCTGCGCGCCGTAGTTGGCGAGCAGACGCGAACCGTCCGCATAGGTGACGCGCACGACGCCCGGCGCCACCGTCTCGTGCCGCTCCATGAACTGGAACTGCAGCGCGCTGCGGCGGGCGTACTCGTCGCAGCCCGCCTTGATCCACGCGACGCCCTGGCGCATCTTCTCGTCCGTCGTCGCCTCCAGGTCGATCGTGCCCATCGACGGCGGACGCCCCGTCACGAACTGGGAGTGCCAGTAGTAGGTGGGCCGGCCGCCGAACTCCGCGAGCTTCAGCAGGGAGCGGCGGTCCGGGTTCGCCGTGCAGTTGATCATCGTGCGGAACGGCGTGGAGAGGACGATGCCGTGGTAGACGAGCTGCCAGAGGGGCACGTAGTCGTCCACCATCCTGTTGCGCGGCGGCTCGAAGGGCTTCACCCACTGGACGGTAAGGGCGGAGTCGACCGAGCCGATGCAGAAGTCGAACGCCCCCTCGCTCGCGCTGCCGCCGAAGGTCGCGCGCAGCTCGTCGAGGATGTGCGCCTCCCACACGGCGCGCTGGCCGTTGTTCAGGCGGTGGCGCCCGTCGGGACAGGGGAAGAGGCCCCGGCTCGTCGTCACGTCCACGTAGAAGAGCCCCCTGAAGCCGAGCGTCGCCATCTCGGCGCACTGCTTCGGGCAGAACCGCTCGTAGGCGCGCTGGGGGCACATCGTGTAGAGCCGCCCGCCGCCCCAACTCGTCTTGCCCTTCCTGAGCGTGCCGTCCGGGTTCTTCTCGACGACGTACTCGCTGTCCCACGTATCCGCGATCATGTAGCAGTCGCGGAACGAGGAGTGGCCCACGATCTGGTAGCCCGCCGCCTGCGCGTGGCGCACGCAGTCCTTCAGCTTCGCCTCGCCGCCGAGGAACGGCTCCACGGGGAAGATCTGCGGGAAGCGTCCGTCGTGCCCGCCCACGTTCCAGCCAACGAGGCAGAACTCCGCGCCGTCCACGCCCTGCCGCCGGCACTCGTCCACGATCTCCTTCACGCGGTCGAACGTGACGACGGGCCGGACGGGCGGCTCGTTGCGCGTCACCTGGTCCGGCACCGGGCTCGGCACCGGCTTCCACGCCTGGCGGATGCGCACCTCGGGGTGGCGCGCCGCGTAGGCGAGGAGCGGCTGGTCCCTGACGCGCGCCGCGATCGGGCGGCACGCGCCGCGCCCCAGCTGGTAGGCGCGGTAGCGGCGGGCGATGCCCGAATAGTCCGCGTCGTCGCCCGTCAGGAACGTGTACTCCACGGCGATGTCCTCGTAGACGTCGTCCATGAACCGATCAAAGAGGGCGTAGACGCAGTATGCGCCCTTCCTCGCCTCGGCGACGAGCGAGAGGGAGTGGGGCATCCCCGTCACGATCGCGCAGAACGTCGCGCGCGGCGTCTTGAGGCCGTACATCGGCATCGGCACGTGCCAGCCCTCGCGCACGCGCCCGTCCGTCTCGTGGAAGCGGCCGAGCGTGTTGTTCGGGAACACCCAGTAGCCCGCCTCGCCCGTCTTCGCCGTCGCGAAGTCGGGCTTCAGGGCGACGCTCTTCACGCCGGGCGGAATCGCGGCGCGCGGCCAGACGAAGCGGGCCCGGCCGTCCCGGATCTCCAGCGGGCGCGTCTCCCGCACCGTCCGGCCGTCCGCCGTCACCGTCTCCACCGTCATCGTCGCCGTCTGCGCGGCACACGCCCAGACGCACGCCCACGCGCCGAGAACGGTGCCGGCCCGCAGCCTTGTCGCAATCGTCATGCAGTCCATCCCTTCAGGTTCCGGCGCACACTAGAGGAAGAGCATGCTCCAGAGGTTCGCCGTGCCGTAGAGTTCGTCGCGCGAAATGCGGATGAGGAGGCGGTCCATCTTCCCGTCGTGCCAGCTCATGCAGCCGAGGCCGTCGCCGCGCGCGCGCCGCAGGAGGCGCAGCATCACGTGGAGCTTCGCGCTGTCCATCGGCATCATCTTCGCCGCCACCTTCGGCAGGCAGAGCCGCAGCACCGTCGTGGGCGAGCAGAAGAGCGCGTTCGCCGTGGCGGGCAGCGCCCGCGCCTCGGGCAGGATCTTCGCGAGGCGCGCGGCGGGCGGCGCGGCGGGCGGCG
>URIT01000145.1 GCA_900547945.1 uncultured bacterium
TAGTCCTGCACGACACGCCTTACGCTCCGCCTCCCCAAACGGAACATTTTCCGACAGCGGCGCAACATTACCACATCGCATGTCGTTTCGTCAAGCGGGAAGTCTGAAAATTTTCAAAACGGGCGAAGACCCAAAGGACGCAAAGGTCACCTGCTCTCTTTGCGTCCTTCACAGCATCTGTCGAACAGCGAGAGGGCGTTCGCCGTCGTCAAAGCGGCGAAGGCTTCGACGTTCATGCCGCGCTCGGCGGCGAGGCGGCGGGCGGTGTGGATGACGAAGGCCGGCTCGCAGGGACGCCCGCGAAAGGGAACGGGCGCGAGGTACGGCGCGTCCGTCTCCACGAGAATGCGGTCGTCGGGCACGTAGCGCGCCGAGGCGCGCACCGTCTCGGCGGACGTGAACGTCGCGATGCCCGAGAACGACACCATGAATCCCCGGTCGAGCAGCTTCCCCGCGAACGCGGGCGCGCCCGTGTAGGAGTGGATCACGCCGCGCAGGCGGTCTCCGTGCCGCCACGGCACCTCGTCGAGGACGCCGCGCGTCGCGTCGTCCGCCTCGCGCGTATGGACGACGACCGGCAGCCCCCGCGCGTCCGCCAGCGCGAGCTGCTGCGCGAAGAGGTCGGCCTGCGCCTTCAGCGTCTCTGGCCCGTAATGGCAGTCAAGCCCGATTTCGCCAATCGCCGCCACGCGCGCGGCATGCGCGTCGAGCAGGTCCGGCAGTTGCCGCATCCGCTCCGGCACGTCGTCGAGCTGGTCGCGGTCCCACCCCAGCGCGACGCGCCCCGGCGTGCGCAGCGCGTTGCGGTTCAGCTCCTCGCTGCCGCCGACGGCAAGGATGTGCGCCACGCCCGCCTCGGCGGCACGGGCGTAGAGGGCCGCCACGTCGTCGCCGTCCGAGAAGTGCGCGTGCGTGTCGTAGAGCGTCACGGCGTCTCCTCCAGCAGCGCGACGCAGTGGACGGCGATGCCGAGGCCCGCACCCACGTCGTCCATCCGCTCGTTCGTCTTGCCCTTCACGGAGACACGCGAAACGGCGACGCCGAGCAGCCCCGCCAGGCGGGCGCGGATGGTTGCGACGTGCGGACGCAGCTTCGGCGCCTCGCAGATCACCGTCGCGTCCACGTTGCCCACATGGAATCCGTTCGCCGCGAGTTCGGCGACGACCCGCGCAAGCAGCTGCGCCGAGTCGGCCCCCGCCCACGCGGGATCCGTGTCGGGGAAGTGCGCGCCGATGTCCCCGCGCGCCGCCGCGCCGAGCAGCGCGTCGATGAGCGCATGGATGAGGACGTCCGCATCGGAGTGGCCCGCAAGCCCCCGTGCGCCGGGGATCTCCACGCCGCCCAGCATCAGCTTCCGCCCCTCCGCGAAGCGGTGGGAGTCGTACCCCAGGCCCACACGCATCACTTCGCCTCCCCCTCCAGGCGGATGGACGCGATCACGACCTGCGCGTCTTTCACGTCCACGGGGTCGAAGCGGAAATGGTGTACGCGCCCGCGCCACGTGCGCGCCGCGCCGACGGGGAAGACGTATGCGTGGAACGCGCCGTCGCAGACGACGGGCACGCGCACGCTCGTGGACTCGCTGACCGATCCGTTCGGACCCGCCCAGAAGAGCTGCGCGGTCGCCGGCGCCCCCGTCACCTTCATCTTCACCACCACGCGGGCGAAGTCCGCCGCCGTGACGGGCGCGAACGTACACATGAGCGCCGGGTCGCGGGAGGTCGAGCGGAACGCGAGCCCGTCGGCGGTCGCGCCGAAGTCCGCCACGTTCATCATGCCCTGCCAGCCGTGCGCCTTTCCGTCCGTGAAAGACCACGCCGTCGCGCGCGCGGGCGGTTCGGGGGGCGGCAGGTCGTAGGGGCCGAGCCCCACGTCCTTCGGACCGTAGTTCAGCGGCCAGCCCGCCGCCGGCCGTTTGCAGAACGTCTCGCGCACGGCCTCGTAGAAGCCGAACCCATGCTCGGCGTTCGGCTCCGCATACGACCCCTCGCCCCACTCGTTCAGCGGCGCGAGGCAGAGGCGCTTCACGCCCGTCCTGTCGGCGAAGTCCTTCGCCGCGCGGCAGATGCGGCGGAAATCGTCCGCGTTCTTGCCGTAGATCTCGCAGTGGTCGTTCCAGGGGCGGTCGTCCCAGCCCGTCGAGAGGTTGGGGAGGAACGGGAGGACGTTCGCCTCGTGCTGCTGCCACCAGTTCGCGGGATTGGCGTCCGCCACCGCGCGGTACGGGAAGCGGCGGTTCGACGCGCAGCGCCCGCCGTGGTCCATGAAATGGTAGAGCCCCGTCTCGTCGAAGCCGAAGTCCTTGTAGCGCCGGATCGTCGCCGGCGCGCAGTCCGCCTCCGGCCACTTCATCGCGATGAAGTGGATGCCCGGGAATCCGGCCGCGCGCGCCAGTTCGCGCGAGACCTCCAGCAGCCTCCGGCAGCCCCCTTCCGCCTTCGCGTCGCGTTCCATGTTCTGCGCGCTCCAGATCCACACGACGGGCTTCCCGCCGATCCGCAGGTACTCCGGCGTGTTGAAGTAGTTCTCGATCCAGAACTTCGTCACCGCCCGCTGGTCCTCCACGGAGTGTCCGCCGGGAGGATTGTGGTTCGCCCACATGAGCGCCCACTTCAGGTGCGACCGGTACTTCGCCTTGTAGAACGCCTTCACCCAGTGGTCGAGGTGCTGCGAGCCCAGGTTCCAGTACCAGTCGACGTAGAGCGTGCGGATGCCGTTTTCGACGAGCCATTTGATCTGCCAGTCGACGACCTCGGGATTCGCCTCGTCGTACCAGCCGAGAACGGGCTTGCGCTCGGGACACGTCCGCCACACGCGCGCCCAGGCGGACGCCTTGTCCCACCCGGGAAAGTAGAGCGCCGCGAGGTCGTAGTCCGTCTCCACCGGCTGCGGCTCCGGCACATAGGCGGCTTTCGGGAGATTGAGGGAGGGCCGCACCGTAACGGGTACCGCCACCGCGTGCGGCGGCATGTTCCCCCCGCCCACCTCGAAACGCGCCGTGAACGTCCGCGCCGCCGCGCACGCCAGCACGATCTCGAACGTCGCCGTCCCGCCGCCCTCCACGTCCTGCACGAGGCGCGAGGCCGCCGTGTCGATCCGCACCCCCGGCGGCAGGGCAACCGGCTTCACGCACACCGCCCGCGCGCATTCCGTCCCCAGGTTCGCCACCTGAACCGTCAGCGGAACCGGCGACCCGGCGCGGTTGAAGGCGTCGGCCGCGCGCGCGCGCGCCACCACGAGGTCGGGCGGCAGCGTCGGCTCTTCCCGCACGAACGAGAGGTCGCCGATCTGCCGGACGCCCGGCGGCGTCTCCAGGCGCATGAGCCCGATCTGCCCCGTCCACGCGCGGCGGTCCGCCAAATAGAGGAAGAAGCGGTGCGTCCGGCCGTCGCCCGGCACGCGCACCTCTTCCCTCTTCACGCCGCTTTCGTCATCGCCCGCCCACTGCACCTCGACCGGCGTATCCGCCTGCGCCGCAAGCGCGAACGTCACGCCCACATACTGCGCGGCCGCGACGGAAATCGCGTCCGCTCCCTCGGCGACCTCCAGCGCCTCGATCTCGAAGACGCCCCCGTCCGCCGCCGAGGCGGGGAAATCGAGCCGCAGGCGGCCGATGCGCTTCTCGCCCTGCCAGTACGGACGCAGACGGTACTCGTGCCACGCGCCGTCACCGTTCCACGCGAAGGAGCAGGAGAGCTTCTGCGTCGGCCCCTTCCCCGGCTGCATCCAGAAGAGCTCGCCCTTCCCCGAGCGGTTCCCCCGTGCGCGGAAGACGACCTCCTGCGTCGGCTTCGCGGCGAGGTCGAACGTGGAGCTGTAGAGGTGCGTGTCGCTGCCGCCGCAGACGACCTTCAGCCGCCCGTCCCCGACAACGGCCTCCTTCACCTGGTGTCCGCCCCGCGTCCACGCGCGCAGCGCCTCGCCGCGCCACGCAGGATCGGCGAAAAGGGAACCCACGACCGCGCAGACGGCGGCCATCACGAGTGTCGTTTTCTTCATGGCCCCAGTTTAGCAAAACCTCCCGCCGAAGGAAAGTCCGGGGAGGACGGTGGAGGCCGGGTGAGCGCTCCGGCCTCCATTCCTCACCGATGGGTGAAGTGCAAATTGGGAGGGACGCGCTTGTCGCGTCCGCGCCCTCCAGCCGCACACCCCACCTCCCCGCCCACCCCACAAAAAAATCGAGTAGGGGGATTTCTCCCCCTCTCACACCACGGGGCGTGCCTTTTATGGCACCCCGCGGTTTCAGTCATTTCGGTATTGCCATTGGGATAAGTCCCCGCTTTCTGAACCACTCCGCGCCCATGGCCCTGTGCGCCTGCGGGGACAGTGCCATTCGACACCATCCCTTTCGGCTCATCGCAAGTTCCCATGCTTGGTATTCCCTGCATCCGTTCTCCATGAGGAATCTGGCGATTCCCATGCGCCGTTTGCATTATTTCAGACGGTAGCACCGCAGTTTCCGCCGTAGCCATTGTTCGGTTTCGCTGCACCAGTTCTTCGCGTTGGCAAGTCTGAAATAGACCAGCCATCCGCCAAGCGTCCTGTTCAGTTCTCCGATTACAGCCTCCAGTTTCCTTCCGCGATTGCGTCTCGTCAGTTCCTTTATGCGCTTCTTCATCCTCTCCTTGCTCTTCTTGGCCATCCAGAGTTTGCCGCCGCTCCCGATTGTGTAGCCGAGAAAGGTGCATTCCCCCGATTTGGCGACCTTGCTCTTCGTCTCGTTCACTTTCAGCCGGAGTTTCTGCGCGATGAATCGCCTTATGCTCTCCATCACCCTCTCCCCTGCCTTCTGCGACTTCACGTAGATGTTGCAGTCGTCCGCATACCGGCAGAACCTGTGCCCTCTGCGTTCCAGTTCCTTGTCGAGTTCGTCAAGGACGATGTTTGCCAGCAGCGGAGACAAAGGCCCTCCTTGCGGAGTTCCTTCCTCCCGTCTGCGGCATACGCCGTCTTGCATGAGACCTGCCTTGAGGAACTTGAGTATCAGCCGCAGCAGACGGACTTCCTTCATGTCCCTTGCAAGCCTTGCCATGAGTCTCGTGTGATTCACCTTGTCGAAGAACTTTTCGAGGTCGAGGTCCACCACTGTCGAGTAGCCCCCTTCCACATACGCACTTCCTTGCTTCAGGGCTTGATGCGCACTCCGATTCGGCCGAAAGCCGAAACTCGATTCCGAGAACACCCTTTCGTATAGCGGGCTTAAGACTTGCGCCACCGCCTGCTGGACGATTCGGTCTTTCACCGTGGGTATTCCCAACTGCCGCATCCCCCCGCTCTGCTTCGGGATTTGCACCCCTCTAACCGCAACGGGTCTGTATTGTTCCGCGAGCAGTAGCTTCTGCATTTCGAGGATGTGCGACAGTGCCTTTCTCTCGAACTCCTCGACGGTCTGCCCGTCGATTCCGCTCGACCCCTTGTTGGCTCTGACGCGCTTCCACGCCACATAGAGATTGTTGGCGTCCGCCACCTTCTCCATGAGGTTTCCCGTGTCGCCGAGTTCGTGTTTCCCCTCCATTGGCTTTTGAGAATCTTGCATTTGCAACCCTCGGCATTTCACTTCGCCGCTCTCGCAAGGCAAGTGGCAGGGCTGGTCGAACGACATCACCGTCTGACCCTCCAAGTCCTTTATCTTCCTCTTTCTGCCCATGTGGTTCTGTTGTCTCGTGACTTTATGACTGATTCCGCCCTTCGTTGCCAAGGACAACTACTATGGCTTCTGCTGACTTCTGCCCAGTCCATATTGCGCCATCGCTGACGCCTTTAGCCTTATATTGGCGAACCGTGCAGACCTCCAGGAATAAGACACCCATCTTTCTCCCGGCGGGACATGGATTTACCACCCTGCTACGGTTAGGGCTGGGGCTTTGCCGTGTAATGCCGACTTGCCCGCAGGTAGGCCTTGTATCCATTTCCTGTTCGTGTCCTCCGAGTTTCGTCTTGGACTTCCTTCATCCACTCCCTCGCGGGAGCAAACTTGTCTTCGACTATTTGATTCCTCCTAACTGGCTCATTGGAGACTTTCACTCCAGATGATGTGTCATGTCCTGCGTACAAAAAACAACGCCGCGCGGGAAACCGCACGGCGTCGTCTTCAGCGCGCTTAGGCCAATTACTTGGCGATGACGCGCACCATTTCGAGGACCTTGTTGGAATAGCCCCACTCGTTGTCGTACCACGCGCAGACCTTGACGAACGTCGGGTCGAGCTGGATGCCGGCCTTGACGTCGAACACGGAGGTCTTGGACTCGTTGCGGAAGTCGGTCGAGACAACCGCCTCGTCCGTGTAGCCGAGCACGCCGGCGAGGCCGCCCTCGCACACGCACTTCTCGGAGGCCGCCTTCATCGCCGCGCAGATTTCCTCGTACGTCGCCGGCTTTTCAAGCTCGGCCGTGAGGTCGACGAACGAAACGTCGGAGGTCGGAACGCGCACGGACATACCCGTGAGCTTGCCGTTGAGGACGGGGAGAACCTTGCCGACGGCCTTCGCCGCGCCCGTCGAGGACGGAATCATGTTCTCCAGGATGCCGCGGCCGCCGCGCCAGTCCTTCTTGGACGGGCCGTCAACCGTCTTCTGCGTCGCCGTGGCGGCGTGGATCGTCGTCATGAGGCCGCGCTTGATGCCGAAGTTGTCCTGGAGGACCTTCGAGATCGGCGCGAGGCAGTTCGTCGTGCAGGAGGCGTTCGAGATGATGTCCTGGCCGGCGTAGGTCGTGTGGTTGACGCCGTAGACGAACATCGGGGTCGCGTCCTTGGACGGAGCCGACATGATGACCTTCTTGGCACCCGCCGTGATGTGCATGCGGGCCTTCTCGTCCGTGAGGAAGAGGCCGGTGGACTCGACGACGACATCGGCGCCGACTTCGTTCCACTTCAGCTGGGTCGGATCCTTCTCGGCCGTGAGGCGGATCTTCTTGCCGTCGACGATCATGGTCGAACCCTCGACCTTGATGTCGTGCTTGAACGTGCCGTGGACGGAGTCGAACTTCAGCATGTAGGCGAGGTAGTCGGGGTCGAGGAGGTCGTTGATGCCGACGATCTCGATGTCGTTCGCGAAGTTCTCAACCGCCGCGCGGAAAACCATGCGGCCGATGCGGCCGAAGCCGTTGATACCAACCTTGATAGCCATTTCTTTATTACTCCTTTAAACCCCTTCGGAAGACCTTCCTCCGTCGGAAAAAACGTGCGGTAATATAGCAAAACCGACGGTCCGCGTCAAGAACCGCCGGCGGGCAAAAGGTAATGGGTTAGTGGGTTGCGCAGCCCACCAGCCGAATTGAGGATTAGGGTCGT
>URIT01000146.1 GCA_900547945.1 uncultured bacterium
CCCTCCCGTTTCCGTGTGCTGCCGCGCGATTTCACTTCGGAACCGTTCCGGCGGGAGGGGCGCAACTTGTTGCGTCCACGCTCTTTCTGCAAAATTCCATATCTCTGCACGGACAATTCTCAATCTATCGACCCGGCAACGAAACATGTTGATTTTGCTTCGGAACGGCATGAAGTCTTTCCGCCACATCATCTCAACGGAAACGCACTCGTTTGACCGGGCTCTCCCACCCCTGCCTTGTCAGTCTTCGAGACTGAAGAAACGACCCGAAGTTTCGATTTCACCGATCAGCTCCATCCCGTCGAGCGAATCGCCGACGGGCGTCCCCGTGACATCCACGTCCCACCCCTCCTCATTGTTGAGATCGCCGCCCGAATACATCGAGAACGTCAGGCTGAGACTCCCTGGCACGCCTCCATAACCCCGGATAAACCCTCCGCCCGGTATCGCATACCAAGCGCCGCCCTGCTTCAACTCTACCGTTTCCCTCTTCACATCCACCCGCTGATGGCGCACGTCATTCGCCAAGCCGAAGCCATCTTCCAGACAGTATGTGCCATCCTTCAGCCGGTAGACACGAAACGGACCGTATCCACACGTATCCATCAGGAGGCCGACCCTCTTGCCGGACCTGAACACGACGCGCTTGTCATATTCCGCGCAAAACGTCTTGGCACGCCGATACTCAACGGCAAACGGCAACGCCTCCGTCACCCGCCCCTTTGTCCACGGCCAGTCGCCCTCCGTTGCAAACGGCGAGAACCGAATTCCCGTCTGGACGATTCCAACCAAGAGCCCGCAAAGAACAAGCACCATGAAGAAATAGACGGCAATATGCAGAATCCACCAAAGACCGTTGAGGCAACGGTTTTCCGGGTGTTCCAGACGCCAGCCGCCACAATGCGCGGCACGCGCATACAACACGAAAATCAACACCAGTCCGCCAACGGCAAACGGCCATTCATCGCCGACCACGAGAAGCAAGGCCACTCCAGGCGGCACAATGCGAAACGCCCACGCCTTGCCACCAACAGGATACCGTCGGCGCAGCCACGCCCATGCGCCGATGCCGACCAGAAGCGAACTTGCCACGACATCTCCCGTACCCGCCATCCGTCGTTCTCCTTCCTCTTCCAAGACCTTCACTTCGCCTTTGGCGATTCCTCGTCCGGTTTCAGGACAAGGACGCATCGTGACAGGCGGAAGCCCCGGACCTCCTCGCCCGTCTTTCCATAGAACGAAGCCGCTTCAAATGCCAACAACATGCCCGGGCGGAGTTCCCAGACGGCATCGGCCGGCTGAATGACCGGTTCCGTTGCGCCGGTCAACACGCCGTCCCATCCCGCACCCCGAAACAGACGCTCGACCTGTGCCGTGACGTCGAAGCGTTCCTTTGGACGGCCACCCGCCGCCGGCATCTGCACCCACCAGCCCCCTCGCTTCAATTCACGGTAAACATCCAGGCGATTCACAAATCGAATACGCATGGAGCCAAAGAGGGGCAGAAAGCCATCCCCGGAAACGGAGGCGGCAGCCGATGTCAGGCGTCCAGACGCACTCTTCCCCCCGGAAGCCTTACCGGCGTCGATGCCCAGCAGCGGCACAAGGCTCGGCGGATCGATCTTGCGCGCACGGCATGCCGCCTCGACGCGCGCAAGCAGCCCCGTCGTGAACGACGGGCCGTACAGGACCGTCGGCCGCACGCCCCCCGCCCGGGGCACGAGATAGCGCCAGGCGCCGGAAACGGTCTTCGCGTCTTCATCCGAGAGACGGACGCCCGGAACAAGTTCCAGAGATCCGCCCTTCAACAGGCCGTTGCGCGCCAGGGCCGCCTCCAGCCGCCGTTCCTGGTTGTAGACCGGGACGTCGACGATGTTGAGGGGCGTGACCGTGAACACAAGCCCCGCCAGGGCGATGAACACGAAGAGCCCGTGCGGACGCCGGTCGAGCGCCGCAAGGACGAGCGCGACCAGGCCGAACGAGAGCACGACCATGCCCGCAAAGCGAACCGACGAAAGCCCGTACGCCTGGTAGCGAATGACGATGCCGACAATCTGCGCCACGAGCACGGGGGGAAGCAAGGCCCACCCCCAGCGCACAAACAGGCGGAAGAATGTCCGCTTCGAGTCCCGCAGCGCCAGCCAGAAGAACGTGTAGACGGCGAGGGCCGCCGATCCGAACCAGTTCAGTTCGCCGCTCGGCATCGACCAGGAGAGCGCGATCTTCCCAAGATAGAGGTAGAGGATGCCCAGCAGCAGAAGCGCGGCCGGAAGAAGCAGCCAGAAGAGGAACGCCGTCGCCCGGTCGGACGAACCGTCATCCGGGCTGCCGTCGGGAAGGAACGAGAAGAAGCCGACGGACAGCAGGATAATCCAAGACACGCCCGCGACATCGCCATAGAGCCGGCCGTCCACCGGCACGACCAACTTGTCGAACGCGAGGAGGCACAGCATGAGGCTCGAGACGACAATCATCGCCGAACCGCCGGCGACGAGCGCATTGAGCGTGAGGCGCGAAACGAGCGAACGTGCATCCGCAATCCGATACAGGACGGCCACGGACGCGGCGGCCAGGGAGAAGCACGTGCCGTAGTAGAGCATGCCCCAGAACCGGAAACGCGGCGTCCCCTCGACAAGCGTCAGCCAGAACCAGCATCCCAGCGCCCCGACCACGAGCGTGGCGGCGCCGACCCCAAGATCGCGCCAGGGCCACCGGCGCCACTCGTAAAGGAACAGGGCGAACAGCCCCGCCAAGGCCCCCCAGAAGACGCCCTGCGACACCTTGGCGGCAGACGCATCGCCGACGACATCGTGGTTCGCCAGCACAAGGAGAACGGCAAACGCAACGGCGCAGAGATGGAAGGCCCAGAAGCGGCGCGTACCGGCCAGGACCTTTTCAAGCACCTTCGCAACTGTCTTCTTCATCCCGCTTCCCTCCTTTCCCTTTCTCGCCAACCAGGACACAGAACCGCTTCAACGCCCGAAAGTATACCATAACCGGAAGCCGGTGCGCGTTGATGCCGGGCGCAAAGGAGCGCCTCCAGAAAGCCGGGTTGTGCTATAATGGCGGACAACAACGAACGGATTCGCCACGACATGAACACCAAACCTACACTCGTCGTCCTCGCCGCCGGCATGGGTTCCCGCTACGGCGGGCTCAAGCAGGTCGACCCCGTCGGTCCCTCCGGCGAGGCCATTCTCGACTACTCCGTCTTCGACGCCCACCGCGCCGGGTTCGGCAAGGTCGTCTTCATCATCCGCACGGACATCGAAGAGGTCTTCCGCGCGCAGATCGGCTCGAAGTACGCCGGCCTCCTCCCCGTCGAATACGCCTTTCAGGACATCGCCGACCTCCCCGCGCCCTACACGGTCCCCGCCGGGCGCACGAAGCCCTGGGGCACCGCGCACGCGATCCGCGCCGCGCGCCACGTCGTGCGCGAGCCCTTCGCCGCCATCAACGCCGACGACTTCTACGGCCGCGACGCCTTCGAGAAGCTCGCCGCCTTCCTCTCGGTGGCCGGCACACGCCCCCCGGCGCCCGGCCCCCTCCCCTTCGCCATGGTCGGCTACCGTCTCGACCGCACGCTCTCCGCGAACGGGAGCGTCGCGCGCGGCGTCTGCGCGCTCGACGCGGCGGGCCGCCTCGCCAAGGTCGTCGAACACGTGAAGCTCGTCCCGTCGCCGACCGGCGCGCACGACGACGATCCCGCCGCCGCGGTCCGGGACTTCCCCGGCGACGCGCGCGTCTCGATGAACCTCTGGGGCTTCACGCCCGCGCTCTTCGACGCGCTGGAGGCGCGCTTCCCCTCCTGGCTCGCCGCGAACGCCGCGCGCGAGAAGGCCGAGTGGTACATCCCCTTCGTCGTCGACGAGATGGTCCACGAGGGCGCCGCCACCGTGGACGTCCTGCCCACGGACGCCTCTTGGTTCGGCGTCACCTACCGCGAGGACAAGCCCCTCGTCACGGCCGCCATCCAGCGGCTCGTGGACGCCGGCGAATACCCAATGAGGCTATGGTCATTTTAAGCCGCTTCGCTTTAAGTGGTTAAGTAGTTAAGTGGTTAAGTGGTTAAGTTGCAAGTCGTTAAGACACTTCACTCGTTTTCAATTCCTCGGCCACTTGACGTTTCCCACACACCACTTAATCACTTAACCACTTAACCACTTAACCACTTAATCTCCCCATGCGCGTCCTCGACCGGCTTGCCGATCTTGTGTGGCCACGCGTCTGCGCGGTCGAAGGATGTTCGCGTGCGTCCGACCGCGCCGGACGGCATCTCTGCTCGCGCTGCTTCGCCACCCTTCCCTTCCACGAGGCCGGCAGCGCGTGCAGCGTCTGCGGCACGCCCATCGCCGCGACGGTCCACCATGCGTTCGTCTGCGAGACCTGCCAGGAGAACCCCCCGCACTACGCATGCGCCCGCAGCGCGCTTCTCTACGAGGGCCCCGTCGGCCAGTTGGTCCAGGACTTCAAGTTCCACCGGGCGACCTGGCTTTGCGAGGACCTGGTGGACCTCCTGGAGGGGGCGGTGCGCGCAAAGTTCGCCTTCCCCGAAATCGATGTCGTCGTCCCCGTTCCGCTCCATCCCAACCGTCTGCGCGAACGCGGCTACAACCAGAGCGCCCTTCTCGCCCAGGCCCTCGCGCAGCGCCTCAACCGCCGCTTCGACGACGCCTCGCTCATCCGCACCCTCGACACCGAACACCAGGCCCGCCTCTCCGGCGACGCCCGCCAGAACAACCTCCGCAACGCCTTCTCCGTCGTGCGCCCCCCCTGGGTCCGGGGACGCACGGTCCTGCTCGTCGACGACGTCATGACGACCGGCACCACGCTCTCCCAATGCGCCGCCCCCCTCGTGAAGGCCGGTGCCGCCCGCGTCTGGTGCGCCACCCTCGCCCGCGCCGTGCGGCGGTCGGACGCCTGAGGCGAAGCGCACACACGCACACGCACCCACCACCACACACGCACACGCACATGGACAACGGCATCCTCATCTGGGACTGGAACGGCACGCTGCTCGACGACGTCGACGCGGGCGTGAACGCGCTCAACCGCATGCTCGCCGCGCGCGGCCTTCCCTCCATCACCCGCACCTTCTACCGCGCGCATTTCGGCTTCCCCGTGCGCCCCTTCTACACCCTCATCGGCATGAATCCCGACGCCGAGTGGGACCGCATCTGCGTGGAGTTCCACGCCAACCTCCACGCCGAACCCCAGCACATCCGCCCCGACGCCCGCGCCGCGCTCGCCTACGCCCGCGTGCACGGCGTGCGACAAACCATCCTCAGCGCCCTCCGCCAGGACCTTCTCCTGCGCGACACCGCCGCCGCAGACGTGCAGGGCTTCTTCGAGGCCATCTACGGCGTCGACAACCTCGACGGCGCCACCAAGCTCTCCCGAGGCCGCGACCTTCTCGCGAAGCTCTCCTCCTCCCATCCTTCCACCCTCTTCTTCATCGGCGACACCCTCCACGACGCGGAAGTCGCGACGGCGCTCGGCGCCACTCCCATCCTCGTCGAAGGCGGCCACCAGGACGCCCCGCGCCTCCGCGCCGCCGGCTGCCGCGTCGTCCCCACGCTCCTCGACGCCGTGAAGGCGGTCTACGACGCCTCCACCTAGCGGCGCGCGGCGGGCCTCAGCGGCCCTCCTGCGCCTCGGCGGTCGCGAGGAAGTGGAGCTGCTCGGCGCGCGAGAGGTCGACCCAGCGCGCGTTCCAGCCGCAGACGCGCACCTGCAGGTCCGGGTAGCGCTCGGGGTGCGCCATCGCGTCGCGCAGCGTCGCCGCGCGGAAGCAGTTGAAGTGGATGCACTGCCCGCCCCGCTCGGCATACGTCCGCAGGAGCGCGACGAGGTGCGCCGGGGCCTCGGGGTTCTCCGCGCGCGACATCGGCATGATGACGTCCGAGATGAACCCGTCCGCCGCCTCCGCCTGGTCGAGCTTCGTCTGCGAGAGGATGAGCGCCGTCGGGCCGCCCGTGCCGCAGCCCGCCGTCGCGGAATTGTTCCGAGCGAGCGGTTCGCCCGCCTTGCGCCCGTCGGGCGTCGCCGCCGTCTGGCGGCCGAGCACGAGGTCGTTGTCGATCGACCAGAGGCCCATCTGGAACGTGCCGCCGTGCCCGTTCGGCTCACGGTTGAGGCGGCGCGCAAGGGCGTCGGCCACCGTCCGCGCGAAGGCGTCGGCCCGATCGTCGTTGTTGCCCCACTTGGGCGCCGCGCGCCGCGCCCTGGCGCGCAGCGTCTCGTGTCCGGCCCAGTCGGCCTTCAGGATGTCGCGCAGCCCGGCCATCGTGACGGCCTTCGTCTCGTCGACGAGGTAGCGGACGGCCGCGAGCGCGTCGGCCACCGTCGGCAGGCCCGCGCACATGATGCCGGACTGGTTGTACTTGAGGCCGCCCGCGCCCGCGTCGCGCGCGTTCGCCACCGCGTCGCGGAACGCGCCCGACATGAGCGGCGCGGGGTTCAGCTCCGTCCAGTGCGCCGCGTACACGCGCGCGTCCGCGCACGCCCGCGCCGCCACCGCGTCGAGCTGAACGAGGTAGGCCTTCAGGAGGCCGTCCGCGTCCGTGGGGAGCGGCGTATCCGGCCCGAGGCGGAAGCCGTCGAACGTGCAGCCGGCGTTGAGCGCAAGCTCCAGCGGCTTGGCGAGGTTGATCCACGCGGCCATCGACGCGATGAGCTCGCGGCCCTGGATGCCCGGCTCGTAGCAGCCGATCAGCACGGCGTCCGCCGCGTCGGCCGCGTCCTTCCCGCGCCGCACGAACATCTCGCGCGCCACGTCGTCGTTGAAGAAGACGACCGCGCTGCGCCCGTCCGCGATCGTGCGGCACACCTTCAGCAGCTGTTCGCGCGGCGTGCGGCGCCCGTAGCGGAACGTCAACTTGGGGTTGACGTGGTTGAGCTCGTCGTGGACCTCGAAGGCGATTTCCGTCAACTCGTTCCAGACGGGTTCGCCGTTGCGGCCGTAGCCGCCGAAGGCGATGTTCTTGTTGTTGCGGTGGTTCTGGATCCAGTACTTGAGGAAGGCCGCCTTCACGAGGTCCTTCGCGTCCGCGCGCGTGAGGCGCCCCGCCGCGAGGTCGGCGCGGTAGAAGCGGATGAAGAGGCGGTCGAAGAGGCCCTGCGAGCGCACGCACTCGCCCTCCGCCTCCTGACAGCGGTCGTAGAGGAACTGCAGTTGCAACGCCTCGCGGAGCGTGCGCGGCGGATGGTCCGCGATCTCGCGCAGCGTCGCCGCGCAGGCCGCCGCGCCCCGCGCGGCGGCGACGTCCGCCCAGCGGCGGG
>URIT01000147.1 GCA_900547945.1 uncultured bacterium
TGCCACCGAATCGCGAACGGGAGCAGGGGAGGACGCGATTCCGTTAGAGGCGGATGAGATTTTTGTGCGTAAGATATTGATAATCAAAAACACTTGACGGGCGGGAAAAGGCTTATCGTTGACATGCCACGGGCATATCGTGTATCATACACCCGTTTTTACAACCATAAGGAGCATCAATGAAGATTGGCATGATTGGAACATTGGCCGTTGCGTCCCTCGCGGTCGTCGGCTGCGGCAAGGCGGGCGGCGGCGCGGAGGCGGCAAAGCCGGACGCGAAGGCTGCGGCGTCCGCGAAGACGGCGTCCGTCAACAAGGACGAGGTGATGGTCGTCGTGAACGGGAAGAAGCTGACGCGCGGCGAGATCGATGCCGACGTCGAGCTGCTCCTCAAGGCGCGCAAGGACCAGATTCCGCCGGAGCAGATGGATGAGGCGAAGAAGGTGTTCGGCGAGCAGCTGGCTCAGCAGTTCCTCATGAAGACGGCGCTGTTGGACGAGGCGGCGAAGAAGGGCGTGAAGGTTTCGGATGACGAGCGCAAGAAGCAGGAGGCCGACTTCGTCAAGGCGAACGCGGGCCGCCCCGGCGCGCCGAAGTCCTTCGACGAGATCGCCGAGAAGAGCCCGTTCGGCAAGGCGCGCGGCCTCAAGGAGATCGCCGACTCCCTCGTGATCCAAAAGCTCATCGAGCAGGAAGTGACCTCCAAGATCACGGTCGACGCGAAGAAGGTCGACGAGATGGTGAACGACGCCCAGAAGAAGGCGCTGGATGCCGAGGCGAAGATCCGCGTCCTGAAGAAGTCCTTCGACGGCCTCACCGGCGCGGCGCTCACGAACAAGTTCGCCGAGGTGGCGAAGGCCAATTCCGCATGCCCCTCCAAGGCGAAGGGCGGCGACCTCGGCGAGTTCACGCGCGGCCAGATGGTGCCCGAGTTCGACAAGGTCGCCTTCGCGAGCGAGCCGTTCAAGGTCTCCGACCCCGTCAAGACCCAGTTCGGCTGGCACCTGATCATGGTCACGAAGAAGACGCCCGCCGTGGAGGCGAAGGGCGACAAGCCCGCCTCGCCCGAGAAGGTGCAGGCCTCGCACATCCTCCTCGAAGCGCGGCAGGCGCCCTCGAAGGAGCAGGTCGAGCAGGGCATGAAGCGCCAGCAGGAGCAGATGGCGATGCGCGCGTACTTCGAGAAGGTGCGCACGGCGGCGAAGATCGAGGCACCCGGCTATCCGAACCTGCTGCCGAAGCCTGCGGCCAAGCCGGCCGCGAAGAGCGTCGAGTCGAAGCCCGTCGAGGTCAAGCCGGCCGCGAAGAGCGTCGCGTCGAAGCCCGTCGAGGTCAAGCCGGCCGCGAAGGGCGCCGACGCGAAGCCGGCCGCCAAGCCCGCCACGCCCGCACCTGCGGCCAAACCCGCCAAGGCGGAGAAGAAGTAGCATGGCGGTGCGCATCGGCGTCGTCGGCGCGGGCGGCATGGCCGCCTACCACATCCCCGGCTTCCGGGCCGGGGGCGCGGAGGTGGTTGCGCTCGCGGACGTGAACCTCCCCGCCGCGCAGGCCGCGGCGGAGAGGTTCGGCATCGGGAAGGTCTACGCGGACGTCGGCGAGATGCTCGCGCGCGCGGACCTGGACGCGGTGAGCGTGATTACCCCGAACAAGTTCCACAAGCCGCTCGTCCTCCAGGCCCTGAAGGCCGGTAAGCACGTCTTCTGCGAGAAGCCGCCGGCGCTGAACGCCGCCGAGGCCGGGCAGATGGCCGCCGCCGCGCGGAAGGCGGGGCGGACGCTGATGTTCAACTTCAACAACCGCGCGCGCCCCGAGGCGTACGCGATGAAGAAGGCGATCGACGCCGGGAAGGTCGGCGCGATCAACGCCGCCCAGGCCCTCTGGATCCGCCGCACGGGCATTCCGGGCTTCGGCGGCTGGTTCACGACGAAGGCGCTGTCGGGCGGCGGGCCGGTGATCGACCTGCTGCATATGATCGACCTCGCGCTCTACTTCATGGACTACCCGGAGCCCGCCTACGTACTCGCGAACACGTTCGACACCTTCATGGGCGACCGCCGGTTCAAGGGGCCGTGGGGCATCCCGGACCGCGCGAACGGCGTCTGCGACGTCGAGGCCGCCGCGCATGGGTTCGTCACGTTCAGGAACGGGGCCGTCCTCTTCCTCCGCACCGCGTGGGCGGAGATGAACAAGCGCGAGGAGGTGTCCGTCACCTTCCAGGGCACGAAGGCCGGCGGCCTCGTGCGGCGCCTCTTCGGGACGGACGGCGTCGACGAGACGGCCGAGGATGTCTGCGAACTCTACACGCAGACGAAGACCGGTGCGCGCGCCGACCGCACGCTCAAGGTGAAGCCCGACCCGGCGATGGGCCGCGTGCGCGCCGCGAAGAACTTCGTCCTCGCCCTGCGCGGCAAGGAGGCGCCGCTCAACACGCCCGACGAGGCCGTGAAGCTGATGAAGATCATCGACGCGCTCTACGCCTCCGCCGCGCGGAAGGCGCCCGTGCGGGTGAAGTGAAGCCGGAACGGCGAAGTAAAGAGGAGGACGCGGAATGGTCGGTGCGATCTTGATGGCGGCAGCGCTCTTGACGCCGCAGGAGGCGGAACTGAAGGGGCAGCTGCCCGGGATCTTCGCGCGGTCCGCCGCGCAGTACCGCGCGCTCGACGCGGCGGCGACGCCGCTCCGAAAGGGGGAAATGGCCACGCGGAAGGACGGCCCCAGCAGCGACCTCTACGTGCCGCACGGATGGAACGCGAAGACGGGCGCGCTCGACATGCGTTCGGTCTTCTGGTGGACCTCCGGCCACTTCCCCGGCTCGCTCTGGTACCTCTACGAGGCGACGGGCGAGGCGTTCTTCCGCGACCGCGCGCGCGACTGGACGGACCTGCTCGCGCCGAACGCGCAGGTGGACGACAACCACGACGTCGGCTTCATCATGTACTGCTCCTACGGCAACGCGCGGCGCCTCCTGAAGACGACGCAGTACGACGCCCTCCTCCTGGAGACGGCCGCCTCCCTCTCGCGCCGCTTCAACACCGACCTCGGTCTCATCCGCAGCTGGGGGCGGAAGGACGACCGGAAGACCTTCAAGGTCATCCCCGACAACCTGATGAACCTGGAGCTGTTGGAGTTCGCCGCGAAGAACGGCGGCGGGGCGCGCTTCGACGAGATCGCCCGCAGCCACGCGACGCAGACGATGAAGCACCACTTCCGCGCGGACGGCGGCACCTACCACGTCCTCGACTACGACCAGGTGACGAAGCGCGTGAAAAACATCGACCGCGGCCAGGGCGCGAGCTGCGAGACGGCCTGGAGCCGGGGGCAGAGCTGGTCGATCTACGGCTACACGATGATGTACCGCGAGACGCGCGATCCCGCCTACCTCGCCTTCGCGCAGAAGCTCGCCGACTTCGCGATCCGCCATCCTCACATGCCCGCCGACGGCGTGCCCTACTGGGACTACGGCGCGCCGGGCGAGGAGCGCGACACCTCCGCCGCGTCGATCATGGCCTCCGGACTCCTCGAACTCGCGGGCTTCGCCGGTGGCGAAAAGGGCGCCGCCTACCGCGCGTTTGCGGTGAAGCAGCTGCTCGCGCTCGCCTCCCCCGCCTACTTCGCCGCGCCCGGCGCGAACGGGAACTGGCTTCTCCTGCACGGCGTCGGCCACAAGCCCGGCAACAGCGAGATCGACGTGCCGCTCGACTACGGCGACTACTACTTCCTGGAGGCGCTGCTGCGCTTCCGGCGCCTCGTCGGCGCGAACTGAGGTTCTTTCCCAAGGAGAAAACGCGATGAAGACGATGCTGAAGGTTGTTCCGCTGGCCCTCGCGGCGCTGGCCGCCCGGGCCGACACGGCGTTCAAGGCGGGCGAATGGGAGGTGGCCTTCGCGGCCGAAGGGCAGTCCCTCAAGCTGACGCACGCGGCGAGCGGCGCGGAAGTCGTGGGCGAGCTGATGTTCATGGGCCCCGACCGGGCGACGGACGCGAAGGCGGAGGCCAAGCGCGAATGGAAGATCGTGGACGCACGCGACGGCGTGCCGCACCGCCTCGCGCTCGTGGACAGGAACAACGACGCCCAGGGGTATCTCACCTTCCAGTCGAACGGCGCGCAGGTCTCGTTCCTCGTCTACCATCGCACGGCGCTTGCCTACCGGGGCGAACTCTCCTACACGGGCGAGATCAAGTACCGCGAGGACGCCTTCGCGGCCGCGACGTTCCCGCTGCCCGGCGAGCGCGTGCTGCAGCTCGCGAGCGGCGACGCCGACTCGCTCCTGAACGACTCGCTCTTCAGCCCCTCGGCGGACGAGGCCCTGCAGATCCGCGCGGCCAACCTCCGCCTCGTCTCGGGTGGGCGCGGCACGCACGCCTTCGAGGCGGCCGGGCGCATCACCGAGGCCGCCGAGGCCGCGTTCGCGTTCAACGTGGAGCGCGACTACTACAAGAACCGCTGGGTGCCATACTACCGGCCCCTCGACCGCGCGCGCAGCCCCCGGCCGCCGACGGGCTGGATGAGCTGGAACACCTACTTCGACAAGGCGGGCTCAAAGGAAAACCTCGCCGAGGCGCGCCTTGGCACGAAGTACCTCAAGCCGTTCGGCCTTGAATTCTGGTCCATCGAGAGCTGGCAGGAGAACTCGAGCGAGCTGCCCGTCTCGAAGTTCTACAACATGGACCTCGAAACGCACCCCGAGCAGTTCCCCGAGGGCATGAAGTGGCTCGCGGGCGAGATCCGCAAGCTCGGCTTCCGTCCCGGCCTCTGGACCGCGCCGTTCGGCACGGGCAACACGAACTTCTACAAGGCGCACCGGGACTGGTTCCTCCACGACAAGGACGGAAAGCCCATCTCCTGCTGGAACGGCAAGTTCACCCTCGACCCCACGGTCGCGGAGGCGCGCGAGCATCTGCGGAAGATCCACGACATCGCCTCCCACGACTGGGGCTACGAGTTCTTCAAGATCGACGGCATGAGCGGGCGCGGCGCGGGCTACTGCGCGCACCTCTACGAGCGGCCCGACATCCGCGCGCGCTTCAAGGACCCGACGTGCCCGAACCCGTTCGAACTCTGCGTGAAGGCGTTCCGCGACGGCATCGGTCCCGACCGCGTCTTCCTCGCCTGCCAGGGCCATTTCACCGGGGCCGAGGCCGCGTATGCGGACGCCTCGCGGACGGGCGCGGACATCGTCCACCCCAACCAGCCCGTCAAGTGGGCGAACATCCTCCTGCAGGCCCGCTGCACGATCAACCAGATCTTCGCCCACAACATCGTCTTCTGGGCGGACCCCGACTGCATGCTCGTCTCGCAGCAGGCGCTCGCGCGGGAGCAGGCGCAGGTGGAGGCGACGATCGTCTCCCTGCCGGGCCAGCAGATGTTCGCGGGCGACAAGCTCGCCACGCTCGCGCCCGACCGCATCCGGCTCCTCCAGCAGGCGCTCCCGGTCTGCGACGTGCGCCCCGCCTCGCTCTATCCGTACTTCGGCCATCTGCCGATCTGGAACCTCCACCTCTCGCGCCCGTTCGGCGACTGGCACGTCGTCGCGCTCTTCAACTGGGACGACGAGCCCGCCGTCGTCGGCTTCGACTGGGACGAGATCGGCGAGCCGGACGAGCGCGCGTTCGCGTGCTGGGAGTTCTGGACGGAGTCCTGGCAGGGCGTCAACCAGGAGCATTTCGAGATGCAGGTGCCCGCGCGCAGCGTGCGCCTTCTCGCCCTCCAGCCCTACGCGGCGCACCCGCAGTTCCTCACGAGCGACCGCCACATGACGCAGGGCGGCGTGGAGCTGAAGGACCAGCGCTGGGCCGACGACCGCCTGGAGGCGACGGTCGAGGTGATCGGCGGCTTCCCGATGACCGTGCGCTTCTCGGTGCCCGAGAGCTTCGCGTTCAAGGGGCTTGACGCGCCGGCGGGTGTGAAGGCCGAGACGCGCGTCGAGGCGGGCGGCAAGGTCCTCGCCGTCACGCTCGCGGCGGAGAAGACGATCGACGTGAAGCTGGTCCTGCGTTTCTAGGAAAGGAAGGGGAACGACGATGAGGAACGTGCTGATGGCATCCTGCTGCCTCTTCGCCGCGCTTGCGGCGGCGGCGGCGAACGAAACGACGCTTGACGTGCCGGCGGGCAAGACGGTGAAGGTCGAGCCGGGGCGCCTGTTCGAGGGCGGGACGCTCGTGAAGACCGGGGCGGGCTGCCTCGACCTCACGGGGGCTCGGCTTCGGAACGCGGGACTGGAGGTCCGCGAGGGGACGGCGCTCTTCGCCGGCGGCGGCGCGACGGTCGTCACGACGCGCTACCTGAAGTGGCATGTCACGAAGACGCGCCCCGCGAAGGGCGGGCCGCCGGACTACGGGGGCAGCGGCTCGCAGTTCAGCGAGTTTCGTCTCTTCCGGGACGGGAAGATGCTGCCGCGCCCGCCGCGCGCGACGGCGCTCAACGGCCGCCCGGGCTGGCGCGAGGGGCCGCAGATGGGCATCGACGGCGACCTGACGACGAAGTGCTACTTCAATCCGTTCATCGCGGACTTCGGGGAGGAGGTGACGTTCGACGGCTACTCCTTCGCGACGGCGAATGACGCGATCGGGCGCGACCCGATGTCCTGGACGGTCGAGGCGGGCGTCGCGGACGGCTCGGCGGTCAGCTGGCTGTCCATCGGGGCGGTTGAGGGCTTCGAGGCGCCGAAGGCGCGCCATGCGGAGGCGGGGAAGGTCTTCCCCGTGAAGCTGCGCGACGTCGTGCCGCTGAACTACCCGGTAAAGGTGTGCGGGAAGGGGCGGCTCGTCCTCAGGGGTGTCAACGAGACGCTGGAGCGCGTCACCGGCACGGGCCACATCGTCCTCGAAGGGGCCTCCCTCGACGTCGGCCCCGACGCGGCGTTTGCGGGCACCGTCTCCGGCGACGGCGCGGTCGTGTACAAGAAGCGCTGAACGGTCGCGCAGTACGGCGGGCCAGGGGCCTTTCCGCAACCGGACGGCCCGCGCGACGTGGTGTTCTGCATGACCGATCAGGAGAAAATCGCCTGGCGCGACCGCTCTCGGCAACGGGAAGGAGACGCCTCGGGCCGCCTCCACGCCGGGAAATGTGGTATACTCGCCAACATGGAAAAGCTCGCGACCGACATCTACACGTTCGACAACCTTGTCCGATATGGGTTCACCTACATCGACAAGACCGACCGGCTCTGGCCGCTCGTCAACCTGTCGGTCG
>URIT01000148.1 GCA_900547945.1 uncultured bacterium
GGCCTGCGCGCGGCCGCAGGGCGCGGCGGCGAAGCCGGTCGGCGGCTGGCGCCTCTCGTTCCCGCAGGGCTGGGGCGCGCCGGACGAGATGGCGCTGGACGCGCTGAAGAGCTGGACGGAGCTGCCGCTCGGCGAAGAAGGGCGGCATTTCTCCGGCACGGCGACCTACCGGACGACGCTTCGGCGCGACGCGGCGGGGACGGCGACGCTCGACCTCGGGCGCGTGGAGACCGTGGCGACCGTGTTCGTGAACGGGCGGAAGGTACGGACGCTCTGGGCGCCCCCCTACCGCTGCCAGATTGAATTGAAGGCGGGCGCGAACGAGCTGCGCGTGGAGGTGGCGAACACGTGGTTCAACCGCCTCGTCTACGACGCGGGTCTGCCGGAGGCGCAGCGCAAGACCTGGACGATCGGTGCGCCGAAGAAGGGCGCGCCCCTGGAGCCGGCGGGCCTCCTCGGCCCCGTCACGCTCGCGGAGTGATGCGATGTCCCCAGCCCGCCCGTGCCGATGGAGCTGAAACCGCTACCGCGCATGCGGGATTTCCTGTATAATGGTGATCTCATCCTTTGAGGAAAGGCAACATCATGGCTGATAAGAAGGAACTGGCCCCGGCGTTCGGCATCCGTCTGGGGTTGTGCATGCTCGGCGTTTCGCTCGTGGCGCTGGTGGTCTATTCCCTGACCCTGGCGGGGTATGTCTTCCCCGGCGAGTCGGCGCGACTGTGTACGCAGTGGATGGGGATGGACGCGCTCGACGCGCCGAAGGGCCCCCTCTGGGGCTCCGTCGTCAAGGCGGTGGGCGGTCTTTCGTTCCCCGCGAACGTCGCCGTGCGCATCAACCTCGTCTCGCTCGTGTGCGGCGTCCTGTCGGCGGAGCTCGTGTGCGGGCTCGTTGGCTTCTTCGTGCGTTGCACGGTGCGGCAGGAGGACACGGTCCGGCTCGTGGACGGCGCCTCCGTCGTGGCGGGTCTCGCGGCGGGCCTGGCCTGCGTCTTCTCGTCGGCGGTGTGGCAGACGGCGACGCACCTCGAATACCGTATCTTCGACGTCTGCTTCGCCCTGCTCCTCTTCGCGCTCTTCGTGCCGATGCTGCGCTGGCCGAAGGCGCTTCCCGCGTGTGTCGCGCTGCTGGGCGCGGGCGTGGGCGTGGGGCTCGTCGAGGGCGTCGTCTTCGTGCCGCTCCTGCCGCTCTACCTCCTCTGCGTCGTCGTGGCGGCCGTGAAGACGGGACGGAAGTTCTACCTGCCCGTGGGTCTCTTCCTCGTGTTCTCGGCGGTTGCCTATCTTGTCGTGGCGAACCGCGTGGCGGGCGCCTACCTGGCGCTCCCGGAGGCGGCGGCGGGGGGCTTCAAGGGCACCGGCGACGTCCTCGTGGACGCCCTCCAGGGCTACGCGCGCGAAATGCGCCAGTGGGTCACGCGCCCGGGCTGGCTCTTCCTCTTCGTCCTCGCCGTCGTGCCGTTCGTCGCGTGCGCGTTCGCCGCGCCGCGCGGCCTCAACAACGAGCGCACGTGGAGCCAGTACCTCTTCCACGCGGCCATGACGGTCTGCGTGATCCTCGCGTTCGCGACGCCGCTCGCGCCGGAAAGCCAGATGCGCGCGCTCGGCATCCCGCCCGTCCTGACCTCCGTGCTCGTGGCGGTGACGGCCGGCTATCTGGCCGCGTACTGGTATCTGCTCGCGCGCGCGCCCGCGCCGTCCACCGAGGACACGAAGGCGCGGCCCGAGGCGGCGGTGGGGCGACGGATGGCCCCGGCCCTGCTGGGCGTCTTCCTCGGCGTCCTCGCGCTCGCGGCCCTCGTGAACGCCTTCGGCGCCTCGCGCGACCGCGGCGCGTATGCGGACATCTGCGCGAACGAGATCATGGACCGCATGGGCGCGCGCACGTGGCTCGTGACGGACGGCCTTCTCGACGACCATCTGCGCTTCGCGGCCGCGTCGCGCGGCAAGGAACTCAACCTCGTCTGCCTCCAGCGCGACATGGACGACGCCTACCTCAAGGAGCTTTCCGCGCTCGTGCGCGCGAAGGGCCTCAAGGCGGGGGACGCGAACCTCGCGCTCTCCATCGAGCTCGGCGTGCTGCCGTTCCTGCAGGACTGGTTCTCCGGCGATCCGAAGATCTCCGAACAGGCCGCGATCTTCGGCGTGCCGGACTTCTGGTACATGGCCGAGCGCCAGCCCGTGCCCGAGTGCCTGTTCTTCGGCGGCGTGCGGGACGTGAAGAAGGACGTGGACGGCGGGAAGGCGCTTGCGGCGTTCAAGGCGTTCTGGGCGAAGATGGAGCCTGTCCTCCACGCGGAGAGACGGACGGGTTCGCGCGCGATCTCCAAGGCCGAGGATCCCGTCGACGCGCTGCGCCTCCAGCTGCGCCGCCACGTGGGCTTCGTCGCGAACAACCTCGGCGTCGTCCTACAGGACCTCGGAAGGGACCAGGACGCCTTCGAACTCTACGAACTCGTCCTCAGGACCATCGACTGCGACAACATCTGCGCGCTCTTCAACGAGTTCGAGATGGCGCGCGCGGGCGTCCCCGCCGCCGTCGCGCGCAAGGCCGAGATCGAGAAGCAGCTCAAGGCGATCGTCGACGACCCCAAGCGCCGCTACATGCTCTGGTCGCTCTCCCGCTACTACGGCTACATCCGCTCGCCGGAGATCTTCGCCCGCATGGGCTACGCCTGGGCGCGGTCCGGCCAGACGGGCAACGCCATCGCGCAGGTGCAGCGCGCGATCGACTTCGTGCCGGCCGACCGCCAGGCGGGCCTCCTGAACATGATGGCCGCCATCTACGCGAGCGGCAACCAGGCGCAGAAGTCGCGCGAGGTCTACAACAAGGTGCTGGCGGACGACGCCACGAACCACGACGCGCTCATGGGCCTCACGCGCCTCGCGCTCCAGAAGGGCGCGGTCGCGGAGGCCAAGGGCCACCTCACGAAGGCCGTGAAGGCGGCGAAGAGCCCGGAAAGCTCCGGCTTCGACTGGGCGCTCCTCCACCTGATGAACAACGACCTTTCCGCCGCGCGCCTTTCGCTCCAGAAGGTGACGGACCTCCAGCCGAAGTCGCTGCAGGCGTGGTCCCTCCTCGCGGGCGTGCTGCTGCAGCAGTTCGACACCGCGAAGGACGCCCCGGCGCGGAAGAAGATCCTCGAAGAGCTCGACGGCATCATCCTGCCGAAGATGGAGTCGATCGCCGACTCGCCGCGCGACTACTTCGTGCAGATGACGCGCGCGCTCGTCCTGATGCGCAAGGGCAGGGACCACCAGAAGGCCGCCCGCGACGCGCTCGTCGCCGCTTCGGCCGCGCGCCCCGATGCGACGGTGGTGGGGGACATGATCCTCAACCTCGACATCGCGATGGACGACGGCGAGAGCGCCGAGAAGCACGCGCGGCAGGTGCTGCGCCAGGACCGCCGCAACAAGCTCGCGAACTACGTGATGGGCTCCCTGCGCCTGAAGGAGGGTGACTACATGACGGCCGAGACGTTCCTGCGCCTCTCCGTCGAGCAGGACCAGCCGCTCGCCGCCGCCCAGAACGACCTCGCCGAGGTGCTGCGCCGCCTCCAGCGTCCCGCCGAGGCCGAGACCTTCGCGCGCGCCGCCGTCAAGACCGCGCCCGACCTCTACGTCGCCTGGGAAACGCTCGGTTCCGCCCTCCTCGACCAGAACAAGGACCTCGATGCCGCCGAGTCCTACGTGAAGAAGGCCATCGACCTCTGCAAGAAGGAGACCAAGGGTTCGGACATCCGCATGCAGATCACGCTTGCGCGCGTCCAGATCGCGAAGGGCGACCTCGGGCGCGCCCGCGCCACGCTGCGGACGATTCGCAGCCACCAGGACGAACTTTCAAAATTTGACCTGGGCGAGGTGGAGAAGCTCCAGAAGACGATGACGGCGAAGGGCAAGTGACCGGGATGACGACGCGCACGCCCATGCTCCTCGCGCTCGCCCTGGGCGCGCTGTCCCTCGGCACGCGGGGCGACGAGGCCGAGACCGTGCGCCGGGGCGGCGAACGGCTCGTCTCGAACTGGCACGTGGGGCCCTTCTTCGAGTACCGTCGCGCGGAGCCGGGCGACGCAACCTTCTGGGCGTTGCGCCCGTTCTACTCCCAGGTGCGCGATCCCGCGTCGCGCACATCGGCGAATGATGCGCTCTGGCCGCTTTTCACCTACCGCGACCATGCCGACGCCGCCTGGTGGCGGGCCCTGTTTTTCGCCTACGGCGATACGCGCGGCACGGAACCTTCCTGGAGCTTCAATCTCTTCCCGTTCTGGTCGAGCGGCGCGGATCGCCAAGGTGTGGGCTACTGGGGGTTCTTCCCGTTCTACGGACGCCACCCGCACGTTCTCCTGATGGAAGACTGGCACTACGTGCTGTGGCCCTTCTGGCACACCTACGAGGTGAAGGGCGTGCGGAGCCATGCCGTGTGCTGGCCGTTCGTGACGTGGCGCGACGAACCGCGCGCGGGCGTGGGCGTGTGGCCCCTCTACGGCGTTGCCCGCCAGCGCGAGAGCACGCATCACTACGCGCTCTGGCCGCTCGTCACGTGGGCGGCCTACGACGAGGACCGCGATACGTCCGGCGCCGGGACGTCCTGGTGGGTTCTGCCGTTCTACGGTGAGGTGCGCCGCGCCCGCGAGTCGCAGACGATGGTGCTGCCGCCGTTCTTCTCCTACACCGAGACCGACGCCGCCCGCCGCTGGCGCCTCCCGTGGCCCCTCTTCGATTGGGAGCGCTCCGCCGTGCGCGACCGCCTCTCCGTCTGGCCCTTCTGGGAACAGGTGCACGGCTACGCATATGGCACGCGGACGGAGGAGGAGCGGACGTGGCGCGTCGGCTGGAAGCTCGTCGAGAACACCGAACTGACGACCGACCGCACGCGCGAGGTGCGCTTCAACTTCTTCCCGTTCTTCACGTGGGAGCGCCGTTGGCGGAAGGACGGAAAGCCCCAGGGCGGCGAAACGCTGCAGACGAGCTATCTGCGGATCTGGCCCCTCTGGAGTTCGGAGACGGTGGATGGCCGCACGCGCAGCCGCACGCTGGAGCTCATGCCGTTCCGCCACGTGGAGGGGATCGAACGGAACTGGGCGCCGTTCTGGTCGCTCTGGGAGAAGGACGAGCGTCCCGACGGGCGTACGCGCCATTCGCTGTTGTGGAACTTCATCTCGTGGCAAAGCGAACGGGAGGGTGCTGAATGAAGGCGAAGGCTCTTGGATTGCTGGCGCTTCCGCTCGCGTGCTGCGCGGCGGTGTCGCCCGCGCGAATCGACGAAATCGCCGCCTGGCTGCCGGAGCGGCCCGCTGCGGACGGCGCGCGGATCACGGACCGCGCCGCGTGGGACCGCCTCGCCGCGACGCCGCACGGCGCGCGCGAGGTCAAGGCCGCCGCCGCGCTCCTCTCCCGGCTCGTTCCCGACGCGCCGGACGCCGAGTACCTGGAGTTCTCGCAGAACGGCAACCGCTCGCGCTACCAAACGCGCCTCTTCCGGCGCATGGGGGGCTTCAGGCGCCTCGTCGTCGCCGAGTGCCTGGAGGACCGGGGACGCTTCATCCCGAAGATCGCCGACTACGTGGACGCCTTCGCCGCGCAGCGGAGCTGGACGCTGCCGGCGCATGACGGCGCGCTCACGTGCTTCAACGGCGCGCCCCACGTCGACCTTGTGAGCGGGGAACTCTCCCTGACGCTCGCCTTCTGCTCCGACTGGCTCGGCGACCGCCTGCCCGCCGCCACGCGCGCCAAGATCCGCACCGAGGTCGAACGCCGCACCTTCCGGCCCCACCTCGATCACGCGCGCGGCGTGCGCAAGATTCCGGGCCACTGGTGGCTGCACGCCGGCAACAATTGGAACAGCGTCTGCAACGCCTGCGTTGTGCGCGCCGCCCTCGCGCTCGTGGAGGACCGCCGTCTGCGCGCCGAGTTCGTCGCCATCGCCGAGGCGAGCGTGCCCTTTGCGCTGAAGGGCTACACGGACGACGGCTACTGCTCCGAGGGCATGGGCTACTGGAACTACGGCTGGGGACATCACCTCCAGATGGGGCTCTCCGTGCGCGCCGCGACGGGCGGACGGGTGGACCTCTTTGCCGACCCCAAGTGCAAGACCGTGATGCGCTACGCCTACGGCTTCCAGATCCTGAACGGCCAGTCCCCTCACTTCGCGGACGGTGGCGGTAACGCCGATGCCGCGAACCTCGCGCTCGGTCGCCAGATCTGGCCCGACCTCGTCAACACGGCGGCGCTGAAGAGCCCCGCCTTCTCCGGGCACCCTGCGGTCTTCTCGCTGCGCGCGTTTGGGCAGGAGCCCGCCCCCGTCGCGCCCACGCTCGACATCCTGCCGCCGCGTTCTTGGTTCCCCGATGCGCAGGTCCTGCTCGCGCGCGCCCGGCATCCCGAACAGACGCTCACCTTCGGCGTGGGCTTCAAGGGCGGACACAACGCCGAACTCCACAACCACAACGACATCGGTTCCTACTACGTGATGCTGGACGGCGTGGAGATGACGGGCGACCCGGGCGGCGAGGTCTACACGCGCCGCACGTTCTCGAAGGACCGCTACGTCTCGAAGGTCCTCAACTCCTACGGCCATCCCGTCCCCGTCGTCGGGGGCCAACTCCAGCGGACAGGGCGCGCGGCGGCGGCGAAGGTCCTGCGCGCGTCCTTCACGGACGCGAAGGACGAGGTGGCGATCGAGTACGCCGCCGCCTACGCGGTGCCCGCGCTGAAGTCCCTTGTCCGCACCCTCGCCTTCGACCGCGTGCGGAACGTCCTTACGGTTTCGGACCGCATCGTCTGCACGGCGCCGACGGCCTTCGAGGTGCCGGTCATCACCTACCGCACGTGGCGGAAGAACGCGGCGGCGACCGCGTTTACGTTCGACAAGAGCGCGACGACGCAGCGCAAGCTGGAGATGGCGGTGGCGGCCTCCGCGCCGGTCCGCTTCAGGGAGGAGCGGATCGAGAACCCGTCGCGCCCCGACGTGCAGCGCCTCGCCTTCGCGTTCGAGGCCCCCGTAACGGAGGCGACGTTCACCACCACGTTCTCCGTCCGCTGACGCCCCCTCCATGCGCGGAACGGTCTTGCGCCACGTTCCGCCCTCGGCGCACGGCGTCCAACTGCGGCCCGGCGCGGGCTGTCCCTGCGCCGCCCCCGGCGCGGGACGTCCGAACGCGGGAGGGTCGCGCTCCCGCGCGAC
>URIT01000149.1 GCA_900547945.1 uncultured bacterium
CCAGGCCGCCGCCGTCTATCCGCCGCTCAGGTCCCTGCGCCGGATGCGCGCCGAGCTGACGCACGCCGATGCCGAGAACTTCCTGCGGACGGGCGCGCAGGCGCTCGCGGCGGCGGGGTTCGTCGTTGCGATGCCGCCCGGCGTGACGGGCGAACACCTCGTCGCCGAGGCCGAGCTGACGCCCACCGCCCCGGCTGCGTCCGCCGCCCGCACGGTCGCCTCGAAGCTCACGATCCGCGTCGACGGGGAGAAGGTGACGGAGCGGGAGATCCAGTTCCTGCTCGACCAGGGGTCCACGCTCGTCTTCTTCCGCGACCGCTGGATCGAGGTGGACCGCTACGTGCTGCGCGAGGCGCTGCGGGCGCTGCAGGCCGTGAAGGGGAAGCCGCTCACGGTCCCCGAGGCCGTCTCCTTCGCGCTCGGGACGGGGCACGTGGGGCGTCTGCGCGTCGCGCAGGTGAAGGCGCATGGCTGGCTGCGGGGGCTCCTCAACGAACTGCGCGGCGAGAAGCGGTTCCGGGTGCTGCCGCAGCCGAAGGGGCTGAAGGGGACGCTCCGCGACTACCAGCTGCGCGGGATGTCCTGGCTCGCCTTCCTCACGAAGTGGGGGTTCGGTCCGTGTTTGGCGGACGACATGGGCCTCGGCAAGACGGTGCAGACGATCGCCTACCTCCTCCACGCGCGGGGGAAGGCGCCGCAGCCGCCCGCCCTCATCGTCGCGCCCGTCTCCGTCACGACGAACTGGGTGCGCGAGCTGCGCGCGTTCGCGCCGGGCCTGAAGGTGCTGCTCCACCAGGGCGGCGCGCGCGCGGCGGGCGGGACGTTCCTCGTGGCGTGCCGGGGGGCGGACGTGGTGGTGACGGGCTACGCGCTCCTCGTGCGCGACTTTCGCGACTTCGCGGACGCGACGTTCTCCGCGCTCATCCTCGACGAGGCGCAGACGATCAAGAACCCCGACACGCGCGCCGCCCGCGCCGCCCGCGCGCTGGAGATCCCCGTGAAGATCGCGCTCACGGGCACGCCGTTCGAGAACAGCGCGGCCGACCTCTGGTCGCTGGAGGAATTCCTCAATCCCGGCCTCCTCGGCGCGCGGAAGGACTTCGACGCGGCGTTCACGCGCTCCATCCGCGAGGACGCGCACGGCGGGGCGGCGGCGAAGCTGAAGCGGATCCTCGAACCGTTCATGCTGCGGCGGCTGAAGACGGACCCCGCCGTGGCGGCGGAGCTCGGCGCGAAGCGCGAGGTGCGCGAATACTGTCCGCTCGCGCCCGCGCAGCGGCGCGCCTACGAGGACGCGCTGGCGGCCTTCCGCGCGGACGCGGCGGCGGACGCGCCGTCGCGTGGGCGCATCCTCGCGCTCCTCACGGAACTGAAATTGATCTGCGACGGCGCGGGCAAGCTCGCGCGCCTCGACGAACTCCTCGCGGAGATCTTCGCCTGCGGCGAGTCGTGCCTCGTCTTCACGCAGTACGCGAAGGTGGGCCGCATGCTCCGCGCGCACCTCCAGGAGACGTTCGGCCGCCTCTTCCCGTTCCTGCACGGCGGGCTCACCCCCGCGCAGCGCGAGGCCGAGATCGCCGCCTTCAACGCGGCGCCGGAGCCGAATGCGTTCATCCTCTCGCTGAAGGCGGGCGGGTTCGGCCTCAACCTCACGCGCGCGACGCACGTGATCCACTTCGACCGCTGGTGGAACCCGGCGGTGGAGAACCAGGCGACGGACCGCGCCCACCGCATCGGGCAGACGAAGACGGTGTTCGTCCACACCTTCATCTGCGCGGGGACGCTGGAGGACCACATCGACGCCCTCCTCGAATCGAAGCGCTACCTCGCAAACGAGGTCGTCGCGGGCGGCGAGGCGTTCCTCGCGCGGATGGACGCGCGCGCGTTCGAGCGGATCGTGAGCCTGGACCCATCGGCGGCGGGCGGCGCGGAGCCGGACGGGGAGGAGGAACCATGAGCCGGAAACGCTATCCGCTGCGCGTTGCGCGCACGGCGCACGGCATCCGCGCGCAGGACCTGCGCACGCTCGTCAGGACCGCCTGGTGGGCGCGGCGCTGGATCGCCGCCCTGGAGGCGATGCGCCTGGGGCCGCGCCTTGGGCGGGGGCGGCAGTACGCCGTCGGCGGGCAGGTGACGGACCTCGTGCTGGAAGGTCCGCGCGTCGAGGCGACCGTGCAGGGCGCGCGGCCGGACCCCTACCGGGTCGCGCTCGACTTCACGGCCGTCTCGACGCCCCGCGTCGCGGCGGCGCTGAAGGCCGAGCCGATGCTGCTCGCGCGCCTGCTGACGGACGATCTGCCGACGGAGGTCGAGGACCTGCTGCGCGCCGAGGGCGTGCCGCTCTTCCCCCGGGCCGCGCCGCTCGGGACGACGCCCGACGGGCGGACGCTCTGGGACGTGAAGATGCACTGCTCGTGCCCCGACTGGGCGCGCCCCTGCAAGCACCTCGTCGCGGTGCTGCTGATCCTCGGCGAGGAGGTCGCCCGCCGTCCCGCGACGCTCCTCGCGCTGCGCGGCGTCGACCTGGACGACCTCGTGCCGCCCGAAGAGGAGGCGGGGCCGGCGTCGGTGGCGTATGAGGTCGCGGACGATACCCCGTTGCGCGGGAACGCGCTGGAGGAGCCGGCGCCGCTCCTGAAGCGGCTCGGCCCCGTGCCGTTCTGGCGGGGCGACAGACGCTGCCTCGACGCGCTCGGGCGCATCTACAAGCGCGCGCGCCCCGTCGCCCTCGACGCGGCGCAGGGGACGTCGATCGACCTGCGGTGAGCGGACGCCTCCGCCGCCTCGGCGGTGCGGCAGGTGCCGGCGGCGCCGAGCGGGTTGGCGGCGGCGGCGATGAGCGCGCGGACGTCGCAGGCGTGGTCGCGGAGGTTGCCGCAGGGCGTGTCGATGAAGCCGCAGGTCTGGAGGTCGCCGACGTGCGAGAGGAAGGCGAAGCCGCGTCCGCCCAGGCAGCCGCAGGGCGGGCGGAGGGGGGCGTCGGGCGCGTGGAGGGGCTTCCACCGCGCCCAGCGGAAGGGGGCGGTGGGGCAGCAGGTCGTCTTGATCGCGAGGGGGCCCTGCACGGCCCTGGCGAAGGCCCAGTCCAGCACGCGGTCCGTCTGCTCGGGCGAAAGGGCGTAGCGGGCGATGCCTTTGCCGCGCCCGACGGGGACGAGGAAGAAGAGGTCGAGCTTCGCGGCGCCGAGCCGCACGGCCGCGTCGTAGAGGGCGTCGAGGCGGTCCAGGTTGAGCGTCGAGACGGTCGTGTTCACCTGGAAGGGCATGCCGAGGGCGGCGGCGATGCGCATCGCGCGCGTCACGTTGTCGTAGGCGCCGGCGACGCCCCGGAAGGCGTCGTGCGTGGCGGCGTCGGGGCCGTCGAGCGAGAAGGAGCAGGCCGTCACGCCGGCCGCCTTCAGCTCGCCGAGGCGCGCCTCCGTGACGAGCATGCCGCAGGGGGCCATCACGCTGCGGATGCCGAGGGCGGTGGCGTGGGAGACGAGCGCGAGGATGTCGGGCCGGAGCATCGGCTCGCCGCCGGTCCAGATGACGAGGGGCGGCGGCTGGGAGGAGGGGGCGGCGAGGGAATCGAGCGCGCGGCGGCATTCGGCGGTGGTGAGCTCGCGGGCGTAGGGGAGGTCGGCGGCGCCGGCACGGCAGTGGCGGCAGTTGAGCGGACAGCGGCGCGTCACCTCCCAGGCGAGGACGCGGGGCATGCGGAATGGAACCTTGTCGTTCATGTCCGCCTATTGTAGCACATTGCCGTGCCGCTTGCGCGGGATCTGCGGCCTATGGTATACTCGCGGTCTGGAGTGGCGTGTGCCGAATGGCCGTGTGACGCCGCGTATCGCAAGAGAGTACGAGAAGGAGCAATCTGTGAAGAAGACGCTGTTCGCCGCCCTGGCGGCCTGTGCCGGTGCGCTTTGCGCGGTCGAGACGCTTGTTTCGCCCGACGGGACGCTGCGGGTGGACGTGGAGGTGGAGAAGGGCCTTTCCTGGTCGGCGACGCGCAAGGGCGCCGCCCTCGTCCTGCCCTCGCGCCTGGGGCTCGATTTCATCGACCAGAAGCCCTGGGGCGGCTTCCGCCTGAAGAAGGCGGCGCGCCGGACGCTGGACGAGACCTGGACGACGCGCCTCTACAGGAAGGAGACCGTGCGCGACCACGCGAACGAGCTGGCGCTCGACCTCGAAGACGCCGACGGGCGCCTCCTCACGCTCGTCTTCCGCGCCTACGACGAGGGTGTCGCCTTCCGTTATGTCATCCCCGAGCAGGCCGGCTTCGACGGCTTCCAGCTGCGCGGCGAGCAGACCGAATGGCGCTTCCCGGAGGGCGTGGACGGCTGGTTCACGACCTACCGCAGCTGGGGCAACTCGCAGGAAGAGGACTTCCGCAGGCGCCCGCTTGCCGACCTCAAGGCGAAGGAACTCGTCGGCATGCCCGCCGTCGTCAACGTGGGCGCGCAGCGCGTCGCCCTCTGCGAGGCGGATCTCACGAACTGGGCCGGCCTCTACTACCGCGCCCCGAAGAAGGGCCAGAAGCCCGGCGCGGCGACGCTGGAGGCGGCGCTCACCCCGCTGCCGCGCTCCAACGCCTGCGCGCCGGACGTCGCCGTCATCCGCATGACGCCGGCGGCGAGCCCGTGGCGCGTGATGGTCTGCGCGGACTCCGACCTCGACCTCCTCAACCGCAACGACCTCATCCTGAACCTCAACCCGCCGCCGGACCCGTCCCTCGACTTCAGCTGGGTCAAGCCGGGCGCGTCGAGCTGGGACTGGTGGGTCGATTCGAACAACTCCCTCTCCACCGACTTCACGCTCAAGCTCGTGGATTTCGCCGCCGAGATGGGCTGGCCCTACCACACGATCGACGGCGGGTGGTACGGCTGGGCGCGCCGTCCGAACCACGGCCCGGACGTGCCGGTCGAGATCCGCAAGGGCTTCGACCTCCACCGCATCATCGCCCGCGCGCGGGAGAAGGGCGTGGGCATCTGGGTGTGGCTCCACTGGGAGGCGTTGCAGGACAACGGCGTGGAGGAGACGTTCGCGAAGCTCGCGCGCTGGGGCGTGAAGGGCGTGAAGATCGACTTCCTCGACCGCCAGGACCAGTGGATGGTGCGGTGGTACGAGAGCACGGCCCGCGCGGCCGCCCGCCACCGCCTGCTCGTCAACTACCACGGCGCGTTCAAGCCGACGGGCATGAACCGCACGTGGCCGAACCAGATCACGCGCGAGGGCGTCCTCGGCAACGAGATGACGAAGTTCACGGGCAAGATCACGCCGGCCCACTGCGCGACGCTGCCGTTCACGCGCTTCCTCCTCGGCCCCGGCGACTTCACGCCCGGCAGCTTCGGGAACGTCCACACGGCGGCGTTCACGCCGCAGTGCAAGAGGGGCCACCGCTACGGCGACGAGACCGACCGCCGCCCGATCTGGGCGGAGGAGATCGGCACGCGCGCCCACGCGCTCGCGCTCTGCGTCGCGTACGACTCGCCGCTCATGACGCTCTGCGACTGGCCCGAGCGCTACCGGGGCGCGAAGGGGATCGGGGCGCTGCGCGCGCTCCCGACCGTCTGGCGCGCGACGCATCCCTTCACGGGCGCGATCGGCGAGGACTACGGCGTCGTGCGCGAGACGTTCGACGGGCGCTTCTACGCGGCCTACCTGGGCGTCGCGGCGAAGGACGTCACGCTGCCGCTCGACTTCCTGCCGGCGGGCACGACGTGGGAGGCGGCGGTCTACGCGGACGGTCCGCGCGCGGCGGACGACGCGACCGACCTCGCCGAATCGACGCGGCGCGTCACGCGCGACGCGCCCCTCACGCTCGCGGTCGCCCCGGAGGGCGGCTTCGTCGTCGTCTTCACGAAGGTCCGGTAAGGAGGCTCCGCCATGCGCAGGCAGCTCGTGCTTCTGCCGATTCTCTTCGGCTTCTTCGTGATGGGCTTCGCCGACATCATCTCGACGGCGCTCATCCGCATCGAGGAGGAGTGCCGCCTCTCGGCGTTCGCGGCGGCGGTGCTGCCGCTCATGATCTTCGTCTGGTTCCTCCTCATCTCGATCCCCACGGGGATTCTCTGCGGGAAGATCGGGCGGAAGAACACCGTGCTCGCCTCGCTCGCCCTGACGGTCGCCGCGATGTTCCTGCCCTTCGCCGCGACGGCGGAGCGGTGGTGGATCTACGCGGTGTCGTTCGCCTTCCTCGGCATCGGCAACACGATGATCCAGGCGGCGCTGCCGGCCCTGATGTCGAACGTCGTGCCGCAGGAGAAGCTCACGGCGCGCATTTCGCTCGGGCAGTTCGTCAAGGCCCTCTGCGCGGCGGCGACGCCGGTGGTGGCGCTCTTCTGCGCCGAGCGGCTGGGGAACTGGAAGTACCTCTTCCTCGTCTACGGCGCGCTGACGTTCGTGGCGGCGGCGTGGCTCGCGCTCTCGCCGATCCCGCGCGAGCGCGTCGGCGGCGCCGCCGTCCTTCGCGTCCTGCGTGCGGCAGCTCGCGAGCCCCTACATCCTCGCGATGGTGGTGGGCGTGTTCTTCTCGGTCGCGGCGGACATCGGCTTTGCGGTGGGCGTGCCCGAGTACCTGCGCGACGTCTTCCGTCTGCCGACGGACAAGGCGGCGACGGGGCCTGCGGTCTACTTCCTCGCCAAGATGCTCGCCGCCTTCGCCGGGTCGATCGTCTTCGCGCGCATCTCCGCCGCGCGCTGCTTCCCCTGGTCCGTCGGCCTCGCCGTCGGCGCCACGGCGGGTCTCTTCTTCGCGCCGAACCCGACGGTCTTCCTCGTCCTCGTCTTCCTCTCCTCCTTCGGCTTCGCGAACACGTTCGGCATGTGCATGGGCCTTGCGATCAACCACCGTCCGGAGCGGACGAACGAGATCTCGGCGCTCGTCGTGATGGCGATCTCGGGCGGCGGGCTCGTCAAGATCGCCTTCGGCGCGCTGCGGGGGTCGCTCGGGCCCGCCGGCATCGTCTGGACGCTGCTCGCGTGCCTCGTCTACCTGCTCGCGCTGGGCGTCTTCGCCACGTGGTCGCTGAAGGGGACGGCGGGAGGGCGGCCGTGAAGAAGGCGGTTGCCCTGGCGCTGGGCGCGGCCGCCGCGCTGGCGGCCCTGGCGGGAGACTGGGAGCTGAAGAGCGCGCCGCTTGCGCCGGACCGCACGACGGGGCGCCGCCTCGGGGACGGCGCGCTGGAGCTGTGCGTCCCC
>URIT01000150.1 GCA_900547945.1 uncultured bacterium
CGGGGCTGCGGTCGCCGCGCGCGTCCTCGTCGCCCTCGCTCATGCGCTTGGCGACGCGCCCCGTCGGCGCGGCGAGCGTGCGGCACGTGCGCGCAAGCCCCGCCGCCTGCCGCGCGGCGAGCGCGGAAGCGAGGCCGTCGAAGCGGCATTCTGCCCGGGGCGCGGCGAGGACGGGCACGTCCGTCACGAGGACGGGCGTCTTCTCCAGGAAGCGGATCGTCTCCGCGACGCCGGCGCGCGGCCCCCGGTAGAGGAAGATGCGTCCGCCGTTCGGGTCGCCCTTCTCCTTGATCACCGTGATGCGCCGGTAGCCGAGCGCGCGCGTCGCCACGTAGCCCGTCACGTAGTCCGGGTCGTCCGAGACGCAGATCTCCCCCACGATGCCGGGGGCGTTCTGGACCTTCGTCGCGAGGACGATCGCCTCGGCGTAGTGGTTCTTGCCGCCGGCGGTTCCCTTTTCGAGCGACGCCGTGTCGTCCATGTACGTCGCGCGCACGCCGCGTGCCGGGTCGGGCTCCAGGCGTTCCAGCGTGTCCGCGTCGAGGAGCATCGCCCCGCGCAGGGCATGGCTCTCGGCGAAGCGCGCGAGAATGTCGTCCACGCGCGCGATCCCCGCCTCCGCGAGGAGGCGCGCCGCGACGGCGCGCCCCTCCGCCGCCGTCCGGGTGGCGTGCGTCGTCACCGCGAGCGCCGGCAGCCGCCGGATGGGGCCCGGCTGCGCCTCGACCTTCAGGTTCACGAAGTCGGGCACGCCCTTTGCGTGCGTGAGCGCGCGCGCGACGAGGACGGATGCGACCTTCGGGACGGACGGCGCGGGCACGATCTTCTCCGCGCCGGAGATGTGCGCCCCGCCGCGCGCCGCACGCATCTTGACGGAGTAGAATGCCGCCGCCTCACTCATGGAAATCCCCCTCGGCGGGCGGCGGACCGGGCGGCGCGGCGGCGAGATCGAGGAGCGCGCCGACGATGCGGTCCACCGTCCCCGCGTCCGAGACGAGCGGCGGCATCGCGTAGATGAAATTGCAGAACGGACGCAGCCAGACGCCGTGGGCGCGGATGACGCGCTGGATGTCCGCCGGTGCCGGCAGACACGCCACCTCGACGACGCCCACGGCGCCGAGGACGCGCACGTCGCGCACGTTCGGCAGGGCGCGCGCGAGGGCCAGCCCCTCCGCGAACTGCCGTTCGATGCGCGCCACCTGCGCGGCGTAGTCGCCGGCGGCGAAGAGGTCCAGCGACGCACAGGCCGCCGCGCAGGCGAGGGGATTGGCCATGTAGGTGGGGCCGTGCATGAACGCGCTCGGCGAACCGGCGGAAATCGTGTCCGCCACCTTCTGCGAGGCGAGCGTGGCGGCGAGCGTCAGATGGCCGCCCGTGAGCGCCTTGCCGACGGTCATGATGTCGGGCGTGACGCCCGCGCGCGCGTGCGCCCAGCGGGGGCCCGTCCGGTAGCAGCCGGCGGCGATTTCGTCGAAGATGAGCAGGATGCCGTGTTCGTCGCAGAGGCGGCGCATTTCGCGCAGGTAGGCGGGATGGTAGAAGTTCATCGCGTTCGCGGCCTGGAAGACGGGCTCGCAGACGAGCGCGGCGATCTCGTCCGTGTGTTCCTCCACGATCCGGCGCAGCGAGGCGGCGTCGGCGGGATTCCACGGCGCGTCCGGCGGGATGCCCGGCTTCTCGGCGAAGAAGTGCCGCGTCATGATGCCCCTGAAGAGCGTGTGCATGCCGTCCGGGTCCGAGAGCGCCATGCAGAGCGACGTGTCGCCGTGGTAGCCGCCCTTCAGGGCGAGGAGCCTGTTCCGCTCGGGGCGCCCCCGCGCGTTCTGGTACTGGACGGCCATCTTCGCCGCGACCTCGACGGAAATCGAACCTGAATCGGCGAAGAAGACGCGGTCCAGGCCGGGCGGCGCGAACGCCGCCAGCTTCTCCGCGAGCGCGATGGCCGGTTCGTGCGTGAACCCGCCGAACATGACGTGCGAGAGGCGTTCGGACTGCCGCCGGATCGCCTCGACGAGGGCCGGATGGTTGTGTCCGTGCGCGACGCACCACCAGCTCGACACCGCGTCGACGAGCTTCTGTCCGTCGTCCAGCTCGATCTCGACGCCCGAAGCCCGCTTCGCGAGGAGGACGGGCGGCGGGTTGCCGAGCGAGGCGTAGGGATGCCAGATGTGCGTACGGTCCCAGGCGAGCGGCGTCATGCGAAGATCTCCGAAAAGTCCACGTCGGGGTAGGGCCCCGCGAAGTCGAAGCGCGGCACGCGCACGACGACGGGCGGGAAGCCCCAGCGCGCGAGGTAGCGGCGCGTCGTCTCGGGCGTGTCGCGGTCGATGAGCGGATCCGCCCCGTCGAACCAGTTGTGGACGACGCCCGCGACGGGCATGCCGCGCGCCTTCGCCGCCTCCAGGGAGAGGAGCGTGTGGTTGATCGAACCGAGGCGCCCGCATGTGACGAGGATGAGCGGCCAGCCCCGTTCCGCCGCGTAGTCGACGGTGAGGCGGTCCTCCGTGAGGGGCACGTCGAGGCCGCCGGCGGATTCGACAAGCACGATCTCGTGCCGCGCCGCACAGGCGTCCACCGCGCGCGTGATCGCCGCGAGATCGACGGTGCGGCCCTCCAGGGCGGCGGCGAGGAGCGGCGAGGAGGGAAACTTGAAGACCTGCGGCGCGGTGAGGCCCGCGCCGTCCTCGGGGAAGCGCACGCCGCCGCAGATGAGGCGGTGCGCGTCGATGTCCTCCGAATACCCGTCGTTCCCCGTCTGCACGAGCTTGACGGTGATGACGTCGCGCCCGGCGGACGCAAGCGACCGCGCCATCAGTCCCGTCACGGCGGTCTTACCGATGCCCGTGTCGATGCCGGACACGAAATAGACGTTCTTCCTGCTCTCTGTTCGTCCGTTCACACGCACGCTCTGCTCCTCTGTGGTCTCCGTTGAGCCGCATATTATACTCTTTTTTCGTCCGTACGCCGGGAGGGACGCAACTTGTGCTATACTGCCGCGCGATGGACACCCTCACGAAAGAGCAGCGCAGCAAGGTCATGGCGCGCATCCGCTCGCGCGACACGAAGCCGGAGATCCTCGTGCGGAAGCGGATCTTCGCCGCCGGGTGGCGCTTCCGCACCTGCGACCGGCGCTATCCCGGCCACCCGGACGTCGTGGTGCCCCGTGCCCACACGTTCATCGAGGTGCGCGGCTGCTTCTGGCACCGCCACGGCTGCGCCGTCAGCTCGATGCCGAAGTCCAACGTCGAGTTCTGGACGACGAAATGGGCCAACAACGTCCGCCGCGACCGGCGGCACGAGGCCGACTGGAAGGACCTCGGCTGGAACGTGATCCTCGTGTGGGAATGCGCGCTCAGGCCCGTCCGGCGGGAGGAGACGCTCGTGCGCATCTGCCAGGCGCTCGACGCCTGGGCGGCGGAGGAGGGCCCCCGCCGCCGCCCCCACCGCCTCGTGCTGCCGCGCACGCCCTAGCGCGCGCTCACAGCCCGGCGAGCGTCCAGCCGTCGCGGTAGGCGCTCTTCAGGAGCGCGTTCGCGTCCGGCGCGTTCTCGAAGCAGCCCTGGGCGGCGTTCCACGTGAGACGGCGGTCGGGCAGCTGCTCGCACACGCCGCCCATCACGACGCTCTCCATCATCCACGTACACCAGTCGAACGAGCTGCGCGTCGCGCCGCCGCCGCGCGCCACCTGCTCCGCGAACTGGCGGTGGTGGTTCGGCTCGCGGCCGAGCTTCGGCGGCTTGATCACCGTGCCGTCCCGCAGCAGCGCCATCGGCGCGGAGGCGTGCGGGGCGAGGATCCAGCCCTTCTCGCCCTCGATCACGCGCCCCTCCTCGGAACGCGCCTTGAGCGGCGTCTTCGCGAAGAGCGCCTCGTATTCGGCGGGCGGCAGGAAGGACGCCGGCACCGTCGGGTCCGACTTGATCCCCGAGAACCACTCCATGCGGAACGGGCGCCCGCCGGTGGCCGCCACGCCCGGAAACTCCCAGGTGATGTGCGAATAGCGCGGCCAGGCCTTTTTATAGACGGGATCCGTGCGGACCTCGGGGTCGACGACGGCCTCGACCGTGCGCGGGGCCGTCGCGCCAAGCCCGAGGCCGATCCAGGGCGCGCTGACGACGTGGATGCAGAGGTCGCCGATCCAGCCGGAGCCGTAGTCGCGCCACATGCGCCAGAGCGTGGGGTGGTAGTTCTTCGGACGGTAGGCCGTCATCGGCGCGGGGCCGACCCAGCCCTCCCAGTCCAGATTCGCCGGCACGGGCGCGGGCGCCTCCAGGACGCGCCGCACGCGCGACATGCCGTTGCGCGTCGAGTAGAGGCACACGCGCGTGACGGGGCCGATCACGCCCTGCTGGAGGAACGCGACGATCTGGCGGTCGCCGAGGCCGGAGGCGAACTGCGTGCCGAGCTGCGTCGTCACGCCCGTCTCGGCGGCGAGGCGGCGCAGGAGGCGGCACTCGTCCAGCTTCTTGCAGAGCGGCTTCTGGCAGTAGACGTGCTTGCCGCGCCGCATCGCGTTCGCGGAGACGATGGTGTGCGTGTGGTCCGGCGTCGAGACGTTCACGGCGTCGATCCGGTCGCCCTCCGCCGCGAGCAGTTCGCGCCAGTCGCGGTAGACGCGCGCGTTCGGCAGCAGCTTCTTCGCCTCCGCGAGGTAGGCCGCGTCCACGTCGCAGACGGCGACGACGTCGAGGAGGTCCTTGAACCCCGCAAACGTCCGCATGTCCGCCCCCGCCATGCCATGCGTGCCGATGCAGGCGTGGCAGACCTTGGCGTTCGGCGAACGCGCCGAGACGAGGGCGGGGAAGCCGAAGGCGACGCCGGCCGCCAGCGACGAGGTGAGGAATTCGCGTCTCTTCATCGATCTTCTCCTTTTCTAGTTCTTCCGGCCCATGCCGAAGAGTTTCAGCGCCGCGCGGAAGTCGGCCGGCAACGGCGCATGCGACCGGATCGATTCGCCCTTGCGCATCGGGTCGGGCAGGACGAGCGCGGTCGCGTGGAGCATCTGGCGCGGCACGGTCATGAGACGCGGGTCGCGCGCGGACTTGAGGCCGAACGTGCGGTCGCCGACGATGGGGAAGCGCACGCCCGCGAGATGGCGGCGGATCTGGTTCGTGCGGCCCGTCTCGATGCGCACGCGCAGGAAGGAGGCGTCGGGCCCCGCCGCCTCGCGCGTGACGAGGGAGACGGCGGGCTGGTCGTCGAGCGGCGCGTCGATCTTCTGGTGCGCGTAGGGGAAGCTGCCCACGACAATGGCGGCGTAGGTCTTCGCGATGCGGCGCGTCTTGAAGACCTCCACGGCGGCTTGGTAGGCGGCAAAGGTCTTCGCGAAGAGCAGACAGCCCGTCGTGTCGCGGTCCAGGCGGTGGACGGCCTGGAGGTTCGGCTCCTTGAGCTGCGTGCGGAGGATGGCCTCGACGGACTTCGGATCGTCGTTCGCGAGGAGCCCGGCGGGCTTGTCGGCGACGATGTAGTCCGGCGTCTCCACGAGCACGCGCACGTGCCGCCGCTCCTCGGGCGCAACCGCCGCCTGCGCGCTCCCAGCCTGGCGGCGCGCGGCCGCGACGACGCTGCGGGGGATCTCCACGGCGTCGCCCGTCTTGAGCGGATGGTGCGCGATCCAGACGCAGCGGCGGTTCACCCACACGCTGCGCCCGTCGATGACGGCCTTGGCGGCACGGCGGGAAAGCCCGAGGCGCGCGGCAAGGAAGTCCTGGAGGGACTTCCCGGCATCGGGACGGTTGACGGTCAATGCCTCGACGTTCGTGGCAAACTTTGGTGCAGCTCGCATATCCTAAACCCTGATGACGGACCCCACGACGCCCACGATCTTCTTGTCCTGGAGGTCGGGTCCCAATTGAATCTCAACGTCCTCCCCCTCGGAGGCGTCCTCCTGCGCCGTGATGCGCACGGCCGTCTTCTCGCCGGCGAGGGCACAGGCGAAGTTCTCCGCCATCGGCGCGTCGTCCATGACGTCCGAGAAGGCGAGCTTCAGCACCTCCCCCTCGTCCGCATAGCCGAACATCTCCAGGAAGGCGGCGTTCACGCCCCGGAAGCGGCCGTCCGGCGCACATGCGAAGAGGGCGGCCTGCGAGATCTCGTAGGCGTTCTGCCGGGTGCGGAAGACGGCGAGCTGGCGGCGGCGGCGCTCGGTGCTGCGGATCGTGAAGACGAGGTCGCCGGGATCGAGCAGGTCGATGAGGCTCACCGTCACCTCGGCCGGGAAGACGGAGCCGTCCTTGCGCAGACAGTTCGCGTCGAGCATCATGTGGCGCGCCTGGTCGAGGCCCGCGCGGATGCGTTCGACGATCTCCGGCGTCACGCCGGGGATGAAGCGCCCCACGGGGCGGTCCATCACCTCATCGGTCTCGTACTGGAAGAACTCCTTCGCGCGGGGGTTGAGCTCCAGCAGGTGCCCGCTCGGGTCGGTAATGAGCACCGCGTCGTACATGCCCGCCAGCAGCTGGCGGAAGAGCGAGCGGTGATCCTTCATCGTGGTGTTCGGCATGGGGGAGAATTCCTTTCCGCGCGCCTAGCGCAGGATGAGCGCCGTGCCCGTCGTCGTATCGAACTTCAGGACGCCGCCGGAGAGGTACGCCTTGCCCTTGACGGGCGCGCCCGCGCCGTCCACGACCGTGATCGCGAGCGGCCCCGTCCACGCGCTCGCGCGCAGGTCGAGGAGCCGCGTGACGCCCCTCTCCGTCGGCGTCGCGACGATGAGCGTGAGCGCGCCGTCCGGCGCCGCCAGGCACCCGCCCGTCACCGTCACGGGGCCGCCCGCGCGCGCGTCGAGCGTGCCGACGACGACCTTCGACGGATCGCGGATGATCATGAGCTTTCCTTTGAACGTCGAACCCTTGATGTCCACGACCTCCATCCACTCGCCGCTCTCGCCGGTGTTCTCTGACGGGTCGGCCACGACGACCTGTCCCGCGTTGGTGTTTTCGTCTTCCACGGTGCGGCCGTCCTCGTAGGGCAGCTCGACAAAATTGTCGTCCGGCGACGGTTCATCGTCCGTGGAGGTGCTGACGGGGTGCAGTATCGCGTCCACCTGCGCATCGGAGAGATACCAGTGCGGCAAAAACTTCAGTGCGCTTGTCTCATTGGTGGACAGCACAAAAAGCCGCTTTGCTTCCTGCGACGGTCCGT
>URIT01000151.1 GCA_900547945.1 uncultured bacterium
AGCCGCTCCCCACCGGCCTGTTCTCAATGCAAAAGAGCCGGATAACCGGCTCTCTCTTATTCAGAAATTTTGGCGGAGGGAGAGGGATTCGAACCCCCGAAGCCTTTCGGCTCGCCGGTTTTCAAGACCAGTGCATTCAACCTCTCTGCCATCCCTCCAAAGGAAATCAGGGGATATTATACACGATTTCACGGATGTGTGCCGGACGAAATTTTGGTCATCCCCGAGAATTTCACGTTTCCGTCCGGAAGCGCGATGCGGACGGGGCGTCACCCGGTGCGCCACCCTTTAACTTCCGGGCGAGGGCACGGAGGTGGGAGGCGAGGGTCTTCTCGCTGCGGGCGTTCGAGACGGAGATGCGCAGAAAGGAGTCGGCGGGGGCCGTCCCCACGCGGAAGCGGTCCGAATGGAAGACCTCGATGCCGTGTGCGCGCAGCGCGCGTTCGATCTCCTGTCCGCACCCAGTCGTGCCGGGCAGGGGCAGCGTGCGGAAGAGGCGCACGTCGTCCGTCGTCCCCGCAAGGCCGAAGACGGCATCGAACACCGCGTTCGCGCGGCGGGCCGCCGCCCGCTTGCGTTCCAGCAAGGTCTCCGCCGCGCCGTCCAGGATCAGTTCGCCGAGGATTTCAGCGTCGAGCGCGCTCGCCTTGATCGCCGTGCTGTGGAGAGCGGCGAGCAGACGCGCGCAGAGGGACGCGGGGACGACCGCGAACGTGGCGCGTAGGCCGGCGGCGAGCAGACGGGACGTGCCCGCGAGGTAGACCGTGCGCTCCGGGATGCGCGCCTGGAGCGGGGCCTCCGCCTCGGGGCCCAGCTGCGCGTCGTCCTCCAGGACGAACAGGTCCCGCGCACGCGCGACCTGGGCAAGCGCGTCCCGCCGCGCGCCGCGCATCGTCCGCGTCGTCGGGTTCGCGCAGGCCGGCATGAGGAAGACGCCCCGCACGCCGTCCGCGCGCGCCGCCTCCTCCAGCGCCTCCGGCAGCATCCCCTCCGCGTCGCCCCGCACGGGAACGAGGCGGATCTTCGCCATGCGCGCGAGGCGGATGAGGTTGCCGTAGGTGAATTCGTCAACGGCCAGGGCATCCCCCACGCGGAAGAGCGACAGGAGGGCAATCGAAAGGACGCTCTGCACGCCGGGGAAGACGGCGATGTGGCGGGTGGACGCCTCGACGCCGACACGCGCGAGCCAGCGCCGGCCGGCCTCGCGCACGCGCTCCGTGCCGTCGCGTTCCCCGTAGGAGAACAGCCGTTCGGCGCTGTCCCGCGCGAGGACCGTGCGCGCGGCCTCCACCACCGCACGGGTGCCGAGGCCGGGGAACCCCTGCACGACGCCGAGATCGACGGCGGTCCGCACCGCCTCCTCGTTGACGCCGGGCAGGGAGGCGACGAACGTGCCGCGCCCGACCACGCCGTAGATGAGCCCCTTCGCCCGGCAGAGGTCGAAGGCGCGCGTCACCGTCGTGAAGTTGAGTTCCAGGTCGTCCGCCAGCTCGCGCTGAGGCGGGAGGCGCGTGCCGGGCGGGAGGCGCCCGGACGCGATGTCGCGCTCCAGCGCGGCGGCGAGCGCGAGGTAGACGGGGCCGCCGGCGAGGTCCGCGCGCGCCGGATGCCAGCTCAGCGGGACGTGCGCGAAGTCATGGGGCGACATGCGCCGGAACCGCGAACGTGTGGCGCCCCGAACCGACCCGCTTCGGCGCCGCGCCGGGGAGCCGGATGACCGCCACCGTGTTCGGCGGCACCGTGAAGTCGTACGTCACCGTGTCGCCCTCGCGCTTCCAGGACGAGACGATCTCGCCGTTCGGGCCGTCCACCGACGCGCGCGCCCAGGAGAGGGCGGCGATCGGCTGCGGCGCGAGGACGACCTCGCCGAAGGCCGGCTTCTTCGCGCACGTGACGGCGCTCGTGGAGTCCTTCGTCTCCGCCGGACGGATGCCCGCGAGGTACTGGTAGGCCCAGCCCACAAAGTCGCCGAACATGATGTGGTTGCGCGAGGAGCCGTCGCCCCAGTCCTCCCAGAGCGTCGTGCCGCCCTTCTGGACCCACTCGGACATCGAGGGCTTCGTCGGGTTCACGATCAGCTTGAACGCGAGGTCCGTGCGGCCCATGCGGCTCAGCGCGCGGAAGAGGTGCTTCGTGCCATAGAGGCCCACGTCGAGGTGGTCGCCCGCCTTCCCGACGGCGGCGACGAGCTGCGCCTCCACCTTCGCGCGCGCGGCCTCCTCCGCGAGGCCGAAGGCGAGCGCCATCGCCTGCGCCGTCTGCCCGCCGTTGTCGTAGACGCCATTGCCCTTGTAGAGCCGCCGGTTGAGGCCCGCGCGCGTCTTCGCGGCCTTCGCGTTCCACTGCGCGGCCTCGGCGGAAAGGCCCTTCAGCGCGGCGATCTCGGCGGCGATGCGCTGGGCCTGGTAGTAGTAGCAGGAGCTCGTGAAGAGGGTGGAGGGCATGTGCGCGCGGTTGACGGGCACCCAGTCGCCGAGTCCGTGCTTCACGAGGCCGTCCGCGTCCGCCTTCGTCGCCGTGTAGGCGAGATACTTGACGAGCGCGGGGTAGACCTCGTCGAGGATGCGGCGGTCGCCCCGGTACGTCCAGAGGTTCCACGCGATGACGGGCAGCGCGCTGTCCCAGCCCGCGCCGTTGCCCCAGTGGTAGCCCCAGCCGGAGGAGGGGACGATGCCGGGGAGGTTGCCGTCGGGGAGCTGCGCGTCGAGGAGGTCCCGCAGCCACTTCTCGTAGGCGGCCGTGTTCTCGAAGAGGTACTGCGCAAGCTCGCTCGCGATGGAGGCGTCGCCCGTCCAGCCGTTCTTCTCGCGGTGCGGGCAGTCGGTCGGCACGCCGTCCACGAAGTTGCCGCGATAGGCCTTGTCGCCCATTTCCATGAGCGCGTTGAACGTCGCGTCCGAACACGCGAAGGAGCCGATCGTGGGGAAGGCCGTGTGGATGACGCACGCCACGGCGTCCTCGGGCTTCGGGGCCTGGCGCAACCCCTTCACGACCGCGTAGCGGAAGCCGTGGTAGACGAAGCGGGGCTCGTAGGACTCGACGGCCGCGCCGGAGCAGATGACGCGGTCCGTCTGGAACGCGGCGTCGACGGGGCAGACGCGGTGCGAGGCCGTGTAGCGGAAGTGCTCGTCGATCCGGCGCCGGCGCGCCGCCTCGTCCGGGTCGCCCCCCCAGAAGTTGAAGTCGTTCAGGCCGTCCCTGACGGAGGGCCGCGCCGGGGAGCCGTCGTCCTGCACGCGCTCGTCGTAGCGGACCGAGACGACATCGCCCTTCTTCTGCCCGCGCAGCGCGAGGCGCGCCCAGCCGGCCACGTTCTCGCCGAAGTCGATCACGTACGTGCCGCCACCGACGGCGTGGATCTTCTTCGCGGGCACGATGCGCATGATCTCGGCTCCGGGCTGCGCCTCGGCGACGAGGCGGCCGCCGGGGGCGGACACCTCCTCGGCCATGACGACGGTCTTCTCAAGGTCAGGCATGCGCGGGTCGTACGCACCCGTGACCTCGCCCTCGAAGAGGTCGTCGTAGCCGACGGGGCTCTTCACCTGCCGCCACGTCCGGTCCGTCGCGACGACCTCCTTAGAACCGTCGGCGTACACGATCTCCAGCTGCGCGAGGCCGCGCGGGAAGTTCCGCCACGGCGCCGTCTCGAAGTTCCACGTCGCGACGGCGCGCATGTCGTACCAGCCGTGCCCCACGAGGAGGCGCAGTTCATTGGCGCCCTGCCGGAGGTCGCCGTCGAGGCGGTAGGTCGAGTAGAGGACGCGGCGGTCAAAGGCGGTCGGCGCGGGGTCGAGCACCTTCTTTCCGATCTTCTTCCCGTTGAGGGCGGCCTCGTAGAAGCCGACGCCCGTCACGTGGAGGACGGCCGAGGCGACGGGCTTCTTCACGGTGAAAGCCTTCGCAAACGCGGGCGAGGCGTTCTCGGCGCGCAACACCATGTCCTTCCCCCAGGAGGGAGCGCGCGGACCGCCAAGCGCGACGACCGCGCCGTTCGGGGAGGTCCAGCCCTTCGCGCCCGTCACGAGCGTCCTACCGCCCGGGAAGACGATCTTCGCGAGGAAGGCGCGCGCGTCCTTCGGGGCGTGGAGGCGGATGGGGTCAACCGGATCGGACGCGGTGCGCGGCTTATCCGCGAAAAGGCGCACGACGACCGTGTTCGTCCCCTTCACGAGGTAGGGCGTGAGGTCGCGGAAGCGCAGGTAGCGCCAGTCGTGGACGTGCCCGCTCCACTTGTTGAACGACCGCCCGTTGACGTCGATCTCGTGCTGCGAGACGCCCGCATGGACCATCTCGACGTACTCGCCCGGCTTCGCCCCGTCGAAGACGAAGGAGAACGCGAGCGTCGCGACGCCCTTCTTGTCGGCCGGCGCGGTGATCCACTGCGCGGCGCCGAAGTCCTCGTCCGGGCGCGTCACGGCGGCGGGGCCGATCCACTTCGCCCGCCAGTCCGTCGGCTTCACGACGCCCATCGTCCATTCGGCGGGCGCGCTCCACGGGCTCTCCACGCCCGCCGCCGTCCAGGTCTTCACCTTCCAGAAGACGCGCTGGGAGGTCGCGAGGGGCTTGCCCGCGTAGGCGACGCCCACGTTCGCGTCGCCCGCGACGCGCCCGGAGTCCCACAGGTCGCCGACGTCCCGCGCGAGGTTCTCTCGCGAGGTGGCGGCGAGGACGCGCCAGGCGGCCTGCATCACGTCGCGCCCGTCCGCCGCGAGCTTCCACCCGAGGCGCGGCGCGGGGGCGTCGAGGCCGCAGGGGTTCTCGCGGTACTCGACGGTCAGCCCATGCGGCACACGGGCGGAGGCGGATTGATCGGCGGGCGCGCGGCAGCCGACGAGGCCTCCCGCCAAAGCCCAGACGACGATGCCACACGGCAGGAGGTTCTTCATCGGTCTTCTCCCCTTCAGATTCAGGCCTGCCCCGCGAGGCGCTTCATCGTCGCGAGCGCGGTTTCGAGGTTCTTCGCGAAGTCCTTCCTGTCGCCCCAGCCGCATTCGCAGGAAACGCCGCCCGCGTAGCCGATGTCCCTGAGCGCGTTGAAGTAGGGCGCGAACTCGGAGCCGTCGCCCTTGAGGCCCGGCGCGGTGCGCGTCCCCTTCTCGGCGATGTGGCAGTGCTTGAGGAGCGCGCCCGCCGAGCGGATCGACGCGGCGTCCTCCCCGCCCTGCTCCATGTGGAAGATGTCGGCGAGCAGGCGGATGCGCGGCGAGCCGACCTTCCGGCAGATGACGATGCCCTCGCGGACGAAGTTGAGGAAGTTCGCCTCCTTGGGCTGGAGCGGCTCCAGCACCACCGTCACCCGGCAGCCCGCGATGCGCAGGGCGAGCTTCCGGCAGAAGTCGGTGAACTGCTCGACCGCCTGGTCCTTCGGGAAGCCGTCGGGGGCGTTGCGCGCGCCGCCGGAGCCGAAGACGATCGTCGTGAGCCCCACCTCGTCCGCGCGCCGGCACGCCGTCTCGGCGTAGGCGAGCGGCGCGTCGAAGGCGGCTTTCGGGCCCGTCAGGCGGAACGAGCCGGGGAGGAAGCCGTTGCAGGAGCGCATCGGCAACGGGGCGGCGAGAATCGCCTCCTTCTGCCTCTTCCACGCTTCCTCGTCCTTCTCCGGCATGAACATGCCCGCCACGCCGCCCTCGAAGAAGTCGTAGCCGATCTCCTTCATGAGCGGCACGTCCTTGAGGCCGCGGCATGCGCCGAAGAGGATCTTCGGCGGCTCGCTCTTAAAGAGGGAACAGCAGCCCCCCATCGCGGCGGCACCCGCCGCCAGTCCAAGAAAATCACGACGCTTCATCTTCATTCCTCCTTGTATCCGTTTTCCAGCAGACCGGCGCATCGCCGTTAACGACTCCAGGCCGGGTTCATCCAGTGGCCCGCGTTGTGGAAGAGGCGCACGGGCGGGTCGCGGTCCTCCTCGGGGGCCGTGTCGACGATGAAGAGCGCGCCGTCGCGCTCGGCGACGACGTGGCGTCCGTCGGCGGCCCAGCTCGGATGCTCCCAGCTGCCGGGCTTCGTGACGACGCGCGCGGTGGACTCGCCCTTGAGGGGGTCCATGACGACGAGGACGTTCTGCCCGGCGCGCTTGGAGGCGTAGACGATGCGCCCGTCGGGGCCCCAGTCCGGGTTCGTGTTCTGGCTGCCCGTGTTCGTGATGCGCGTCGACTTCCGGGAGGCGACGTCGAGCAGGTAGATCTGCGGCTGGCGCGTCAGGTCCGTCACGTAGACGATCTTCGTGCCGTTCGCGTTCCAGCACGGCGACGCCTCGGAGGCGGCGGGCGTGCGCGTCATGCGGTCGACGCGGTTCGCGCCGGGCGTGACGACGTAGAGCTCGGGGTTGCCCTGGTGCGAGAGGACGATCGCGTAGCGCGAGGCGTCGGGCGCCACGGCCGCGCCGGTCGCAAGGCCCTTGAACTGCGCGAGCAGCGAACGCTGGCCGTTGTCCGGATTGATGCGGTAGACGAGCGGGGCCTGCTGCAGGAAGCCGGTGTAGTAGATCTCCCGCTTGTTCGGGGTCCAGCGGGGCCCCACGGCGGCACGGCGGTCGCGCGTGAGCTGGCGGATGTCGTAGCCGTCGGGATAGCAGACGTAGAGCTCCGCGTTGTCCTTGCCCTTGCGGTCCACGAAGGTGATGCGGTCGCAGGCGAAGCCCTTGCGGCCCGTGTGCGCCTGCACGATCGCGTCCGAGAACGCGCGCGCGGCCATGCGCGCCGCCTTTTCGTCCGAGAACGCGGCCGCCGTCTTGACCTGCTTGCCCGCGCCCGTCGCGGCCACGCCCGCGCCCGGCGTGCCCGTCACCTTGATCTGGCCGTTCGGGCCGATCTTGAAGGTGCCGCTCATGCCGAGATTGCGGCGCAGGGACGTGTTGAACGCCTTGGCGGCGGGCGTCGCCTCGGACGTCTCAACCGTGACGACGACGCGCTCGGCGCCGGACTTCTTGACGTGGACGACCTGGTTGGCCGCCAGGCACAGGGAACTCACCGCGAACACGGCGAGCGAGAACGGGACAATACGGGACATCGAGACTCCTCTAGCTGAACTTGCAGGGTTAAATCAAGGATGGCAGTATACCGATTCCCCGCCGTGGACGCAATACGAAACTGACGCTTTTCAAAAAAAAATAAGGGGGG
>URIT01000152.1 GCA_900547945.1 uncultured bacterium
CGAATCGGAAGAGGTGAACGCGCAGGGAGTGGCCGTCTGCTTCACGAAAACGCTCGTTTGTTCAGTTCCGGCAGGAAGTCACAAATGAATCTTGCAAGTGTGTTGCGATGAACCTTGCATATCCGCGCGATTTTGTTGCGCGATTGTCCAAGAGCCGACAGTTCGCAGATGAGATTCCTTCGTGAGTGGAGCTTGTGTTTCTCTGGGGTGGTCTTGCGTCCTTTGGGACGACCGAGGACAACACCTTCAGCACGTTTCCTTGCTAATGCCTCTTTTGTGCGCTGACTGATTAGGTTGCGTTCTATCTCGGCGGAAAGACCGAATGCGAAAGCGAGAACCTTCGATTGGATGTCCTCGCCGAGACGGTAGTTGTCCTTTATCGTCCACACCCTACACTCCTTTGTCATGCAGATGTTCAGGATCTCCATGATCATGAACAGGTTGCGTCCAAGCCGTGAAAGCTCTGCGCAGATGATCAGATCGTCTTTCTGAACGCGCTTGAGCAATTTGCCCAATTCGCGTTTATTATAGTTCTTGGTCCCGCTGATAGTCTCTTCGATCCATCCGTCGATTTTCATTTTCTGCCGTTCACAGAAATTGTTGATCTCGAACCTCTGGTTCTCGACCGTCTGTTTGTCGCTCGAAACGCGAATGTAGCCGTAGGTCATTTCTTCTCCTTTGAGTCCTGATAACGCCAATTTGTCAGATGATACATTTCTTCTTCGTCGTTTTCAGGAAATCCAGCGATGGCGCCATCCGCAAGGCCGTGCTGGAGGGCGTGCGATCCGGGCGAGATCGTCCTTGCCGAGCCATACGGGCGTTGTCGATGCCGAAACGGCAGGCGCGTACTCGATCAAGCGCTTCAAGGAGCGCACGGAACACGGCGAACGTGTCGAGGCGATGCTTGTGCCCGTCAATCGGGACTATTCGACGATCGGGTGGAAAGAAAGCGGCATAGCATTGGATTATCGAATCGTCGGCACGTTGAAGGACGACGTTCGGATCGTCTAACGAAAACACAGCCTACCCCCGCATTTATATAAATGCGGGGGTAGGTGATTATGGACGCAGCCTTAGGGGCGATGCCGAGATTGCATTCAAGGTCGGCCAGCGTCCGGAACAGAAGCATCAAAACACCGTGTCTCCGTGTGCGGCTGTCTGGGCTTACTGCACAGTCTCAATCCCATATTCGGAGAAACGACGGTCTCCCGTCACGACCACGCAGCCGTTCAGCAACGCCGTGGCGATGATGAAGCGGTCGGCGGGATCCTTGTGAATCTCCGGCAACGCCGAGGCGTGAAGCATGATGGCGTGATCGAGCGGCAATTCCTTCATGCTGTACTGCCGGACAAGCATGTCGGCGAACCTGCCGGGCGTGACGGGGATTTCCAACTCACCTTTCTTCACCTTACGAGCAATCTCCCAAATTGAGATTGATGAGAAGCAAAGGAGCTCCGCGTCTTGAATTGTCTCGCGCGCCGACCGGGAGAGCTTGGCATCGCCAGTTGCCAGCCAGATCAGCGCACACGTATCGACCAGAACCCGTTGCATTAGGCATTCTCCCACTCGGAGGACTCGTCGGCAAACCAGTCACCATGCATCTTCACCTTGCCAGCGAACCCCGGCAGCGGTCCCATGTTGCGCTTGGGGACTATGGGGACAATCTTGGCGATTGGCCGCCCATAGCGCATGATTGTGAAAGTCGAGAGCTTGCGCTCGACTTCCACAAGGACACTTGAGAAGTTGGATTTGGCCTCGTAGACATTCAGCATTGACTGCATGGATTGCTCCTTTACCTTGATGACGCATATTATATCATAAGTAGGCCAAGATGACCAACTGATGCGCGTTCATCCCTGCATTCACGATGGGAAACGGCCCTCGGCTTCACGGCAGGGCCGCAAGCCGGAGCAGGAGCATGTAGAGGCCTGTGCCGACGGCCATCGAGAGCATCATCTGGCGCTTCCAGAGCTGGAGCACCACTGTCACGGCCGTGCAGACGAGCGCGGGGACGAGCCGCGCGCCCGTCGTCAGGGGCTCGCGCAGACAGTAGACGACGAGCAGTCCGAGCACGGCGGGGCCGAGCCACTTGCCGAGGTAGGCGACGAACGGCGGCGTCGGACGTCCGGGTCGGAAGACGAGGAACGGCAGGAAGCGCGTGAGCGCCACGCCCGCGACCGCGAGCAGGACGGCGAGGACAATCTGGGCTGTCGTGACGGTCATGCGAGTTTCCTCCTCAGGAACGTGAGCGCGAGCAGGATACCGCCCATCGCGGGCAGCATGAAGCTCTCCGCGCCGCAGGCGAAGAGCGCGAGCAGGGAGACGACGAGCCCGACCAGCGAGCCCGCATGCCGCCGCTCCGTGCGCCAGTTCTCGGCGAAGATCGACGAGAACATGGCCATCATGATGAACTCGACGCCCGCGAGATCGACGTGGGCGAAGACATGGGCGCACGCCGTGCCGACGGCGACGCCCGAGACCCAATAACCCCAGACGAGGACGCTCACGACGGTCTGGAAGCGGTGCGGTTCGAGTCCGGGCGGCGGCGGATTCGCGTAGGTGACGGCGAAGGTCTCGTCCGTCAGCATCGCGACCATGAGGAACTTCCGCCAGCCCGCGCCGCGAAAGCGGTCGAGCATCGAGATGCCGTAGAAGAGGTGGCGCGCCCCGACGAGGAACGCCATCAGGAAGACGCCGAACGGACGGAACCCGTCGGCGAGCATCGCCGTCAGGATGAATTCGACGGAGCCGGAGTAGACGAACGCCGCCGTGACGACGGGATACCAGCCGCCGAAGCCGAGGCACACGGCGAAGAGGCCGTAGCCGAGCCCAACGAGCCAGTACGCCGCAAAGAGCGGCGCTGTCAGTTTGAGTGCGTGTCGCAGCATGGTCGAAATCAGCCTAGCGGACGAAATTGGTCATCTGCCACGGCTCGCGCGCGAGGGCATCCGCCGCCCTGCGTGCCGACGCGACCTCCTCCGACGCCCTTGCCGTGTTGACGTTCACGTGCGGGCTCCCGTTGACGAATACTGTCTTCATGATTCTTTTCTCTTCTTCAAGTTCTCATGGATCAGAACGGTCTCCGTCTCGCTCTCCTGCGACAAACCCTGCCGCCACTTGCGGGAACGTGGGAATTATACACTATGATATGCGCCGAGGTCACGCTCAGCGTCTGGGCCGACAATCCGGATGCGGTCGCGTTCTACCGACATCTTGGCATGTGCGTCCAGGAATACGTCTTCGAGGACATCCTCTGAGCAAGGAGGCGTTCGCGGTTCTCCGTGAACGTCCTCGCGAGAACGCGGACTTCGCCAAACCGTTTCCTTGCCCGCTCAATGGCAAGAAGCCGCGTCAACACGCCATTTGTCAGTGACAACCTTTATCGCATCGGGCATTGTAGCATTTCCCGCTCCAGCCCTTTTCATTATCATTCACTACCCACGGCGGCTTGGTCGCGACAAGTGCGCGACCCTCCGGCCTTTTCAAAGGGAGCCAATGTTCTCCATTTTCGGGAGGGCCGCGCTTGTCTCGTCCGCATTGGATGTCTTCGCGTTTCCTTTTAAGCCCAATGCCTGAAGACCAACCGCTACCCTCGCATTTATATAAATGCGAGGGTAGCGGTGAGTCCCTTCAACAAGCCGGCTGGATCGCGCGCACCGAGGAAGAGGCTGTCGGCGTGGTCGAGGATGTAGCGGTTACGCAGGGTGGCGGAGCGGGCATCGACACGGCGCATGGAGTGAGCCGCGATGGTCAGCGTCCCGGCCGTCGGTTCTGGGCGCGGCGGAGCGGGCATCGACACGACATAAAACCTAGAACCTAACCTCTAGAACCTACCTCCCAATCGGATGGGCCTCCGCCAGCGCGCCGGATTATGCTAAACTATCCACCCGAGGATTTGACGACATGAACACGACGAGCAAGACAGTCTACTTCGACAACAACGCCACCACCAGGGTCGCGCCCGAGGTGCGCGACGCGATGGAGCCCTTCTTCTGCGACCTCTACGGCAACCCGTCCTCCATGCACTTCTTCGGCGGACAGGTCGCGCGCCACGTGGAGAGGGCGCGCGAGGAGGTCGCCGCGTTCCTGAACTGCGAGCCGGACGAGGTCTACTTCACCTCCTGCGCCACGGAGAGCGACAACACCGCGATCCGGGGCTCCGCCGACTGGTACGGCCCGTCGATGAAAGTCGTCACCACCGCCGTCGAGCACCCCGCCGTCCTCCAGCCCGCGCGACGCCTCAGGGCCCTCGGACACGAAGAGGTCGAACTCCCCGTCGACGCCGTCGGCCAGATCGACCTCGGCGCGCTGCGCGCCGCGCTCGCGGGCACGAAGAATGCCCTCGTCTCCGTCATGTGGGCGAACAACGAGACGGGCGTCGTCTTCCCCATCCGGGAGGTCGCGGAAATCGCCAAGGAGTTCGGCGCCACGATGCACACGGACGCCGTGCAGGTGTCGGGCAAGATTCCGATCGACGTCCGGAAGGTCCCCGTGGACATGCTCTCGATCTCGGGCCATAAGTTCCACGCCCCCAAGGGCGTCGGCGTCCTCTATCTGCGCCGCGGCACGAAGATCAAGCCCTTCATGCTCGGCGGACACCAGGAAAGCGGCCGCCGCGCCGGCACGGAGAACGTCCCCTACATCGTCGGCCTCGCCAAGGCCTGCGCGCTCGCCACCGCCCACATGGCGGACGAGGCCCGCGCGCTCGCGCCGCTCCGCGACCGGCTGGAGGCCGGCATCCTCGCCGCCTGCCCGAACGTGCGCGTGAACGGTGACCGCGCGCATCGCCTCCCCAACACGCTCAACGTCTCCTTCGAGTACATCGAGGGCGAGGCCATCGCCTACCGCCTCTCGGACGTCGGCATCTGCATCTCAACCGGTTCCGCCTGCGCCTCCGGCTCGCTCGACCCCTCCCACGTCATCCGCGCCATGGGCGTGCCCTTCATCGCCGTCCACGGCTCGGTGCGCTTCTCCCTCTCGCGCTACAACACGATGGAGGAGGTCGGCTACGTGCTGGAGAAGCTGCCGCCGATCATCAGGGATCTGCGCGCGCTCTCGCCGTTCGGTCCCGACCGGGACCCGACGACGTACAAGTAGGCTCTCAGCGGAAGATGATGGCCGAGCCCATCCGCCGCGCGTGCGCGACGACGAGCAGGCCATCCGCCACCTCTTCCGCCACAACCTCAACCTTCCAGCCGCGCCCGAACGCGGCGGCGGCGTCGAGCCGCACGCGCGCGAGGGCCGCCTCGGCGTCAGCCGCCGTCGCGCCCTTGAAGCGCACAAGATTCACCGTGACCTTCGCGCCCGACGCGGCGGACGGCAGCGCCCCCGGGCGGACGTCCAGCGCACCGTTTCCGTCCCCGTTCGGAAGAATCGCGTCGAGCGCCCGCACCGTCATGCCCTCCGGCGCATCGACGCGCCAGATGGCCCCCGCGAACCCCTGCAGCGACGCCTGCGCAACCGCGTCCGCCGCTCCGACGGCCAGCACGCCCTGGACGTCCTGGTTGCGGATGACACCGCTGAACGCATTCGTCGGACAGCAGAGCACGAGCGTTCCCGCCCCCGTCTTGCGCAGGGACGTGGTGCCCGAAATGAGGTTCGAGATGACGAGCGTCTGCCCTTCCTCGACGCGGATGCGCCCGCCGTCCATCTGCTGCGCGGCGTCGCCCGCGCCGAACGTGATGCCGCGCGTCGGGTCGCGCATCACGTAGGAGGCGCTGCAGCGGAGCGTCGCGTTCGACGTGAAGAGCAGACGGTCCGCACGGAACGCCGCCGCCGGGCCGCCCATCGCCCGCTCGTCCGCGAAGTCCACGCAGACGGCGCGCTGGAAGAGTTCCACGCCGCCCGTAAACGCCGTGTTGTCGCCCGTCACGCGGTAGAAGGTCGTCGGCATCTCCGCCGTGCCGTTTGACGTGTGGTAGTAACGGAAGCGGAGGTCACCCGTCCCCTTCAGCATCGCTTCGAGGTTGAGCGTGCGCGTCGCCCCGCCGTTCTCGATCTCGAAGGAGAACGGCGTCCCCTTCGCCGCATAGACCATCGCCGTGCCGCAGAGGCGGTTCGCGTCGCCGTCGTTGCGCGTGGAGAGGATGCCGTCCGAGAAGAGGCGCAGGTCCTCCACGCGCGCCGTCAGGCCATTGATCGCGAAGTCACCGCCCCGCGTGATCGAAAGCGACTGCCCGGCGAACGTCTCGCCGTCGCTGCGGACGGAGCGCCGCAGAAGCCCGCCCGCCGCCACGCGGTAGTTGCAGGCGGCGTGCGGCGCGGCCCCGTCGCTCCACCGCCCCTTCGACGCCCAGGAGTCCGCGCCGTTGCCGTCCTGGCCCAGCAGGTCCACCACGGGCGTGCTCGTCTGCACGAAGACGAGCGTGGGGACGCCGCCGACGTCCGCCACCTCGAAGCGCCCCCGCACGAGGGCGTTGAGGAATTCGTCGTGGCAGGCGGCCGTGAAGTCCGCCGCCGTCACATCCCTCCCCAGGTTCGCCGACGAGAAAAGCGACACGCGCGTCCCGGCGGGCGTGTCGGACGGATAGCGGTCGAAGACGATCGGGATCGGCCCCGCCGTCCGCTTCGCCACGTCGCCCGCGACGCGCACGAAGTCGTTCGTGACCGTCCCGTCCTCCCGCTTCACGACGCTCAGCACGAGAGAGCCGTCCTCCTCGACCGTCAGGGACGCCATGCCGAGCGCGCCCACGGCGCTTTCCATCGTCAGGAAGCCCGGCCGGAGGCTGCCGCCCGCCTTCAGCGTGACGGGGCCCACCCCGTCCGACGTGTCCACGAGCGCGGCGTCATGCAGTTCAATCGGAAGGTCCGCCTGCCGGTAGCCGGGGTAGACGCGCAGGGAGGCCCCCACCTCGGCGACGATCTTCTCGACGCCCGAGAACGCCACGTCGTCCAGCGCGACCGCCGCGCCGGGCGCCACGCGGACGACGCTCGCGCCCGTGCCCGTCACCGAGCCGCCCCGCCCGAAGTAGAACCCCTCGCCCGGCCGCCGCCCGC
>URIT01000153.1 GCA_900547945.1 uncultured bacterium
GGCGCAAAACCGTCGGCTAGCTATCTCGACAAATCAGGGATTTGGAATCTCTGCTACGCCCACCCTTATCCCGACTTTTCGGTGTCGCTTATCCCGATTTCTCGCCCGACCCCAACCGATCAATACGGAATGCGTGAAGATTGTTTTTCACGGTTGGTGCGCGAAGGTCCTGCGGCACCCTCGGCGCGGGACGTCCAACTGCGGCCCGGCGCGCGATTTCACTTCGGAACGACCGCAGCGGAAGGGTCGCGACGTGTTGCGGCCGCGCTTTTCCACACTTCCACGCCTCTACACGGCCAATTCATCAATCGATCGATCCGGCAACGAAACGTGGCATTTTTGCCACAAATGACGCAAAGGACCTAAAGGCTTTGCGAACTTTGCGGCCCACACTATTTGATTGCCGGGACGATGGCGCTTTCGGGGATGACGGTTCTGTCCATGGACGAGATTTTATTACGCACTGAAATCTCACGCATGAGGAAGGAGGGAACTCGGCGCAGGGCGTCCGAACGAGCCCGACATGGGCACGGCCGCGACAAGCGCGGCCCTCCCGCATGACGCCGCGCGGCGTGACGGGTCAATACGTGCGGCCTTCCCCGGAGCTGTCTCGGTGGCCCGGGCGCGGCGAGAAGCGGACACCTTCCCGGTTCTTGTCCATGCCTGTCAAGATCTCATTCCCGTGCGAAGCGCGGGCGGCGGGCGTGCCGAGCAGGACGTGTTCGGGATGTCGGGCATGGCAGGCGGCACACGGGCAGGGCGTGCGTCAGTAGTAGTTCACCGTCACGATCTTGCGGTAGTTCTTTTCGAGGGCCGCCTGCATGCGCTTGAAGACCGAGCGGCGCAGTTCGAGGTCCTGCGGGATGTTGGGGTCCTGGTGGCTCTCGTTCACCTTCGTGCCGATGACGAACTCGATGCGGTCGTGGGTGAGGAGGCGTTCGAGGATCTGGCGCGCCGCGAGGGGCTGGCCGATTGGGCTCTGCTTCTCCTCCAGCGCCTTGCAGACGTGCGAGAGCGTGAGGATGCCCTCCGTGCAGAGGCCGACGCCCGGCAGGATGCCGCTCGGGGGGAGTCCGCCCGCGTTGCGCATCGCGGCGAGATCGATCTTCACGCGGCCGCCCAGCTCGCGCTCCAGGATGTTCGCCGTCGTACCGCCGCAGATGATGACGTGATCCTCGCCCAGGTTCGCCTGGCGGGCGAACTCGGCGTCGTGTTCCTTGTAGTAGGGCGGGCCGGTGAGGATGCGCAGCACGCGCGGGTGGCGGAAATAGATGACGAGGCAGCTGATGTCGTCCTTGCAGGACTCGGGGGTGATGTTCTTCGCGAAGCAGGCGATGCGGCGGGCGAGGTCGGCGGCGGAGATGTCGGGCTCGCTCGAGATCATCCGCCGGGCGAACGCGAGCATGCCGCTGCGGCGCCAGCCGAACTTGTAGGCGGCCTGGCCGGAGCCGAGGCCGCTCTGCGTCACGCCGTCCGAGCAGAGGATGATGCGGTCGCCCGGCTCCACGTCCACCTCCACCTCGCGCACCTCGCGGTCGGGCCAGTGCGCCGAGACGACGGTGCGGTCCTTGGCGGGCGCAACCTCCTCCGTGCCGCGCAGATGGACGTAGGCGGGGTTGCCCATCTCGATGATGCGCGCGCGTCCGCCCAGGTGGTAGTCGAAGAGGGAGAACGTGGCGTAGCTGATCTTGCGCACCTCGCAGACCGGCAGCGAGTCCATGATGATCTCCACGGATTCGAGCAGGTCGAGGTTCGACTGCATGAACCGCAGCGCCATCGTCGTCGTCATGTTCGCGAGGACGAGCGCCTTCACGCCGGATCCGAGGCCGTCCGACAGCGCGGCGAGAGACCGGTTCTCCTTCTCGATCGTGAGGAGCTGCACGTCGTCGCCGCAGGCGGCCTGGCCCGTCTTCGTGAACTGGGTGGCCTCCATTTCGAGGAAGAGGTCGTCCGTCAATTGAAGCCTCCGCTCTTCATGAGGCCGTGGCTCTCGGCCTGGGTCTGCGCCTTGTAGGTCCCGGCGATCTCGTTGAGCATGATTTCCGTCTCGGCGATGTGCTCGCCGAAGAGGCGCGCCACCTGCTGGACGGTGATGACGTTCTTGCGGATGACCTCCTGCGCACGCGCGGCAATCTGCTCGCGGTGCAGCTCGTTCTTCGTGACGTCCTGGATCACGGCGCCCGCGAACTTGCCCTTCGCGATGGAGAAGACCGAGATGTTGACGATGCGGTCGCCGAGGTGCTGGTTGTACTTCTCGATCTCGCTGCCGTGCGCCAGGGCCCCCGTGAAGAGGTCGGCGAAGTCCGCCAGGTACTCGTCGATCGCAATCGTGTTGAGGTTGCCGATCGCCTCGTAGATCTCGCCCGCGCCCACGAGGTCGGCGAAGTTGCGGTTGCACTCGGTGATGCAGCGCGAGTCGTCCACGATCACGACGGCGGCGGGGATGTACTTGATGAGGGCGTTGGAGGTGCGCTGGAAGCTCTGGCGCAGGAAGTTGTGGCACATGGCCTCCTCGGCCTTGCCGGCGAGGAGGGCGCGCGCGAAGTCGCGGCAGGAGGTGTAGCCGCAGGCGCCGCAGTTGAGCTCGTCCGCCTTCGAGAACTTGCCCACGCGGGCGAGGGCGGCGGCGAGCGCCGCCTCGTCGGGGTCGGGGTCGGGGACGGCGGCGGGCGGGTAGCTCGCGCCGCCGCAGTGGGCGAAGCAGCGCCCGGCGGAGGTCCTGAGGGGCGAGATCGCGTCCGTGTCGAAGAGCGCGTCGAGCGTGGCGCCCGCGTTCATCGCGGGCCCGTTCACGCACCCGCCGGGGCAGGCGAGCGCCTCCAGGAAGACCGTGCGGCCGCGCTTCGCGGCGGGCGGCGGGCCGGAGAGGAGGCGGCGGAGGTTGTCGAGGCCCGAGACGGAGACGAAGCGCACCGTATCCGACCCGTCGCGGATCGTGTCGTTCATGCCGCCCTCGACGGAGTAGAAGCGCCCCTCCTCGGCGGGACCGAGCGCGAGCGCGGCCTCGGCCGGCACGAACTCGGGCAGCACACCATGTTCTTCCAGCAGCTGCTGCAGGACGGGGAAGACGAGCGCGAGGGCGAGTTCGTCCGGATGCGCGTCCGCCTCGTTCTTCTTCGCGGCGCACGGCCCGAAGAAAACGACCTTGATGTCGTTGCCGTACGTCTCGCGCAGGAGGCGCGCGTGCGCCCGCACGGGCGAGGGCAGGGGCGAGATGAACGTCGCCCACGCCGGCAGGTACTTGCGGATCATGTCCACCGCCGCCGGGCACGCGCTCGACACCATGAACGGCGTCTCGGGACATTCCGCCAACAACTTCGAGACGTGCGCGCTCACGCTCTCGGCGCCGTGCGCCGTTTCGGAGACGCCCGCGAAGCCGATCTCCCGCAGCGCCGCCGCGAGCCGTCCGATGGAAATGCCCTTGAAGTAGGCGGTGAAGCTCGGCGCGACCGACGCATAGACGCGCGCGGGCGACTCCAACAGCTGCCGCAGACGCGCGAGGTCGTTGCGGATCTTCTTCGCGTGCGCGGGGCAGACCTTCACGCACTCGCCGCAGGCGACGCACGCCTCGGGAATGACGCTCGCCTTGCCGCCGACGATGCGGATGGCCTTGACGGGACAGTGCCGGACGCACTTGTAGCAGTCCTGGCATTCGTTTTCGGTAGTGTAGACGGGACCGGTCATGGGAGATTAAGTGGTTAAGTGGTTAAGTAGTTAAGTAGTTAAGTTAAGCAGGAGTTAAGTTAAACACTTATAGATGTGGCGATGAAATATGGAGATAAACTCCGATGATTGATGCTCTCGCTACCGCTCCGCAGACTACATCTGGCTTCGCAGAAGCCAGTCACAAAACAATCGCCTTTAAGACCGTTTCCGGAGAATTGGATGTCTTTCGACAACCCATTCTGCGGAGCGGTAGCGAGAGCCATACGGATCGGAGTTTATCATTCATAGGGAACAGAGTCACTCTATTTAATTGCCGGAGCAATAAGTAGTTAAGTAGTTAAGCAGTTCAAGGAGAATAAGTGGTTAAGGTAAGTAGTTAGTTAAGTGGTTAAGGAGTTAAGGGGTTGTTGCTTCGGCAATCAAACCTTGTAAGCCGCACAAAATCCACAAAACCTTTGCGTCCTTTGCGTTCTTTGTGGCAAAGATCATCATATCCGTTTTGCATCCCTAAGTGGCTAGGTGAGTTGATACAACTGAGCGACTTAACCACTTAACTATACTTATTCTCCTTAACTTAACTACTTAACCACTTAACCACTTAATCTCTCTTAAAGAGTCCGTCGAGAAGGTCCTTCATGACGCCCTCGTCGACGCGCGTGTAGGTCTTGCCGCCTGCGATGACGACGGGGCCGACGGCACAGTTGCCCGTGCAGAGCGAACCCGAGAGTTCGCAGTCCACCTCGTCCCGGAGTCCCCGCTCCGCGAGATACTTCTCGCAGTAGGCGAGATTCTTCTCGTTACCCCGCGCGAAGCAGGAACTTCCCATGCAGATGACGATCTTCGGCTTGTTCATGATGTGTGCATTATACCACAAACCCGCGCGGCCGTTCCTCCTAGGGACGCGGCGGGAGCGCGACGGTCACGCGGAAGAAGCGGAAGTCCCGGGGCGCGTCCGTCACCTGCTGCCACGCCTCGCCGAGGTTCCACGCGCCGTAGACCGTGTAGCCGCGCGCGTCGCCCAGGTCGGGCGTCCACGTGACGACGGGCTTGCCGTCCCGCATCGCGATGAGCGCGCGGAACGTCGACTGCGCGTCCGTCGGGACAAGCCCCGCGAGATACGACTCCCAGAGCGCGAGGCCGTTCGCGCCGACGCTTCTCGCCGCCGCGTCGTAGTCGCCGCCCGCCGCGTCGAGGAGGTCGGGATACTGGTCGAGCCAGGCATGGGGCACGCGGACGGGCGTGTCCGTCTCGGGCGGACGCGGCGCGCCGGAGATCTCCAGCCCCGTCAGCCAAACGCCGTTGTATTCGACGTCCAGGCTGTCCTCCGGCCAGCGTCCGCCGTCTTCAAGCGCGAAGCGGAAGCGCAGCTCGTGCGCGCCTTCGGGGATCGCCAGTTCGACATCCTGCCACGCGGGCTGGTAGATGGACTCCTTCTCCGGCTCGAACAGCGCCGCGCCGTCGACGGACACGCGGAACGTCGCGTAGTCGTTGAGGCACTGCGTGCGATAGCGGAAGCGGACGGTCGCCGGGCCCGCGAGCGTCGTCCACAACTCCGACGGCGGCGAATAGAGCGCGCCGCCGTCGCCGCTGCGCACGGCGCCTTCCGAGTCCGAGGCGTCCACCGTCCACGGGAAGTCGGGGCACGTCGTCCAGGCGACGTCCGCCGCGCCGATCGCCGCGCCAAAGCCGTCGCGCACGTACGCCGCCGTGTAGACGGGCGCGAACACGCCGTCGACGAGGGCGGCGGCCTTCAGCGTCGTCGTCTCGCGGAAGACGAGCGGCGCGGCATAGCGCGGCGAGTCCAGGGTCGGCATCGAGCCGTCCGTCGTGTAGCGGATCTCCGCCGCCGCATCGCCGCCGACCGACAGGGAGACGCGCACGGACGCGGCGAAATGCGTCCGCGCGCCCGGCGCGAACGTGATCTCGCCGCGCGCCGGCACGGTCGCCGGACGCCAGCGCGCGGCATGCGGCCCCGTGCGCTCGAGCGTCGCCGTGTTGTCGTGAAGCCCGTCGCCGACGACGGTCCCCTTGAAGGAGTGATCGGGGGACGAGAAGAACGGGGCGGACACGTAGACCAGGTCCGAGCCGTCGGAGCGGTAGGACATGATCGTGTAGTAGCGCTGGCTGTCTTCCGCACCCGTGAAGTAGTGTCCGCTCGAATACGGATCGAGCTGCGGCCCGCGCTTGTCCTGATGCGAGCCGACGAGCGCCGTCGCGTGGCCCGCGCCGAGGAGGTGGCCGACCTCGTGCGTCATCGACTGGCCCTTGAAGACGCCATGGACCGAGCAGGCGCAGTACGCCCTGTCCGCGTGCACCACGAAGTAGGGGTCGATGTCCGGGCTCTCGCCCGTCTGCCGGAGGCCGTGCGCGGCGCCGGTGACCGCGCCCTCGCCGCCGAGGTTGACGAGAACGGCGACGACGTCGGCCCCGACGCGGTCGCGTTCGGCCTTGACCGGCGCCCATTCGGGCAGGGGGTCCCTCGCCGAGGCCTTGTCCAGCGCGTCCTTGACGTTGACCGCAGACGCGTCAATCGCCATGACGCCGACGAGGCAGTAGCGGAACGCCGCGTCGATCCCGGTGTTGGCCAGCACGGCGTTCATCTTCGCCACGGCGGCGAGGGCGAAGTTCGTGAGGCCGCCGCCGTCCGTCTCCGCGAACGCGCGCGCCCCCTGGTCGTAGGCGACGAGGACGTCCACGCGCGGCACGGCGGCGCGCGGCGCCTGGGCGGGCGCGGCGGCCGGGCGCACGGCATCGCGCGAGACGGTCTGGTGGACGCAGCGCGTGTTCCCGGCGAACCCTTCGAAGAGCTGGACGAAAAGCCCCTCGTCGCCGCCGTCGATGACCGTCGCCGCCGCCACGTCGTCCACGTAGGCAATGAAGGCGGGCGGGCCGAGCGGGGAGAACTCGCGCGCACCCACGCAGAGGGTGAGCGCCTGGCCCGACGCGCGGGGGACGTCGATCGCGTCGCCCGGCTTCAGCGGCACCGCAAAGGCGAAAGACGGCGCGAGGGCAAGGAGAAAGGCGAGGGCTTTCATGGCTTGTCCGCGCACCGTCAGGGCGGCCTTACTCGTAGTCGACGACGCTCGCCCAGTGGAGGAGCAGGTCGAGGTTCTTC
>URIT01000154.1 GCA_900547945.1 uncultured bacterium
CCCGTGAGCGCGGAGGCGATGCGGAAGGCCGCCGGGCCGCTCACGCGCACGACGGCGACGCCGCCCCGTCCCGGCGCCGTCGCGAGGGCGGCAATCGTGTCCCCGCCCGTCATGACGCCACCCCGAAGAGCCACATGGACAAGCCGACGAGCGGCGGCATCGTGAGAATCGAGAGGAGCGTGGTGGACGAGACGAGCCCCACCGAGAGCGCCACGTCCCGCCCGTAGCGCACGGCGAACATCGACGTGAGCGCCGCCACCGGCGCGGACGCCGCCGTGACGATCGCGACGGCCATCTTCGGCTCCAGCGCAACGCCCAGCCGCGCAAGCGCCCAGACGAGCGCAAGGAACGCCCCCGGCACGACGACGAGGCGCAGCGCACCCGCGAGATACGCCTTGGGGAGGCGCACGACCGGGGCGAACCGCGCCGTCGCGAGGTTCGCCCCGATGATGATCATCGCAAGCGGCGTATTGAGATCCGCCATCATCCTGAGAGGCGTCCCCACCACCTCCAGCAGCCTCCACGAGCAGAGGAAGAGCGGCAATCCCAGCACGACGCCGACCGAGCCGGGGTTCAGGAAGAGCGTCCGGATGCGCACGTCCTTCAGCGAACCGCAGAACGTGACGAGCCCCCAGCTCCAGAAGAGGAGGTTGAAGACGACCACGTAGGCGACGCCGTAGAACACCCCGTCCGGACCCAGCAGGGCGTATTCAAGCGGAATGCCCATGAAGCCCGCGTTGGAGAAGACGATGGCGCAGCGCAGCACGCTGCGCGTGCGGACATCGCGGTCGCGGACGAACAGATAGGCGGCCACCATGCCGAGGGCCGGCGCGAGCACCGCGAGCGCGAACGCCCAGCCGAGCCCCACCAGGAGGCGCGGCTCGAACGGATGCGCCTGGAAGGCGTGGACGATCAGACAGGGCGTGACGACGAGGATGAGCAGGTCGACCATCCCCTTCAGGGACGCCTCCCCCAGCAGCTTCACGCGGCGGCAGACGAACCCCACGCCCATCAGCATGAACAGGATGCCCACCTGACGGGCCACGACGACAAGGCTTTCCAGCATGGCGGCGCGAGATTGGGGGCGGGCGCCGTCCTACGCGAAAAGGCGGGCGAGCTTTTCCAGCTGGGCGACCTTCGCGACGAGTTCGGCGCGCTTCGTCTTCTGCCCCTCGATGATGGCCGCCGGGGCGTGCGAGACGAAGGCCTCGTTCGCAAGCTTGGCGTCGATGGACGCGATGAAGCCCTGCGTCTTCTTGAGTTCGACCGCGACGCGCTTCGCCTCGGCGGCCTTGTCCACCAGGCCCTCCAGGGAGAGGTACACCGTGCCGAGGCGCCCGAGGATGCCGGGCATCGCGAGTTCCGCCGCGTCGGAGCGGATCTCGACCGACGCGGCGCGGAACGCGCGCTTCAGCGTCTCGACCTCGGCCTTCAGCTGCTCGGCGGCCGATGCGTCCTTCGCGGCGATCGTGACCTTCACGAACGCGGCGGGGCTCACCTTGTATTCGGCGCGGAGGGCGCGGAGGGCGGTGATCATCTCGCGCTTCGCCTCGACGAAGTCGTAGACCGCGTCCGTGAGGCCCCAGGCGGTGCGTTCCTCGGGCGTGTAGCCCGTCGGGAACGGCGCGCGCAGGATCGTCTCGCCGTCCTTCAGGAACCCGAGCTGGTGGGCGACCTCCTCGGTGACGAACGGCATGTAGGGATGGAGGAGGCGCAGCGCCTTCCAGAAGACGTCGCGCAGGATCGTGAAGGCGACGGCCTTGTCGGGCGCGTCCTTCGCGTATTCCACGTACCAGTCGCAGATCTGCGTCCAGAAGAAGTCGTAGACCGCGAGGGCGGCGTCCTGGATGCGGTACTTCGCGAGGAGGTCGTTCACCTTCTCGCACGCCCGTTCGCAGGCGACAAGCATGTGGCGGTCGTCCGTGGAGAGGGCGGCAGCTCCGATGCCGGAAAGGACGGGGGCTCCGGCGCCCACGAGCCCTGCCTGCGGCGCCGCTTCGCGGTTCATCTCGATAAAGCGCGCCGCATTCCAGATCTTCGTCGCGAAGTTGCGGCCGACCTCGAACTTCTTCATGTCGACCTTGGAGTCGCAGTCGAGCGAGGTGATGAGCGCGAGCGAGAAGCGCAGCGCGTCGGCGGAGTATTCGTCGATGATCTTGAGCGGATCGAGGGAGTTGCCGAGCGACTTCGACATCTTGCGGCCCTGCGCGTCGCGCACGATGCCGTGGATGACGATGTTCGCGAACGGCGGCTTCTTCATGAAGTGGATGCCCGCCATCATCATGCGCGCGACCCAGAAGAAGATGATGTCCTGCGCCGTCACGAGGTCGGTCGTGGGGTAGTAGTAGGCGAGGTCGGCCGTCTTCTCGGGCCAGCCGAGCGTGGAGAACGGCCAGAGCCAGGAACTGAACCACGTGTCGAGCACGTCCTCGTCCTGCTTCAGGTCGGCGGCCGCGAGATGTTCGCAGCCCGGCAGCGCGCGCGCCTTCGCGAGCGCCGCCTCCGGCGTCTCGGCGACGACGAAGCGCGGCTCCTCGCCCTCGGCGGCGGGCAGGTAGTAGGCGGGGATCCGGTGGCCCCACCAGAGCTGGCGGGAGATACACCAGTCCTGGATGTTCTCCATCCAGTTGAAGTAGATCTTGCTCCAGCGCTCCGGGACGAAGCGCACCTCGCCGGACTTCACGGCGGCGATCGCGGGCTCGGCGAGCGGCTTCATCTTCACGAACCACTGCTTCGAGAGGCGGCTCTCGACGACCTCGTGGCAGCGGTAGCAGTGGCCCACCTGGTTGTCGTAGTCCTCAACATGGTCGAGATAGCCGCCCGCCTCCAGGTCCGCCACGAGCGCCGTGCGGCACGCGAAGCGGTCCATGCCGCAGTACTTCGCGCCGGCGAGTTCGTTCATGCGCCCGTCGTCGGTCATGATGTTGATCTCGGCGAGGCCGTGGCGCTTGCCCACGAGGAAGTCGTTCGGGTCGTGCGCGGGCGTGATCTTCACGATGCCCGTGCCGAACTCCTTCTCCACGTACATGTCGGAGATGACGGGGATCTCGCGGCCCGTGAGCGGCAGGACGACCTTCTTGCCGACGAGGGCCGTGAAGCGTTCGTCCGACGGGTTCACCGCCACGGCGGTGTCGCCCGGCAGCGTCTCGGGGCGCGTCGTCGCGATCATGATGTAGTCGACGTTCAGCGTCCCCTTCACGCCCGACGCGCTGCCCACCACGGGGTAGCGCACGTACCAGAGGTGGCCGTGGTTGGCCTCGTGCTCCACCTCGTCGTTCGCGAGCGCCGTGCCGCAGCGCGGACACCAGTTGACGATGTAGTTGCCCTTGTAGATGAGCCCCTCGTCGAAGAGCTGCGTGAACACCTTCGTCACGGCCTTCGAGCAGCCTTCGTCGAACGTGAAGCGCTCGCGCTGCCAGTCCGTCGAGTTGCCGAGCATGCGCTGCTGGTGGACGATCGTGCCGCCGTACTCACGCTTCCACTCCCACACGCGCTCGACGAACGCCTCGCGCCCGAGGTCCTGGCGGCGCTTGCCCTCCTTCTTGAGCGCCTTCTCGACGACGTTCTGCGTCGCGATGCCCGCGTGGTCCGTCCCCGGCAGCCACAGCGTGTTGAAGCCGCGCATCCGGCGCCAACGCACGAGGACGTCCTGGATCGTCTGGTTGAGCGCGTGGCCCATGTGCAGGATGCCCGTCACGTTCGGCGGCGGAATCACGACGGAATACGGCGTGCCATGCCCCGGCTCGTCATGGAAATATCCGTTCTTCTCCCAGATGGGATACCATTTGGCCTCGGCGGCCTTGGCGTCGTAGCGCTTGTCCATCATCTTGTTCGACCCTTCTTGAAATGAGGGTATAGTATAGCATTCGAACGCGGAATCAGCAACTCGCGCACGCGCGGCTGGAGGCAGGGGACGGGAGGGCTAGATCCGGCGCAGCGCGTAGGCGCGCGTGCCGAGGCCCATGCGTTCGCCCTCGGCGACGGCGTCCTGCCAGCGCGTGGCGGGGTGCATCGTCGCGAAGAGGTCGCCGTGCGTGTCGCGCCCCGCGAGGCAGCCGTTCGGCATGAGCGGCGCGGCGTTGCAGAGATCCGCGCACGCCTGGTCGATCGCCACGGGGTCGTGCGAGGCGGCGATGCCGAGGTCGGGGATGAGCGGCGCATCGTTCATCGGGTGGCAGTCGCAGTGCGGCGACACGTCGCAGATGAACGAGACGTGGAACGCCTGGCGCCCCCGCACGACGGCGGCCGCGTACTCGGCGATCTTGCCGTGCATCGCCGTGCAGGGCTCGCCGAGGTCGCCCTGGATGGCGTCGCGGTTGCAGGCGCCGATGCAGCGGCCGCAGCCCACGCAGAACTGCGGGTCGATGCGCGCGCGGCGGTCCGGCCCGAGCGTGCAGGCGCCGTGCGCGCACTCGCGCGTGCAGCGGCCGCAGCCCACGCAGCGGGCGGCGTCCACCTGCGGGTGGACGGACGAGTGCATCGCCTTCTTGCCCGCGCGCGACCCGCAACCCATGCCGAGGTTCTTGAGCGCGCCGCCGATGCCGGTCATCTCGTGGCACTTGAAATGGCTGAGCGAGATGACGACGTCCGCGTCGACGAGCGCGCGGCCGATGAAGGCCTCCTTCACGTATTTGCCGTCCGGCAGCGGCACGGCCACGTCGTCCGTGCCGCGCAGGCCGTCCGCGATGAGGATCGGGCAGCCCACGGAGAACGGCGAGAAGCCGTTCTCCCAGGCGAGCTCCAGGTGTTCGAGCGCGTCCTTCCGGCGGCCCACGTAGAGCGTGTTCGCGTCCGTGAGGAACGGCCGGCCGCCCTGCGCCTTCACGAAGTCGACGAGCGTCTTCGCCCAGTTCGGGCGCAAATAGGCCAGGCAACCGCCTTCACCGAAGTGCGTCTTGACCGCGACGAACTTTCCCGCGAGGTCGAGCTGCGCGAGCCCCGCCGTCTTCAGGAGGCGCGTGAACTTCCGCTGAAGGTTCTCCGCGTCGCTGCAGCGGAAGTCGGTGAAGAATACGGTTGCCGGGTCCATGTCCGCGTCGCCCTCCTAGTACGCGAAGCCCGCGCGGAGGTAGGGCTTCACGAGCGCGTTCGCGGCCTCGTTGTCGAAGCGCTGCTTCTTCGAGCACCAGCCGAGCTTGCCCGGCACGCGCTGCGCGATGCAGCCCACGAGGATGCCCTCCATCTGCGGGATGGAGTACTCGACGTCGGAGAAGCAGCGCGAGTGCGTCTGGTCGTAGACGCTCCCCGTGCCGTTGATCGCGTCGAGGAACTCGATGTACTGGCCCGTGCCGAAGCCGGACATCTGCACCGAGGACTTGCCGAGGGCGGCCGAGGCCTCCGAGCGGAACGGAATCCTGCGCGCAACGGCCTTGGCGGCCTCGTGATGGAACACGTCGACGAACTTCGCGTCGTCGTTGAGCGCGAGCGCGCACGTCCCGCCGTAGTCATCCTGCATGAGCACCGCGCCCTTCGAGCCGATGATGTAGCAGCCCGTGTCCGGAATCGCGCCGAAGGTCTTGATGACCTTCTCCATCTTCTCGGCCGGCGGCTTGAGCGCGCTCTTGCCGGGCTTGTCCATGTCGTAGCCGTCGTACCAGTAGAGCGTGACGGCCGGGAGCTTGACGCCGGGGCGGACCTTCGAATCGCGCGCGCGGTAGGTGAGCTTCACGATCGACTTCGACGGATAGGCCGTGTCGTTCTTCTCCTCGATCCTGACGCACTCCGCGTCGGAGACGTCGGCGAGCTCCAGCCCGCGGAACGGCATGTTCATCGTGTGGCACGCCATGTCGCCGAACGCGCCGCAGCCGAAGTCGAAGAAGCCGCGCCACGTGAAGGTGTGGTAGACGTTCTTGCCGAGCTTCCAGGGGTCGTAGACCTTCGCGTCCGCCGGGTACTGGTCGAGGAAGGGGCGCGCCTTCGCCGTGGCGAGCCAGGCGTCCCAGTTGAGACCCTTGCGCACCGCATCGCCCTTCGGATGGGCCTTCACGTAGTCCGCCACGCCCTTGCCCTGCGGCCACACGGCGCGGTTCGTCCACACGTGGACCTCCGTCACGTCGCCGAGGATGCCGCTCTGGACGACCTCCGTGCAGCGGCGCATCGAGTCGAGCGAGGAGCCCTGGTTGCCCATCTGCGTGACGACGCCCATCTCGCGGGCGGTGCGGTTGAAGTAGTCGAGTTCCCAGAGCGTGCGCACGAGCGGCTTCTGCACGTAGACGTGGATGCCGAGCTTCATCGCCTGGATCGCGACGGGCGCGTGGACGTGGTCCGGCGTGGAGACGGTCATCGCCTCGACGCCGAGCCGCACGCAGTTGTCGAGCAGTTCGCGGTAGTCGGTGTAGAACGGCACCTTCATCGGATCGAAGTCGAAGCCCGCCGGCAGCTGGCCCTTCTTGCGTTCGTTGGCGATCGCCGCCGCCGCGCCCGTCCGCATGTTCGCGTCCGCATCGCACATCGCGACGACCTCGGCGAGGCCGCTCTTCACCATCGGCATCCAGTCCGAATAGCCCTTGCCCATCACGCCCACGACCGCGAGGCGGATCTTGTGGCCGAGCTGCCCGACGCGCCGGGGCCCCTTCGCCGCATGGCCCGCCAGCGCGAAGCCGGCGGAGACGCCCAGGAACCCTCTTCTGCTGAGATTCAACTTCATTGTCCTTTTTCCTTTCTGTGTCGTCAAAACCTCTTCAAAGTTCCTTTGAGTATACCAAAACCCAACCGATCACGCAGCGTAATGGGTTAGTGGGTTGCGCAGCCCACCAGCCGAATTGAGGATTAGGGTCGT
>URIT01000155.1 GCA_900547945.1 uncultured bacterium
TGACGCGCGTGCTGGAGCGCATCGACGCGCTCTTGGACCCGAGGCGCGTGGAGGAAGCAACCATGCTCGCCTCCTGGCGCGCGCGGTACGCCCGCGCCGTCACGGGTCGGACGGCGGCGAGGTGGCGCGACCGGCTCTTTCGGCGCGTCGGGTAGGCGTTCGGACGCCATGCACAGGCCACGGTCGCGCGGGAGCGCGACCCTCCCGCGTTCGGACGTCCCGCGCCGGGGGCGGCGCGCGCCGGGCCCATGTGGACGCCGCGTGCCGGGCCTGATTGCAATACGTTGCGGTCCCCGGAATGGTTGCGCTCCCACGCAGTCGATGGGCGACCGGGGAATGGAGCGACTCCATTCGACCAGACCGCATCACTTCGCCACGAAAGCGAGGCCGGGGACCAAGGCCGCGCAGGTGCGCTGCTCGGCGAGGAGACGGCGATAGGACGAATCCTCCTCCAGCGTCTTCAGCTCCCCGGCATGTGCCGCCTTCCAGTCCCGGTAGGCGCGATTGGCCTCCTGGGCGGCCGTGCGCAGGCGGGTCAATTCGTACGTCCACGTACGCCGCTCGTCATCCGAAAGCGTCTGCGGGCCGCCGGGGAGCTTCTCGAACGCGGCGGCCTTCTCGCGGAACGCCCGCGTCGCCGCGACGGCCCGCGCCAGATGCGGGCACTTCTCGCCATTCGCGCGGACGAGCGCCGTGCGCAGACGCTCGATTTCGCCGGCACATTCATAGAAACGCCGCAGAGCCTCCAATTGGCGGGGTGACAGGCTCTCGGGAGATCCCGAGAAAGCCTTCACGTCCTCCACGGGCAGGAGCAGGGGCAGCCGCACCAGCAGGTTCTTCGGCGGGATGTACCCCGACAGGACGAGCCGTCCCGTGCGGTCGCGCATCCGCCGTTCCACGATGAAATACGTCCCGCCCGGCAGGGTCTTCCACACATCGCCGTCGATGTGGCGGATTTCCGCCTCGTGCGTGAGCATGCACCACGTCGCATGGTCGGGATCGGCCACCTGCACGCCGCAGCTTTCGGGCGGGGGGCATGCAGGATCCGGCCGGGGGACATGCCGGGCACACGGTTCCGCAATCTGCGCGGGAGGCTGCGCGACGGCCTCGGGAAGCGCCTGCGCGTAGCCGAACGCCTCCTTCTGCCGTTCGGGCGTCTTCGGCGGACGCGCCGCCGCACCGTGTACCGGCGCGCGAAGCCGCTGTGCCGCCTCCACGCCCATTTGGCGGACAGACGGCGGCATCTGCCGTACAAGCCAGGGGCCTCCCCGTACGACGAGAACGGACAGCACGGAGCCCACAATCAACCCCAAGGGAAGCCAATCGCGCAAACGGCCCGTCCGCCGACGCGCGTGCAGAAAGCGTTCGACCTGTCCATGCCGCACAACAATCCTCGGCGGCTTCCACCGACGGGACGTCCCGTCGGTCGGACCGTTCGTGCTCATGCGTTTCTCCTCCATGCCGGCACCGTTCCCCTCGCGGTTCCCAGCCCAAGCTCCCTCAAAAGCCTCTCTTGAAGAAAGGAACCCCGACCACGACGGCCGGGGTTCCCCTCAAGCCTTGCCCCAACGGAACCTAGGCCTTCTTCATGGCTTCCTCGACGGCCACGGCCACCGCGACGGTCGCGCCGACCATCGGGTTGTTGCCCATGCCGATGAGGCCCATCATCTCGACGTGCGCCGGCACGGACGAGGAGCCCGCGAACTGCGCGTCGGAGTGCATGCGGCCCATCGTGTCCGTCATGCCGTAGCTGGACGGGCCGGCGGCCATGTTGTCCGGATGGAGCGTACGGCCCGTGCCGCCGCCCGAGGCGACGGAGAAGTACTTCTTGCCGTTCTCGACGCACCACTTCTTGTAGGTGCCCGCGACGGGATGCTGGAAGCGCGTCGGGTTCGTGGAGTTGCCCGTGATGGAGACGCCCACGTTCTCCAGCTTCATGATCTCGACGCCCTCCGGCACGTTGTCCGCACCGTAGCACCGCACGGCCGCGCGCGGTCCGTCGGAGAACGCCTTCTCCGAGACGATCTTCACCTGCTCGCGCGCATTGTCGAATTCGGTCTTCACGTAGGTGAAGCCGTTGATGCGCGAGATGATGTAGGCGGCGTCCTTGCCGAGGCCGTTCAGGATGACGCGGAGGTTCGTGCCACGCACCTTGTTCGCGTTGAGCGCGATCTTGATCGCGCCCTCGGCGGCGGCGAAGCTCTCGTGGCCGGCGAGGAAGCAGAAGCATTCCGTCGCGTCGTCGAGCAGCATCGCGCCGAGGTTGCCGTGGCCGAGGCCGACCTTGCGGTTCTCGGCGACCGAGCCCGGCACGCAAAACGCCTGGAGGCCGATGCCGATCGCGGCGGCGGCGTCCTTCGCCTTCACGCAGCCCTTCTTGACCGCGATCGCCGCGCCGACCGTGTAGGCCCACTTGGCGTTCTCGAAGCAGATCGGCTGGGTTTCCTCCACGATCTTGTAGGGGTCGATGCCCGCCTTGTCGCAGATCTCCTTGCACGCGTCGATGGACGGGATGCCGAATTCCTTGAGAGTGGCGAGGATCTTGGCCTCGCGCCGCTCGTAACCTTCAAACTGTGCCATTGTGTGGTTCCTTCCTTATTCCTTGCGCGGGTCGATGTACTTGGCGGCACCGTCGAAACGGCCGTAGTGGCCCTTCGCCTTCTCCCACGCCTCGTTCGGGGACATGCCCTTCTTGATGAAGTCCGTCATCTTGCCGAACGACACGAACTCGTAGCCGATCACCTCGTCGTGTTCGTCGAGCGCCATGCGCGTGCAGTAGCCCTCGGTCATTTCGAGGTAGCGGGGGCCCTTCGCCTTCGTCGCGTACATCGTGCCGACCATCGAACGAAGCCCCTTGCCGAGGTCTTCGAGGCCCGCGCCGATCACGAGGCCGCCCTCGGAGAACGCCGACTGCGTGCGCCCGTAGACGATCTGGAGGAAAAGTTCGCGCATCGCCGTGTTGATCGCGTCGCACACGAGGTCGGTGTTGAGTGCTTCGAGGATCGTCTTGCCGACGAGGATCTCGGAGGCCATCGCGGCGGAGTGCGTCATGCCCGAGCAGCCGATCGTCTCCACGAGCGCCTCCTCGATCACGCCGTCCTTGACGTTCAGCGAGAGCTTGCAGGCGCCCTGCTGCGGCGCGCACCAGCCCACGCCGTGCGTGTAGCCGCTGATGTCCTTGATTTCCTTCGCCTGGACCCACTTACCCTCTTCCGGGATCGGGGCAGGACCGTGGTTGCACCCCTTGGCCAACGGGCACTGGTGCTGGATTTCGGTCGAGTATACCATTTTGCTTTCCTTCTTGGTTGACGTTCAAATCAGGCGAAATGGCGCTTGAGCAGGCCTTCGAAGCCGGCGCCGTGGCGGGCCTCGTCCTTGGCCATCTCGTGGACCGTGTCGTGGACGGCGTCGTAGCCGAGCGCCTTCGCGCGCTTGGCGAGTTCGAGCTTGCCCGCGCACGCGCCCTGCTCGGCCGCCGCGCGCAGTTCGAGGTTCTTCTTCGTGGACGTCGTGAGCACGTCGCCCAGCAGCTCCGCGAACTTCGCCGCATGCTCCGCCTCCTCGAACGCATAGCGCTTGTACGCCTCGGCGACCTCCGGGTAGCCTTCGCGCTCGGCCTGGCGGCTCATCGCGAGGTACATGCCCACTTCCGTGCATTCGCCCTGGAAGTTCATTTCGAGGCCCTTCACGACCTCCGCGTCGAGGCCCTTCGCCGCGCCGACCTCGTGCTCGCACGCCCACGCCATCTTGCCGGCGGCCTCCTTCACGATGAACTTCGCGCCGGGGCAGCCGCACTGCGGGCACTTTTCGGGGGGATTGTCGCCTTCATGGACATAGCCGCAAATCGGGCATACGTACTTCTTCATGTTTGCTGCTCCTTGGTCAGATGGACGGACCGAAACACATTCGGGCCGCTGAAAGAAAGATGGGTGGTAGTATACGCGAAACCGGGGCGGAAAACAAGCCGAAACGCGGGGCATCAGACCCCGAGCGCCGCCAGCGCCCCGTCCACACCCTCCACGAGGGAAAGCGCGAGGTTCCGGTAGCGCCCCGTCGCAACCAGGCGCGCCAGGAGCGGGTAGACGGGCACCTCCTCCGTCCAGAAACGCCGCCCCACGAACACCATCGGGCTCGCGCAGCCCCGCGTGAGGTAGTGGTTCTGCATCGCCTCCTGAAAGACTTCCTGGAAGGTGCCGGCCCCGCCGGGCATGAAGACGATGCCGCCGTACGCCTCGCTGAGCAGCACGTCCTCGCGGATGCTGTTCTCGAAGAACTTGGCAATGTGGGTCGCGAACGGCGTGGAGGGTTCGTCGGGGAAGTGCCAGGTCGGCACCGCGAGGCTGACGGCGTTTCCCACGCGCGGGAAGCGCGCGCGCACGTCGAAGGCCGAGGCGAGCCAGTCCGCGCCCCCGTGGCCGGGAACCTGCGCGAGGCGCACAAGGGCCGCGTCCACGTCCGCCGGCCCGCGTCCCGCGAGCCAGGCGCCGAGGTGCGTCGCCTCCATCGCGCCGGGGCCGCCGCCGCCGATCATGAGCCGTCCCCGCTCGGTCAGGCGCTGCGCGAGCGTGACGACACGCCGATAGTCGGCATCGGTCCGCAGCAGGGCGTGGCCGCCCATCACGCCCACCACGGCGGCGCGGTCGAAGCCGCCGAGGAAGGCGTACATCGCCTTGCGGATGTGGTGGTCGTGGAGGGCGCGCGCCCACATCTCCACCGCCTCCGGATAGTTCGCGCCCGTCGCGGCGACGTGCCGCGCCACGCGCGCGTCGAGGCAGTCCGCGGGGTTCGCCGGGTTCCGGGCGTCGAAGAGCTCGTGCGCCGTGTAGAGGCGCGGACGCGCCACGTCGTAGGGCACCTCGGCGAGATACCGCACGGCCTCGCCCCACGCCGCCACGTCGAACTGCGCCGGGTCAAACATCCGCCGCCGTGCCCCGCCCCCGGTTCTTGAAGGACGCCGAACCGACCCGTCCGAGCCGGTAGCTCATCATCCGGGGCGAAATCCCCAGCTCCCGCGCCGCCGCGCTGTGGTTGCCGCCGTTGCGGCGCAGCGCCTCCTCCAGCACGCGCCGCTCGAACGCCTCCAGCTGCTCGTCGAGCGTGAGCGTCGTGTTGCCCCGGAAGGGATCCTCGGCGAACTCCTCGGCCTGAAGCGCCGCCGGCAGGTTGTAGCTGTGGATGCAGTCGTCCTTCGCCGTGAGGACGGCGCGCTCGATGCAGTTCTCCAGCTCGCGTACGTTCCCCGGCCACGCATACGCCTGCAGCATGTTCATCGCGGGCACCGAAAACTGCGTGACGTTCTTCTCGTACTTCACGCTCATCTTCGTGAGGAAGTGCTGCGCGAGGAGAAGCACGTCGTCCGCGCGGTCCGCAAGGCGCGGCAGGGAGATCGGGAAGACGGAGAGGCGGTAGTAGAGGTCTTCGCGGAAGAGCTTCTTCGCCATGAGGTCTTCGAGGTTGCGGCTCGTCGCCGCGATGAAGCGCACGTCGCTCGTCAGCGTCTCGTTCGAACCGACGCGCGAGAAGGTGCGCTCCTGGAGGAAGCGCAGCAGCTTCACCTGCACGGGGATCGAGAGGTCGCCGATCTCGTCGAGGAAGAGCGTGCCGCCGTTCGCTGCCTCCGCGCGGCCGATCCGGCGCTCGCGCGCGTCCGTGAACGCCCCCTTCTCGTGGCCAAAGAGCTCCGACTCGACGAGCGCCTCGGGGAGCGCCGCGCAGTTGAGGACGACGAACGGACGGTCCTTGCGCTGCGACAGGCTCTGGATCGCCTGCGCGACGAGCTCCTTGCCCGTGCCGCTCTCGCCCCGGATGAGCACGGTCGCCCCGCTCGGCGCCACCTGGCGGATCTGTTCGTAGACACCGCGCATCTCCGGACAGTTCCCGATCAGCCGCCCCGGCGTCTCCGAGATGATGTCCCGCAGCCGCTGGTTCTCCTGCACGAGGGCCGCCTGCTCGGCATCCTCCGCCCGGCACACGAACGCCGCCTCGGCGACGAGGTTCGCGATGATCTCCAGGAGCGCGACGTCCCGCGCGAGCGATCCCGTGTCGCCCGTCATCTCGCGGTCCGCCGACATCGTGCCGATGATCTGCCCCCGGTGCAGCAGCGGCACGCACACGAACGACAGCGCCTCGTTGATCGTGCGGCTCTGCGTGCGGTTCAGGAACCGGCGGTCCTTGCGCACGTCGCACACGACCTCCGAACGCCCCGTCTTCGCGACAAGCCCCGTGATACCCTCGCCGATGTGATACCGCCCCAGCGCACGCTCCTCCACGTTGAGCTTCCGCGAGGAGGCGACAATCCGCAGCTCATCCCCCTCCAGAAGGGTGAAGTTGCCGCGCAGCATGCCCATGCTGCGCTCAAGGATGACAATGACCTCCTCCAGAAGCTTACGCACGTTGCGCTCACGTGCGACGACGGAGGCGATTTCGCGCAAAACGGAAATTTCGGATGTCAGGCGGCTCAGTGCGTCCATTGCGTGCATAGTGTAGCAAATCGCTCCTTCTCGTGTCATCAGACAAATGTAATGGGTTAGTGGGTTGCGCAGCCCACCAGCCGAATTGAGGATTAGGGTCGT
>URIT01000156.1 GCA_900547945.1 uncultured bacterium
CGTCACGGCGAGCGTGCCGCCCGCCGCGCCCACGCCGAGCGTCCCCACGCGGAACGTCTGCCCCGCCGCAAGCGCGAGCGGCGAGAAGGCGTCCACGTCGAGGACGTAGCCGAGGGCCGACACGTCGTCGGCGGCAAGGGCGTTTGCGGGTGCGCTGTCCGCCACCACCGTGCCGAGCCGCCAGAACGCCGTCGCGTCGGAGGCGATCGTCTCGCCGCGCGTCCCACGGCCCGTCCCCGCCGGCGGCGCGAACGAGACGACGTCCGAGACGACCGTGCCGACGCCGTTCGAGGCGACGAGGCGGTAGGCAACCGCCTTGGAGGGGTCGTAGGCGTTCGTGAGCGTGATGGACGTCGCCTCCGGCGTCAGCGTCTGCACGCCCGTCCAGGGGCCCTCCGCCGCGTCGGCGCATTCCAGGTAGTAGCGGTGGACGTCGGTCGAGGCCGGCCAGGAGAAGGCGAGGTCGAACGTGCCCTGGAGATGTTCGCACGTCAGCGCGAGCGCGGACGGCGCGGCCGCGCCGAAGAGCGCGAGGCCCGAAAAGTGCGCGTTGTCCGTCTTCGTCGTGAAGGTGACGGCAATCCGGCCCGCCGCGTCCGCCGTCACCTTCGGATACTGCTTGCAGAGGGCCTTGTAGGCACCGCCCGCCTCCTCGAAGATGTCGATGTTCGTTCCAAGCGTCATCCCGTTCGCGGCGACGTGCCAGACGCGGCTGCCGACGCCGCCCGAACCGTTTGAGCCGCCGTAGTAGTTCTCCGTCAGGTGGAGTTCAAGCGTGTAGGACGCTCCCGGCACGAGGTTCGTGAACGTCGCCGTCATCGTCGAGCCATAGCGCTCCAGCTGGTAGACGCACTCGGGCGCCCACGTGTTTGGGAGCGTGCGCGCGATCGCGTCCCCCGAGGTGCCGCCCGCATTGCCGCCCGACAGCGCCGCCGGCGACCAGCGGAACGGCCAGGGGTCGCCCGAGACGGGCGTCCCCGTCAGGGCGTCGACGAGCCCAAGGCCGTCCGGCGTCCGCTCGGCCGCCAACGCCATGCCCGCCAGTGCCGCGCAGACGACGCCCGCCAAGCCCCGGAAGCGATGCGGACGCGACAAGCGCGTCCCTCCCGCCAACCTTCTGAGGAACGATACGGGAGGGACGCGCTTGTCGCGTCCGGGGTTTGCAACGGTCTCCTTCAACAACGTGTCCATCTCGCAGTCTCCTGTGAACAACCCCTCCGTGCGACGCCCACGGATCCAGCCACGCGACCGGGCAATCCCCGCATCAGCGCCCCACAAAAGGGAACCTACAGCAAGGTCAGTATGCCAAAAAGCCGCTCCCCGATGCAAGGAGAAAATGGACTTCTTTGAGGGGGGGGGGGCACAATTGTCATTTTTACGGCAATTGTGCGATTTTTATTCATTTTATCCCAAGCGCGAGAGACCCACCCGGCACGCCACGGGGTCGTCGGCAAGGCGCTGTCCATACGCCGCGCGCAGGCGGAGCAGTTCGGGCGACGACGCCCCGTCCGCAAGGTCGTCGTCGATCTGGAAGAGGATGCCGTAGGCCAGCCCGAAGCGCCGGTAGGGCGCGTCGTCCGCCCCGGCCGCGCGCGCGCCCAGCTGGGCGGCGAGCGCAAAGGCTTCGCCCGTCTTCCGCGCGCACGTCGAAAGGTAGCCCGCGCGGTCGAACGCCTGGTCGGACGCAAGGGGGTTCGCCCCCGGCGCCAGCAGGTCGTCGCCCTGTCCTTCGCAGAGCCGCATGTGGCTCTCCACCACGGCCTCCAGCATCGACGCGGCGGACGGGAACCCGCTCTTCACGATCAGCCGGTAGCCGTGCGCGACGAGCCAGTCCCCCGCCGCGATCGCCACGCCCACGCCGTGTTCCTTCCAGGTCGTCGGGCGTCCGTACCGCTCCTCGTCGCCGTCCTGGATGTCGTCGTGGATGAGCGACGCCTTGTGGAAGCACTCCACGGCGTCGCACACGGGATCGATCGCGCCGGTGCCGCCGCAGATCTCGAAGACCCTGCGACAAAGGCGCGGCCGCAATCGCTTGCCGCCGCGCCCCAGGAACGCCAATGCGATCTCGGAGATCCGGCTCACTTGCCGAACACTTCGATCTCGATGTAGTTGTTCACGGGCTCGCTCGTGGAGCCGTTCGAGTAGACGCGCACGTAGCGGCCCTTCGTGAGCTTGGCGTCGACGGGGCGGCCGTCGTTGCGCTCGCGGTATTCCTTGTCCGTGCCCTTACCGAGCTTGGCGGAGTTGTCGTGGTCGTTGTTGAAGACCGTCGTCACGCCGTCCACGAAGTTCGCGTCATTGGAGATCTGCATGATCACGTCCTTGTAGACGCGCTCGTCGCCCTGGTCGTGCCACACGCAGATGGCGCTGATCACGTGCTCGGCGCCGAGGTCGAGCTGCACCCACTGGAGGCCGCCGGGGAGCTGGAGCATCGCGGTGGCGTCCGGCGTCTTGTCGCCGTCGACGACGTACTCGTTGTCGCCCGTCACGGCCTCCTCGCTCGTCGTCACCTTGGTGTCCTCCGTCGTGAGCTTCTTCGCGTACTCGGGCTCCACCATGATCGGCGCGCGCAGCTTGCCGGGGCCGCGGTCGGGTTCGAGGTTGTCGCTCTTGATCTCCTTCGGCGTGCCGCTCGAATGGGGCGCGGGCAGCTCGAACTTGATGGCAACCTTCTCGGCGAACAGCGCGGAGGCGCAGAGCGCAACCGCGCCGACGAACATGAGCTTCTTCATTTTGTTGATATCCTTTCTTGAAAACCGATGCGGAAAAGTTTATCAGATACGGGGGCGGTTGTCCATTCGCTCGCCGCCTTTCGGCGAGCGAATGGTTAAATCGGCCTTCGGCCTTTAAGTGGTTAAGTCGCCGCTTCGCGGCTTTAAATGTCCCTCCGGGCTGGTCCAGCACACGGGAGGGACGCGCTTGTCGCGTCCGCACGACCGGCGCGGGTCCTTCGCGCGCAGAGCCCGGACGCGACAAGCGCGTCCCTCCCGTACACGCCCTAGACCACACGCCCCGGATGCGAAGCACAATTTAAAGCCGCGAAGCGGCAACTTAACGACTTAACCACTTAAAGCCGCGAAGCGGCGACTTAATCTTTCCTGAAGAGGTGCTTTTCCGTGCCGTAGGGGAAGTCCGTCGGGCGGTAGTTGCCCACGTGGTCCCAGGAGAGCGCGTAGGCCTTGGGGAAGTGGAGGAAGATCCACGGACAGTCCTCGCGCACGACCTCCTGCGCCTGCCGCCAGAGCGCGACGCGCGCCGCAGGGTCCGCCGTCGCCATCGCCGCGTCGTAGAGGCGGTCGAACGCGGGGTTGCGGTAGTTGCCGTGGTTCGCCCCCGGCGAGACGTTCTTCGAGTGGAAGAGCTGCAGAAAGTTCTCGGCGTCCGGGTAGTCGCCGATCCAGCCGAGCATGAAGAGCGTCACGTCGCCCTTGTTCACCGCGTCAAGGTAGGCGTTCCACGTCATGTAGCGCGGTTCGAGCCGCACGCCGATGCGGTTGTAGAAGCTCTGCATCAGCTCCGCCTCCTCGCGCGCCGTCTGGTTCGCACGGCCGATCGTGAGGGAGATCTCAAGGCGGCGGCCCGTCTTCGGATCGATCCCCCCCGCATAGCCCGCCTCGGCGAGGAGGCGCTTCGCCTTCTCCACGTCGAAGGCGTAGGCGAACGGCGTCTCCAGCCGCCCCTCCACGCCCGGCGGCACGGGGCCGTCGCTCGGCTCGACGCGGTTGTTGAGGAAGCGCTTCCACGCCGGCGCGTCGAACGCGCAGTTGAGCGCCTGGCGCAGCTTCCGGTTCGGACCCAGCACGGGGTCGTTCATGTTGATCCCCACGTACATCACCGTCATCGTGGGCGCGCCGTGCAGGTGGATGCCGCGCGATTCCAGGTCGCCCGCAAGCCTGCCGTCGGGCCCCACCACCGCGTCCCAGTTGTCGTGCGAGACCTCCCCGAGGAAGTCGACTTCGCGGGAGAGGAACATGAGCCACTGCGTCGACACGTCGTCCACCACGAAGTAGTCGATCTCGTCGTAGGGCGTCGTCTTGATCTCGCGCCATCCCCGCCACGTCGGGTCGCGGCGGAAGCGCATCCGGTGGTTGCGCCACCATTCGGCGAGCCGGTACGGACCCGACCCCACCGCGACGCCGCCGAACTTCACCCCGTAGCGCACCACCGCCTCGTGCGGCACCACCGCCGCGTACGCCATCGCCATCAGCCACGGGAAGACGTGCAGCGGACGCTTGAGCGTGATGCGCACCGTGCGCGGATCGACGGCCTCGACGCGCGCCACGGCCTCCATCGTCCAGAGTCCGCTCGACGCATTCGCCTTGTCGGCGAGCCGGTTGAGCGAATAGACGACATCCCCGGCGACGACGGGCCGCCCCTCTCCGCCCGGGAAGCACGCATCCGGCTGGAAGCGCGCCCCCTCGCGGATGCGGAACGTGTACACGAGCCCGTTCGTCGACACCCCGGGCAGGTCGCAGAGCCCGCCCTTCAGGCGGTACGGACGCGCGAAGTAGTCCACTTCGAGCAGCGGCTCGTAGACGAGCGACACGGCACGCGCCTCGCAGACGCTCGCCGCCCGCAGCGGATCCATCGACGCCACCCGCTCCAGCGGCCGCCGGAACACCGTCTCACCCGCGCACCATCCCGCCAGCACCACGCACCCGCACCACACCCACCCTTTCGTCTTCTTCATGGCTCACCTCCAATCCACAGGATTCCCGTAACGCAGGCGCAGCATCTGCGTTCCACACCGGAAAACTTAACCACTTAAACCACTTAACTACTTAACCACGTAACCACGTAACCACTTAATCACTTAACCACTTAACTACTTAACTACTTAACCACTTAATCATCCCTCCACCATCCACGCGAAACCCGAGACGAGCGCCGCCGTGTAGGCGGCCGAGACGACGTCGTCGAAGAGGACGCCGTGCGCCGTGTGGATGTTGCGGTCGATGTAGCGCGCGACCGGCAGCTTGATTGCGTCCAGGATGCGGAAGACGACAAAGCCCCCGAGCGCATACGCCCACATCGGCGCCTCGGGGCGGGCGGGCAGCACCCAGAAGAGCGGCACGCAGAGATACCCCACCACCTCGTCCAGCACGAAGTGCTTCGGGTCGAAATCATGCCAATGCGCCTGTGCCCACGGCGTGAGCCGGTAGTGGAGCCCCGCGAACAGGAAAACGCCGCACAGGCACCAGAAACGGATGGCCGACTCGCCCCAGCCGAGCCCCAGCGCGAGCCCATGCCAGGCGAGCCCCACGAGGGCGCCGAAGGAACCCGGCACCACGGGGGCCAGGCCGAGGAAGAAACCGCTCGCCAGGAACAGTTTGAGGAGATTGTCCTTTTTCACGCCGCCCAGTATAGCAAATATTAGGTGTTAGGTTTTAGGTTCTAGGTTTTAGGTTCTAGGTTTTAGCCAGTCGCGTCCGGGCCGGACGCGACCGGCACACGGCGTCGGCGCAGACGAGCGTGTAGTTGTCGCCGGCTCCGGCGTGGCGCACAGACGCCTCGATGCGGGCGACCGCGACCCGGGGCGAAGACGCCCCCTTCAGGAGCACCGCGAGGTCCGCGTCCGAAAGCATGTCGTGGACGCCGTCCGAGCAGATCAGGAAGCGGTCGCCGCGCTGGAGGTCCACCGTCTTCCACTCCGGGCGGGCGCGCAGCTCCGTCCCCACCGCGCGCGTGAGGACGTGCGTGAGCGGGTTGCTGCGCGCCTGGAGGGCCTTCGCCTGGTCGAGGCGCGCGGTGGCCATCGCCGCGCCAAGTTCGCTGCCCACCGTGTGGTCGCGCGTGAGCGCGTCGAGGCGTCCGTGCCGGAGGCGGTAGATGCGCGTGTCGCCGACGTGGAAGATCCGCGCCCGCGCGCCCTCCTCCGGCGCGCGGAGGAGGGCGGCCACGGTCGTGCCCATCACCCGGTAGCCCTGCTGCCGGGCGTGGGCGCGGATGCGACCGTTCACCGACTGGAGGGCTTCGCCGAGGCGCGTCTCGCGCGCCGCGAGCGGCTGCCCCTCCGTGTCCGCCCACACCGCGGCAAGCGCGTCGCACGTCCAGCGGCTCGCGAGCGCACCGCCCTCGCCACCGCCCATCCCGTCCGCCACGCAGAAGAAACCCGCCGCCTCGGCGCAGACGAACGCATCCTGGTTCTCGGCGCGGACGAGCCCACGGTCCGTCGCCGTGGCCGCCGTGAACCCGAGCGGACGCCGCCGCCCCGTCAGCCGATCCCAGATGTTCCTCAGAAACGTCCTCACGCCGCTCCGCCCCCTCACACGGCCACCGACTCCACGGTCCCCTCGCCGAGGCGCGTCGTCAGGCGGTCACCCGCCCTCACCTCCGCCGCCGCGCGCACGACCCGCCCCTGCGCGTCCGTCGTGATCGAATACCCCCGCTTCAGCACCGCGTAGGGGTTGAGCAGACCGAGCTTCGCGTCGAGCCGCCCCACCGCCGCGTCCGCCCGCTGCACGGCGCTGCGCATCGCCGGCACGAGCCCCAGCTCCGCGCGCTGCACGCGCCGTTCAAGCCGCGCCACCGGGTCCTTCAGCGCCGGCGCGAGGCGC
>URIT01000157.1 GCA_900547945.1 uncultured bacterium
GGCCTCGCGGGCCCTGGAGGCGCTGTATGCGGCGGCGCTCGATGTCTCCTCCCGGCTCGAACACGCGCTCGACTTCAGCGAGGAGGAACTGCCGCCCGACTTCGCGGACACGCTGCGCGCCGCGCTCGGCGGCCTGCGCGCCGCCGTGGAACGGAAACTCTCGACGGCGCGCGAGGGCCGCATCCTCCGGGAGGGGGCGCGCGTCGTCCTCGCCGGGGCGCCGAACGCGGGCAAGAGTTCGCTCCTGAACGCGCTGCTGGGGACGCGGCGGGCGATTGTCTCCGAGGCGGCGGGTACGACGCGGGACGCCATCGAGGAGTGGGTGGAGATCGGCGGCTGGCCCGTGCGGCTCATCGACACGGCGGGCCTGCGCGCCGCGTCCGATGCCGTCGAGGCCGAGGGCGTGGCGCGCGCGACGGCGCTCATCGACGCGGCCGACCTCGTCCTGCGGCTTGTGCCCTGCGCGGACGCGGTGGACGGGCAGTCCGTCGCCGGGGGCGGAACGGAACTGCGCGTCTGGTCGAAGTGCGACCAGGTCCCGGACGGGTCCGCGCCACGGGGGGGCGTGCGCGTCTCCGCCGTCACGGGCGAGGGGCTGCCCGAACTGCGCACGGCGATTGCGGCGCGGCTGGCGGAGAGGGCGGCGAAGAGCGCGGAGGAGACGGGGGCGGACGTGACGACGCGGCAGAAGGAATGTCTCCTCGCCGCGCAGGCGGCGCTGGCGCGTGCGGACGATGCGCTCGCGGGCACGGACTGGGTGGTCGCGGCGAACGAACTGCGCGGCGCGGCCGAGGCGCTGGGCCGGATGCTCGGCAAGGTCTACTCGGACGATCTGCTCGACGCCCTCTTCAGCCGTTTCTGCGTGGGCAAGTAGCGGCGGGCAGATCGCGGCTTCGGGGAGACCTCAAAGCCGTCTGTCGCCGCCGTGAAAAGGCGGAATGTAAATTGGCATGAAATACCGGCCAATCCGTCATGGAATTGGCTTAAAATTTCGGCCAATTCAGTTGACGGAACGAAAGGGCCTGTGGTATGCTACACGCACACAAGGGAAAGGATTCGTCATGAAAGAGCAATTACGTGAAGTCATGTCGCAATTTTATGCAGATGGCGTTCCGCATGACATGATCGGACGGGCTGGGCGGTTCCCGGAGATTCGGAACAATGCGACGATCATCAAGGGCATGCGGCGGACGGGGAAGACCTACTTTACCTATCTGCGGATGCAGGAACTTCTTGCACAAGGGATTCCGCTTGAGCGTCTGGTCCATGTGAATTTTGATGACGATCGCCTGTCCGCGCTTTCGTCCGAGAACCTGCATCTGCTCGTTGACCTCCATGCTGAGATGTTTCCGGAGGCCGCGGGTCAGCTTTGCTACTACTTTCTAGACGAACTGCAGGACGTGCTCGGGTGGGAACGCTTTGCGCGACGGCTGGTCGATTCACACCGCGTTCAGCTCTGCGTGACGGGGTCGTCCTCCAGGATGCTGTCGGCGGATATCGCCACGGAGATGCGGGGGCGTTCCGTCGAGGTCGAGATCTTTCCGCTTTCCTTTGCCGAATACCTGTCCTACAACGGCATTTTCCGGGAGATGCCTTCGCTCGTCGATGCGCCCCGTGTCCGTGGGAAGCTGAGGAAGGCGTTTGCGGACTACATGGTATGCGGGGGCTTCCCCGACGTGCAGGGATTGGACACGACGACCCGCATCATGTTGTTGCAGGGGTATGTGGATGCCGTCGTCTATCGGGACATTCTGGAACGCCACGAGGTCGGGAGCGTGCAGTCGCTGAAGTATGTGCTTCAGTATCTTCTGCAGAATTTCGGACGGAAGGTTTCCGTTCGCGCGATGGCCAACGTCCTCAAGCAGCTGTCCCTTCCGCATGACCGAGAGATGCTGGGCGATTACCTTGCCTACTATGCCGATGCCTATTTCGCCTACCCGGTGTCGTTGCGTACGGATTCGCTGGCCGTCCGCCGGACGAATCCCGACAAGTACTATCTCGTCGATACGGGCATGATTGGTGCGCTGAAGGCCCAGAACGACGCCGAGAAGGGTTTTGTCCTTGAGAATGCCGTGTTCATGAACCTGCGGCGCGGGTTCAACAAGATCGAATACTACAACACGGGGAGGGGAGAGGAAGTGGATTTCCTCGTGACGGATCGGACGACGAAGGCCCGTCGGTTGATCCAGGTCTCTTATGAAATGGCGCGGAGGGAAACGAAATCGCGTGAGTTTTCCGCGCTTCTGGAAGCACGGCGTGAAACCGGCGTGGCGGACTGTACCGTTGTCACGTGGGACGAGGAATATGAGGAGGACGGCATCCGCGTCGTCCCCGCCTGGAAATGGTTCCTTTTCAGGTCGTGAGGGGACGTTCGGTCGTTAGGCGCGTCGTACGTGGGAATGTGCTATACTGGACGATCACGAAGGAAAGAATGGAAAATTGAATTGCAGAAGCAGAAGGTCAGCTACGTCGAGCGGCTTGAACACGCGCTCGTGAAGGTCATCCAGCAGCCGGGGGCGGACCAGAACCAGCCCACGGGGATGCGGATGGTCCTCGGGCTCCTCACCGGCGTCTCGTGCGTGTTCCGCGCCGTCGTCGCGGTGCGCTACTTCTTCTACCGCGTCGGCGTGCTCCGCCGCTTCCCGCTCGGCTGCCAGGTCATCTCGATCGGAAACGTGACGGCGGGCGGCACGGGCAAGACGCCCGTCACGGAGAAGTTCGCGCGCGAACTCACGGCCGCGGGCCGCAAGGTGGCGATCCTCTCGCGCGGTTACCGCCGCAAGGAGAAGCCGTGGTGGCAGCGGATGTTCTCGGCCGTGATCGAGCCGCCGCTTGTCGTCTCGGATGGGAGGCGCATCCGGCTCGACGCCGCGACGGGCGGCGACGAGCCCTACATGCTCGCCTCCAACCTGCCGGGCGTGTGCGTGGTGGTGGACCGCAACCGCGTGAAGGCGGGACGCTACGCGATCTCGCGCTTCGGATGCGACACGCTCATCCTCGACGATGGTTTCCAGTACCAGCGCCTCAAACACTCGCACGAGGTCGTGCTCGTCGACAAGACGAACCCCTTCGGGAACGGCCACATGCTGCCGCGTGGCGTGCTGCGCGAACCGGCGGGCCACATCGCCCGCGCGGACGTCATCTTCATCACGAAGTCGGACGGCCGCACGGAGAACGTCGTCAGGCAGATCCGAGAATACAACCGGAAGGCCGAGATCATCGAGTGCCGCCACGCGCCGCGCCTCCTGAAGGACGTGTGGAGCCGCGAGGAGCTGCCGCTTTCGTGGCTGAAAGGCAAGACGCTCACCACGCTCTCCGGCATCGCCGTGCCGCAGGGCTTCGAGGACTCCCTCCGCCGCCTCGGCGCGAAGGTGATCTGGTGCGAGCGCTATGCGGACCACCACCGCTACGATTCCTCCGAGATCCTCTACGCGCTCAACAAGACGGCCGACCTCCATGCGGACGCGCTCATCACGACGGAGAAGGACGCCGTGCGCTTCCCGCGCTTCGAGACCACCCCCGTGCCGTGCTACTACCTGCGCGTCGACATCGAAATCCTCAAGGGCGCGGAGAACTTCGCCGCCGCCGTGGACCACGTCTGCAATGTCAAGCCGAAGCATTCTTAGAAATACCGCCGTCGTGGCGGTTCTCACGGCCCTCTCGCGCATGCTCGGGCTCGTGCGCGAAATGTTCCAGAGCCGCCTCATCGGCGCGGGCGTGGAGCAGAGCGCGTTCGCCGTCGCGTTCGCCCTCCCCAACATGGCGCGGCGCATGTTTGGCGAGGGCGCGCTCACGGCGGCGTTCGTGCCCGTCTTCAAGGGCGAGCTGGAGGCGGATGCGACGCATGCGCGCGCCGCGCGCCTCGCCCGCGCCGTGATGACGATGAGCCTCCTCATGCTCGCGGCGGGTGTCGTCCTGGCGTGGTGCCTCATCGGCGGCGCCTTCTGGGCGGGGCTCGATCACTCGGGCAAATGGGGGCAGACGCTCGACTATGCGCGCATCCTCATCCCCTACATGCTCTTCATCTGCGCGGCCGCGTTCGGGATGGGCGTGCTGAACGCCTTCGGGCGTTTCGCGGCGGCGGCCCTCATGCCGAGCATCCTCAACGTCGTCTGGATTGCCGCGCTCGTCTTCCTCATGTGCTTCACGACGGACGGCGCGGGCGGTTTTGCGGGAACGCCGCTTGCCGTCCGGCGCCGCGTCGTCGTCCTCTGCGGCGCGATCCTCTTCGCGGGCTTCCTCCAGATGGCGTTCATGCTGCGGGCGATGGCGAAGAAGGGCATCTCGCCGTGGCCGTCGTTCAGGGGATGGCGCGACGCGAACGTGCGGCTCGTCTGGCGCAACATGGCAATCGGCTGCGTGGGGGCGGGCGCGGTGCAGGTCAACTACATGCTCGACCAGGCGCTCGCCCTTAAGGCCAACGAGTGGGCGGCGGGCGCGATCGGCTATGCGGACCGCCTGATGGAGCTTCCCCTCGGCATCGTCGGCACGGCGTTCGGGACGGTGCTGCTGCCGACCTTCGCGGGCTTTTTCGCGCGGAACGACCTCGACGGCGCGCGTGCCGCGTTCGTCTCGTCGATGCGCAACATGCTCCTCGTCGTCGTGCCCGCCGCCGTCGGCCTCGTCGTCCTCGCCCCCGAGCTGACGCGTCTCGTCTACCACGGCGGGCGCTTCGACGACGTGGCCGTCGTGCGCGTTGCGCGCGCCGTCGCGTGCTATTCGCTCGGGCTCGCCTTCTTCTGTGCGCAGAAGACGCTCACGCCGTGGTTCCAGGCACAGAAGGATCTCAAGACGCCGCTCAAGGTCGCGGTGCGGATGGTCTTCCTCAACGCGACCCTGAATGTCGCCGCCGTCTTCGGCCTTCCCGTCGAGTGGCGGCACGTGGGGCTTGCGGCGTCGACGGTTGCCTGTTCGGGAATCTCCTGCGCGTGGCTTGCCGCCCTGGCGCGTCGGCGGAACGGCCCGCTCGGATGGGCGCACCTCGTGCGGCCGGTGGGGGCGATGCTCTTCGCGAGCGCGGTGATGGCGGGCGTGCTCGTGGCGCTCAAGCGCGTGCTTGCGGACCTCGGCGCGGGCGGAACGGCGGGGGCGGTCCTGTCGATGGCCGTCTTCGTCGTTTCCGGAGCATGTGTCTACTTCGGCATCATGGCCGTGGGCGACCGTACCACGCTGCGCGGTCTCGTGGACGACTTCCGCGGCCGCCGGGCAATGTCCGTTTCCCGTTCTTGAGGCGGTCGAGAAGGAGAGGTTGTGCTATAATCTCTGCGATGAAGAAGAATCTGAAAAGCGTGTTCGGTTGGATTGCGGGGGTGGCGCTTGTGTGCGGCCTCGTGGCGTTCCTGTGGGGACGGCAGGCGGCACCGCAGACGGAAGCGGATGTGGAACGGGAGGCGCCACAGGCGCGGCCTTCCGCCGCGCGGCATCCGAAGCCCGCGCCGGCGAAGGCGGCGGCTCGGCCCGGCGAGGCGGTCTCTTCTGCAACTGCGGCGGATGGTGCGAGGCCGGACGAGGAGGCCCCGGAGACCGTCGAGCAGGATTCCGAAGAGAGACTGGTGGACGCCTTCGACGCCCTGACGGACACCTGGCAGGAGCCGAAGCCGGACAAGGTGACGATGGACGAGGTGAAGCGCTTCCGCGAAGCCTTCAACAAGATCCCGAAGACCCGCAAAAGCGAGTGTTTGCACCGGGCGCTCAATCTCGTGCCGGATGAGAACGTCATGCTGCTCGCGGGTATCCTCTTCGACAAGACGCAGGCGAAGGAAATCCTTGAGGACGTCTACAACGACATCCTCAACCGCGACGAGGACGTGAAGAAGCCCATTCTCGAACACATCTACAAGGACCGGGAACATCCCTGCTGGGCCGATACGGCCTGGATCCTCGATGTCACCGGTGAACTGCCAAACAAACAGAAACGAGGAGACGAGAAAAAATGAAGAAGCTGATGATGGGCGTGACCGCAGTTGTGGTGTGCGCGGGCTGTTCGTCCGATCCCGAGTCCACTGCGAAGACCATGGACTTTCTTGGCACGGTCGCCGCCGTCGCAATCGAGGCGTCGCAACCTCCTCCCCCTCCTCCTCCACCGGCGGTGATCGTCCAGCAGCCGGTCATGGTGTCGCAGCCCGCGCTTGTCGCGCAGCCAGTTGTGGTGGCGCAGCCCGCCGTCGTGCAGCCGCCCGTCGTGGCGGCCGCGCCGGCCGTCGCCGTTCCCCAGCCGACTGTTGCCGTTCCGCAGCCGGCCGTCGCCGTTCCGCAACCGGTCGTTACGCCGCCGCCGGCCGTTCCCGCTGTCCCGCCGTCGGCCGTTGCGCCGTCCGCCGTGTCGGCGTCCCCGG
>URIT01000158.1 GCA_900547945.1 uncultured bacterium
GCGCCTGCGGCTGGTGGGCGCGCACGCTGCCGATCGACCCCGCGAAGGGGGGCGTGCGCGTCACGGCGCGCGCCGAGGTCGTGCCGGACGCGGCGGGCGAGCGCATCCACAACGACCTGATGCTGCTTGTCACGTGGAACCACCCGCAGGACGGCGTGAAGCGGAAGGGGGCGTTCTTCCGGCGCGACTTCGTCGCCTACACGGACCGCGCGGCGGGCGGGCGGATCGTCCGCTCGTTCGACGAGACGTTCTCCGCGCCGGAGGGCTGCGCGGCCGTGAAGGTGGAGGTCGTCGGCAAGTGGCACGCGATGACGGCGACGATCCGCGACGTCGCGCTCGCGGAGGGGCCGCGCCCGCAGCCGCGCCGCGTGCGCTGCGTCGTCGGCAACCCGCACGAGCGCGCCGCCCGTGACTGGACGAAGCCCGAGGCGGTGGTGGCGGCGCGGCTCGCCCAGATCGAGGCGACGCTCACGAACATCTTCGCGCACGTGGCGCGCCCGGACATCATCCTCTTCTCCGAGGTCTTCACCGACACGGGCACCCCCTGCCCCGAGAAGACGGCCGAGCGCATCCCCGGCGGCCCCACCTTCGCGCTGGCCGCGCGCTACGCGGCGCGCGGCAGAACCTACATCGCGATGAACGTGCGCGAGCGGACGGACGCGGGGACGTTCCACAACTCGACCTTCCTCGTCGACCGCGCGGGGCGCCACGTCGGCACGTACCGCAAGACGACGCTCACGAGCGGCGAGTACCAGGACGGCCTCCTGCCGGGGGACGACTTCGCCGTCTTCGACCTCGACTTCGGCCGGGTGGGGTGCCTCACCTGCTGGGACAACTGGTTCTCCGAGTCCGCGAAGTTCGTCCGCCGCAAGGGCGCGGAGCTGCTCCTCTTCCCGCTCGCGGGCTGCGCGCCGGACCACGTGGCGATCACCTTCCCCGCGCGGGCGATTGACATCGGCATCCCGATCCTCGTCGCGATGCGCCAGGGCCATCTTCCGAACGGCATCCTCGACCGCGACGGCACGTGGCGGGCGAAGACGTTCGAGGACGGCGGCTTCGCGTGGGCGGACCTCGACCTCAACGAGCGCAAGCGCACGTTCTGGCTCTCGGTGGGGCCGGGCGAGGGCGACCCCTACGCGCTCTACCTCGACGAGTCGCGCCCCGCGCTCTACGAGAAACAGGCCTACGGCCCCCGCCGCGAGGCGAAAATATGGTAAAATACGCACATTCCTTCGGCCTAGACGAGGAGCATGCGACAATGCAGACGACGAGAAAAGACTTCATGGCGACGCTGGCTGCGGCGGCGGGCGCCTTTGCTGCCGGGTGTACGACCTGTGGCGGGGGGCGTTCACTGCGCCTCGCCTGCCAGATGTGGAGCGTGAACGAGATCTGGAAGAAGGATCCCGACGGCACGCTCGCGAAGATGCGCGCCCTCGGGTACGAGGGCGTGCAGTCGATGGCGTTCTGGCAGTGGGACCGCGCGAAGCTCCACAAACTTCTCGACGACCACGGCATGGCGCTCGTCGACATGCCGATCAGCCTCTCCCACGTCGCGCCGGACAAGTTCAACGCAACGGTCGAGTTCTGCAGGGAGTTCGGCGTCGACTTCGTCTTCGTGCCGTGGTTCGGCGACGCGAAGAAGCCGAAGGACGCCTGGCTGAAGTTCGCGGACGACATGGCGGCGGCGGCCCGGAAGCTCGCCCCGCACGGCATCAGGATGGGGGTCCACAACCACCAGGTCGAGTTCACGGCGAAGTACGACGGCGTTTCGCCGATGGAGATGTTCTTCGCCCGCCCCGAACTCTCCTTCGAGCTGGACGTGGGCCACGCGACGCTGGCGGGCGAAGACCCCGTCGCCGTCCTGAAGCGGATCTGGGGGCGCGTTCCCTCCATCCACGCGAAGCCGGGCGGCGGGCTCTCCTGCGGCGGCGAAGGGGACCGGAACGACTGGGCGGGCATCCTTGCCGCCTGCCGCGCGATGGGGACGCGCTGGGCCGTTGTCGAATGCGAGGCGCGCCGCGACACCTTTGCGGACATCGACGCGAGCGCGAAGTTCCTCGCCTCCCGCATCTGACACGGAAGACCGCGATGACCCTTACGCGCGAGCCCATCTACGCGGACGCCCCCTCCGGAAAGCGGGAGGCGCTGTGCCGCCGCATCGTGGAGCTGTTCTCCGCCGTCGGCCGCTGCGGCCGCCTCGCGGTCGAGTCGCTCGCCTGTCTGCCCGGCGTCCTCGCGCGCCGCGACGCGCGCGCCGCGTTCCTGCGCCAGCTCTACGCCGCCGGCATCCGCACGCTCCCCGTCATCACGGTGGTGGGGCTCTTCACGGGCATGATCCTCGGCCTCCAGGTGGGGCTTGCGCTCAGGCGGTTCAACCAGGAGCTGTACCTCGGGGCGGCCGTCATGCTCACGCTCCTGCGCGAGATGGGGCCGTTCGTGACGGGCATCTGCCTCTCGGCGTGCGTCGGCTCGGCGATGGCCGCCGAGCTCGGCACGATGACGGTGAACGACGAGGTGGCGGCCCTTGAGATCATGTCCATCTCGCCCGTCCGCTACCTCGCCGCGCCGCGCATGGGCGCGCTCCTCGTGATGGCGCCGATCCTCGCGTTCTACGCCTGCGTGCTGGGCGTCGTCGGCGGCGGGCTCGTCGCGCAGACCCAGCTGAACGTCGCGTTCCGGCAGTACATGTCGAGCGCGATGTCGATCGCGGCGACGAAGGACCTCTTCGTGGGGCTCCTGAAGGCCGGCATCTTCGGCGTCGTCATCGGCGCCGTCAGCTGCCACCAGGGCTTCTCGACGCGCCTGGGGGCCGTGGGCGTGGGGCGCGCGACGCAGCGCAGCGTGATCATCTCGTTCCTCCTCATCCTCATGCTCGGGTACATGGTGACCCGCGCGTTCTACATCGAGTTCTCGCTATGATCCGGTTCGAGAACGTCGTCAAGCGCTTCGACGGGCGCGAAGTCCTCTCGGGCGTCAGCTTCGAGATCGCGAAGGGCGAGGTCCTCGCGGTGGTGGGCCCGTCGGGCACGGGCAAGTCCGTCCTCCTCAAGCACCTCGTGCGGCTCCTCACGCCGACGTCGGGCCGCGTGTGGCTGGACGATGTGGAGATCTCCGCCGCGACGGGCGACGCGCTGGAGGCGATCCGCGCGCGTTTCGGCTACCTCTTCCAGGGCGGCGCGCTCCTCGGCTGGCTGACCGTCGCCGAGAACGTGGCGTTGCCGCTCCGGGAGCGCACGCGCCTCGCGTCCGCCGAGATCGATGCGCGCGTCGCCGAGGCGCTGGCCGCCGTGGAGCTGACCGAGGCGGCGGACCGCTATCCCGCCGAAATCTCGGGGGGCATGCAGAAGCGCGCCGGACTCGCCCGCGCGATCGTGCGCCGCTCGGACATCGTCCTCTACGACGAGCCGACTTCGGGCCTCGACCCTGTCACCTCCGTGACGATCAACCGGCTCATCCGCCGGCTCAACCGCAAGAGGGGCATCACCTCCGTCGTCGTCACGCACGACCTCCAGGGCGCGCTCCTCTTCGCCGACCGCATCCTCATGCTCAAGGGCGGGCACGTCGTGGAGCTGGCTCCCGCCGAGGCGTTCGTGCGCTCCACCAAGCCGGATGTGCGCGACTTCCTCGACGCGCAGTTCATCACGGCGGACAGTTTCCAGCAGATGAAGGCAGCATATGAAAAAGAATTCTGATGTTTTCTCCGAGGTCGTCGTCGGCGTCTTCATGGTCGCCGTCCTCGCGCTCCTCGTCTACTTCACCGTCGTCATCTCCGGCGTGGACGTCCTCTTCGGGCGCGAGAAGGCGCTGGCGCGCATCGCGTTCACGGACGTGGGCGGGCTCAAGGAGCGCGACAACGTCGTCTACCGCGGCATGAAGGTGGGCATCGTCGAGAAGATCGAGCTCGCGCCCACGAACGTCATGGTCACGGTGCTTGTGGACCGCGACGTCGTGCTGCGCGAGACGTGCCAGGCCTCCGTCTCGGCGCTCTCGCTCCTCGGCGGCAACTACCTGCTCCTCGAAGAGGGCGCGGGCGCGGTCCAGCCCCTCGCGACGACCGTCTTCCGGGGCGACCCGCCCATCGACTGGGTGCGCGACCTCGGCAAGATCGCCGGCAGCCTCAACGAGGTCCTCAACGACGGTTCCTTCAGGAGCATCGTCTCCAACTTCGAGGCGACGGCGGAGAACGTCAACAAGATCGTCGCGCGCGTCGAGCGCGGCGAGGGGACGGCGGGCAGGCTGCTCTCGCGCGACGACACCGTCTACCAGGACCTGCGCGAGGCCGTCGCGGGCGCGAAGCGCGCCGTCGGCGACGCCGAGAAGACGTTCGACGGCGCCCGGAAGACGTTCGACCACGCCGCCGCCGTCGTCGAGCGGCTGGACCGGGGCGAGGGCACGCTTGGCCGCCTCCTCTCAAAGGACGACGCCGTCTACGCCGACTTGAAGCAGACGCTCGCGAACGCGGCCGCGATCTCCGCGCGCATCGAACGCGGCGAGGGGACGCTCGGACGGCTGACCGCGAAGGACGACGCGCTCTGGGGCGACCTCACGAACGCCGTCGCGAACGTGCGCGCCGCCACCGCGAAGCTGAAGTCCGGCGAGGGCCTGCTCGGCCGCGCGTTCAACGACGCCGCGCTCGCGGACGACGCCGCGAAGCTCGTCGCGAACCTGCGCACCGTCTCCGAGCGCCTGGAGAAGGGCGAGGGCACGCTCGGCCGGCTCATGACGGAACGCGAGTTGTACGACGAGGTGAACGCGGCCATCAAGGACGTGCGCCAGATCATCGACAACTACCGCGACACGACGCCGATCACCACGTTCGGCGCGCTCGCGACGGGGGCGCTCTAGCCTACGTTCCCTTTAACCATTTGGGCATTTCCCCTCTTGCGCATGGGGCGCATTTGTGGGATAATACCCGCACCTGAAAGGATTAATCAAGGAGTCCACAACATGAACATGAAGAAGAAGACTGAAGGGTTCACGCTCGTTGAGCTGCTCGTCGTGATTGGCATTCTCGGCATTCTGATGGGTGCCCTGTTCCCGGCCATCTCCGCCGCCATGCTCAGCGCGAATACATCCGCCATGGCCATGCGTGGACGCAATCTCTTTGTGGGCATGACGCAGGCCAACACCGAGCGCGAGGCGGCGGGCATGGCCGAGGTGTGGCCGCAGACGAGCGTCGAGAGCTCGGGCGCGACGGATCCGGACATCGCCGACCAGAGCTGGACGTCCACGACGGAGTTCTTCAAGGAACTTTTCGACATGGACAACTACGGCAAGGCCGAGTGGCAGCCCTACGTCAACGTCGACATCGGCGTCCTCTCCGGCGCGGGCGTGCCGGGCATGTCCGGCTCGACGCTCGACAAGAGGAACATCGCCTGGGTCATCACGGGCAACATCCAGAGCGAAATCGCCGACGTGATCCCCGTCCTGATGTCGCGCAACGTCGACTACAACTCGATGAACGGCTACTTCGCCAGCTACGACGGCTCCTCCGCGACGAAGGTCACGGTCGGCAACGGCACCTATGACCAGCCCTTCGGCAACAAGGCGTGGGTACTCGTGCGCAAGGGCGGCGCGTCGCAGACGATCAAGGCGAAGTATTCCCGCCTCGACGTCATCTTCAACCGCCAGGGCTTCGACAACACCCAGCTCAAGAACCAGCTTCAGGTTCTGGACCTCTAATTGTTCGTCTCGGTCGCCATCGACCTGGCGCTGGACCGGCTGTTCACCTATGCGGTGCCGGCCGAACTCACGGAGAAGCTGCTCGTCGGGCAGCTTCTCCGCGTTCCGTTTTCGGGGCGCATCGCGCGCGGGTTCGCGCTCGCGCTCACGGAGGAGGCGCCCGCGTTTAAGACGCGCCCCGTCCTCGCGATCGAGGACGACTCGCCCTTTTTCTCCCCGGCGCTCCTGAAGCTCGTGCGCTGGATCGCCACCTACACGCACGCGCCCATCGAAACGGCGCTCCGGGCGGCGCTGCCGGCGGCCGTCCTGAAGCCGTCCGCCCGTCCGAAGGAGCTGCTGTACGTGGAGCCGGCGGAGGCCGGGCCTGCGCCGCTGACGGCGCGCCAGCGCGCGCTCGTCCAGGAGATCCGCCGCGTGGGCGGCGGGTGGATGCAGCAGCTCGTGCGCGAGTTCAAGACAACGCCCGCCACG
>URIT01000159.1 GCA_900547945.1 uncultured bacterium
ATGTCATACAGCCCCGGTTCCGCCTTCCGCGCGAACGCCGCCGCCCGCCGATGGGCCGTGCGGCGCGCCGCGAGACGGCGGCGAACCGGCGGGGCCAGACGCAGGAGCAGGACAAGGAGGGGCGGAGCGAGGAACAGCGCGAGCGCGAGGACGAGGTGCGGCAGAAGCGGCTCCGTCGTCGCGCCGCGCGGATCGAGGTCCACGCCGTCGGGCAGCGGAAAGGCGTCCGTCTCGTCCCCCGTCTCGTCGAGGGCGCCGAGCGTCGCCTGGGTACCCGCCTTCACCTGAACGGGAATCGCGTCCGTGCGCACCGTCACATACGCGCGCCGCGCCAGGCTGTAGTAGCTCACCTCCAGGGAGGGGAACTCGACCGTCCCCGCCTTCAGCGCGCGCACGCGCCAGGAGAAGCGGCGCGATGCCGCCAGCGTCTCCGTCTTCAGGGAGGCGTCGCCGAGGCGGAAGACGCCCGTCTTGTTCACGCGCGCCGCGAAGGACGGCGGAATCAGCGCCGAGGCGTCGCGCGCCCCGGCCACGTCGAGCGTGAGGAGAAGCGGATCGCCCGCCGTGCAGACATTCGTATCGAGCGTCGCCGTCACGGTCAAATTCGAGGTGATCGCCCCGCAGTAGGTCGCAGGGCGGTCCGCCATCGGCGGCTCGACGACCTCCAGGACGAGCGGCCGCGTGCGTAGCACGACCTCCTTGAGAGTGGGCACCCGCCCGGCCTGGCCGAAACGGTTGCGGCTCGTCCGCACCCCCGTGATGAGCGGCACCTTCACCGCCACGGGCGCGATCTCGGCGCGTCCCGGCGCCTCGGCACGGTACGCCGCCGTCGTAAAGGAGAACTCCCAGCCGTCCACACCCTCCCGCTCCACACGGCGCACCGCGAACGGGAAACGCTGCGCCCTCGGTCCCAGCGTGCGACCGAAGGCGTCGTCGCCGAACAGCGAGAAGGGATCCGGCATGCCGCCCAGGAGATCGTCCGACACGTAGTTGTTCAGCGTGTAGGCGGGCACGTTGCGGTTTCGGCTGCGCAGTTCGACCGGCGGCCAGTGCTGGGGATCGGTCGGCGCAAGCACGCGCGGCGTGCCGTCCGGCTCCAGGAAGGCCGCCTGCACGTGCGGCGGACGCTGGTTCAGAACCGGCGGCACGTCGGCCAGATATCCCTCCAGCGGCGGCAACCAGAGGCGGAACGTGATCGCCGCCTCCTCCGTCACCACGAGGTTCGTCGCCGTCGCGGCGAGTTCGGCGCGCGGCTCAACTGCCAGCGCCCCCCACGCCACACAGCCCATGATGCACAGCCCAAACGTCTTCAACCTTCAATTCCCCCAATCGGTTGTTCACTGGATCACCACGACGGAAACGTTGCGATGGGCGTCCGTCGGCGGGGAAGCGCCGCCGCCAACGGACCGCGCGGGCGCATTCGTCGTCCCGCCCGCCTCGGCGGCGGCAAGGCCGTCGAGCTGCGAAAGCGCGCGGGCGAGACGTTCCTCGCGCTGGCGCTGCTGGCGGTTCTCCATCACCGCGATGCCCGCGAGCAGACCGCCCGCGAAGCACAGGAGCGCAAGCAGCGCCACGGAAACGCCGACGAACACCGGATGCGGCGCGCGCGTCAGGCGCGCCTCGGCCGCCGCATGCGCGCGGGCCGCCGCAAGGCGTTCGCGTTCCACGGCGAGCGCCTCGCGCTCGAGCCGCAGACGCTCCTCGGCCAGGCTCGCCGTCGATTCCGGTGTCTCGTCCTCGCTCACCCTTCGCCTCCATTACTTCAGCAGACGGATCTCGTCCGGCGCAAGGCGCAGGACCCGGCGCGTGCCGCGTTCGTCGAGCGTGACGGTCTGCTCCACGCCCGTCGCGTTCACCACCACGACGGCCCGGCGGCCGTCCTGCGCCGCGTAGGCGTTGCAGAAGGCGACGGGCCGCTGGAGCGTGCGCGGCGCCTTGCCGCGCGACGTCACCGTGTAGGGCTGCGTGGCGCAGGTCATGCGCGGCGGCTTCACCTGCCGGCCGAACGCGAGCCAGTCGCGCCCCTCGCCGTGGTAGAGCGCCACCCAGCGCTTCATGAAGGCGTCGTAGGCGCCGCGCCCGGAGAGGACAACCTCCCGCGTCGATCCGTCCGCGCGCACTTCCTCGACCATGAGCCCGTCGACCCACGCCGTCGCGTCGCCCGCAAGGTGCAGCATGATGCGCAGCGTTTCCACGTCGGCGGGCACCGTGAAATCGCGCGAGACGCGCTTCCACCCTTCCTCGGGCTTCGGAAACGCGAGCGAACCGCCCGGCGCGCGCGAACCGAGGAAGCAGAAGTTGACGCCGTTCGGGCGCGACATGTTCCCCGTCTTCAGCCAGCCCGAGAGCCGATAGGTCCCGCCCGCGCGGAACGCCCCGTCGGCGAGGTCGACGTTCTGCGACACCTGGACGGCGTTCTCGCCCTCCTTCACCTCCAGGCGGATGGCGCGCGCGCCGTCGCGCGTCGTCTCCGCGTCGACGAACATCCGCCCGTTCCACGCGACGCCGTTGTAGCCGCTCAGCTTGTCCCAGCCCCGGAAGCGCCCCTCGAAGGCGTTCTCGAACGAACCGTTCATGAGCGCGGCGCGCGCGCCGCCGAGGTCCTTCTCGGACGGCGAGAGGAACGGGATCTGCCCGTCGGCCGCCTCGTGCGCCTGCCAGATGCGGTTGCCGCGACGGGGGTTCGACTGGAAGCACGGCAGGTCCTCGTGGTAGACGTAGTTGAACACGCTCGCCCACTCGTCCGCATGGCTTTCGCAGTCGCGGTAGTCCTGGATGCCGACGAGGTGGTTGTAGAACTCGTTCGGCTCCTCCACGCACACGATGGCATCCGGCTGGACCGCGCGCATCGTCTCGCGCATCGTGCGCAGCTGGTCGAGGAAGGCCGCGCTCTTCCACCGCCCTTCGCCGGGTCCGTGCGGATGGTTCTTCGCCCAGCACGGCGGGTACGCGCCGCCGACGACCTGGTCCACCTGGATCATCTCGCAGCCGAGCTTCGCGAGCGGAAGGCAGATGTCGCGGTTCCACCAGTCGCGCGTCCACGGGTCGCCGCCGCACAGGCAGGCGCAGTCGCCGCCCCTGAGCCAGAAGGGCGTGCGCACGTAGCGCGCGCCGTCGCGGTTGGAGATGGCGTGCGGCGCGGCAATCCGCTCGAAGCGCGCGCGGTCGTCCCACGCGAACGTGCCGTCGGGCCGCTTGTCGTAGGTCGTCGTCCAGTGGTAGCCGCTCGGCCAGGGGAAGACGTGGGCGCCGAGCGCCTTCAGGTCCGCCGCAAGCCGCGCAAACGCCGCGTCGTCGGGGACGACGGGGAAGTAGTCCGGCGTCACCCAGGTGCCGATCTTCTCCCAGCCCCAGACGGCCACCACGAGCGGCGCGGCGGGGAATTCCTTCTTCCAGTAGTCGCGCATCCACGCGCGGATGCGGTCGGGGTCCTGCAGCCAGTCGCGCGAGAAGCGCACCATCGCGGGCGCGTCGCGCATCCAGGCGGGAATGTCGTCGCGGTCGCGGAACGGCTTCGTGGCCCATGCCTGCCCCTTCGCCCAGGCGCGGTAGAGGTCGGCCGCGTCGTGCCACGTGCAGGGATCGCCCGGCGTCCCCTCGAAGCCCCCCGTCACGAGGTCGTACGCCTGCACGACGTCGCCCGTGTCGAAGCCGATGCGGCGGCTCGTCACGAGGAAACCCGCCTTGGTGCGCTCGCCGCCGAGGTACTTGCAGTGTCCCGCGCCGTCCTCCGCCGCGAAGTAGAGGCCCGCGCGGTCGTCGTAGACCGTCGCGAACTGCGCGGCGAGCGCGCCGGGCTGCTTCGCGTAGGCCCGCCAGCCGACGCCCTTCGCGCCGGGGTTGTACGTGACGCCGCCCTTCGCCGTGCCGTAGACGAAGCGGTCGTCGCCGGCGTCCGAACCGAGGACGGGCGCGACGAGGATGCGCGGGTAGGTCGTCTCCTCCAGCGCCCACCCGTCCGCCATCTTCACGGAGATGCCCCAGCGGACGTAGGCGTCGACGCCGCGCACCGTGCAGACGACGGCCTCGACGCCCTCCTTCCGGAAGCCGCCGTAGACGAGCCGCACGCCATCCGCCGCCGGCTCGACGCGGCACGTCGCCGCATCGGCCGCGCTGACCTCGACGCTCTTCGCGACGTCGTCCGCGCGCGTCGCCTTCAGGTAGAAGAGCGGCATCCGGTCCGTTGCCGGCGCGAGGTCCGCGCCGTGCGTCGTGACAAGGCGCGAAACCGCGCCCTGCGCGTCCTCCGCAAGCTCAACCGTCAGCGTGCCGCTCTTCACGACCGCCGCCGACGCCGCGCACGCGAGCACGCATCCGCCGCCAACCATCAGCAGAGTCCTGACCATCGTATCCTACTTCCCTTCTCGCCCAACAGGCGTCCAGTGGCAACTTCAACCATGAACCAAGCCACGTTCACAGCATGGATGAGATTATAGCCGAATTCCGTCAGACGGGCATTAGGGAAAACGGTCCCGGCCGCCGAGCGGTCGGGACCGTCCCTCGTGAACCGTCGCCGGTTCGCCTACGCCGCCTCGAACTGGTCCTTGCCGACGCCACAGAGCGGGCACGTCCAGTCGGCCGGCAGGTCTTCGAACGCGACGTTGTTGTTCTCGGCGGGGTCATAGACGTAGCCGCAGATCTTGCACACGTACTTCTTCATCATTGTCTCCTTTCAGAAATCTTGCCGTTGCGGAGATTCTACTTCATCGTCCCCTGCCTGTCAACCCGGCCAGCGGACCGTTCCCCGCGTCATGCGACGGGAGGGCTGCCGCCTGCCTCGGCCGTCGTCCTGCGATCAGCGGAGCCTCTTTCTTCCGCTCCTCATGTCCATGTGTTCCTTTCTAGGGCGTCCGCGTTTTCCGCTCGTCGCGCTCCTGCTCGACGTCTTCGCCGGCGGCGATGGCGTTGCGGCGGTCGCGGCAGATCAGGCCGAACACTTCGAGGCCGATCAGCGACAGGACCGTCGCCGCGATGCCGACCTCGTAGAGGCCGGCGGCGACGGCCATGCCGATGCCGGCGGCGACCCAGATGCCCGCCGCCGTCGTGAGGCCGTGGACGGCATGCCGCTGGACCATGATCGCCCCCGCGCCGATGAAGCCGATGCCGCTCACGATCTGCGCGGCGACGCGCGAGGGGTCGCCCTGTCCGTCGAAGCCGTAGCGCGAGACGATCAGCATCAGCGCCGCGCCGATCGCCACCAGCAGATGCGTCCGCATCCCGGCGACCTTGGCGCGGTACTCGCGCTCGGCGCCGATAAGCCCGCCGAGGAACCCGGCCAGCATCAGTCGCAGAATCAAAACGCCCGTATCCGGTGTCTGCATGGAATCCTCTCTCCAGTGTTCACTTCCTGTTGGCGCATATCATAGCAAATCCACGACGCGCACGCCCACCACGCATGAACGAAACAAGACATACGTAATTCCATCCGCAGGCATTGCCACAGTAGGCCTCTCCATCGAATCGGCCAACGTCGTCGGCTACAATGCCGGCGCGGTCGAGGAACCCGCCCGCCTTCGCGAACTGGCTCAGGAGCGCGGCGTGCGCGTTCACGCTCATCTGCGCCTCGTCGTCCCACTTCAGGGCGTAGCCGCCTCCGAGCGTTTCGATTCCCTGCGCACCTGCGGCCTGTTCTGTGCTATGCTTCTCCATGTCGTTCGTTCTTCCTTTCTTCATTGGTAGCTGAAAGCATGGCACGAACGACTTTTCCTTTGCATGGCGGCGCCAGCGGCGGACATCCCGCCGAAACCGCGTTTCACCCAAGCGGTGAAGGCGTCGCACGCTCAAACCCCTGCAAATAAAGGCTGAAGCCGCCTTTTGGCGGCTTCAACTGCGACAGTTAGGATAAATCGACACGTGCTGCCAAGCACGTAGCCAACGCGATGAACCACCCGATTCCCTTGTCCAGCGTAGGCAAAAAGCCCAAGCGCAAAGTCGGCCCCCATTCCCCGTTCCCCATCCCTCGTTCCACAATTTTACACTTTACATTTTACACTTTACACTCTCCAATATGCGTTCCCGCTAAAAGTGAAAGGAACGCATAATGATACCAACTATCGAACAAGTGATGAAGTGCTACCGGGTGGTGGCAGAGATTCCGCATCTGGGGGATGGACGCACTCCGTCGCGTCCACAGGGTGGG
>URIT01000160.1 GCA_900547945.1 uncultured bacterium
GGCGGGGGCGGCGGGGGCGGGCTTCGCCTCGCGGCGGACGCCGAGGCGCCGGGGCTTCGCGGCGGCGTCCTCGACGTGATGCATGCCGGCGGAGAAGTCGGCGCGGAAGGCGTCGTGCGTCGTCTGGGCGAGGAACATGTCGGGCGAGGTGACGGCCAGCGCGGCGTGCGGCGCCTGGAACGCGGCGGGAAGCGACCAGGTGCAGCTCTTGGCGGCGGCCTCCCACGAGCCGGGCAGGGCGTTGGCCGGCGGCGGGACGAACCCGGCGGCGGCGACGTGCAGCGCGCCCTTGCGCTCCGTCAGGCGGACGGCCGGGCAGCCGCGCGCGTCGCCCGTGAACAGGTCGACGCCGACGACATCGACGCCCCTGTGCCTTCTCCGCGTGCCGCCGCCGATTGTGATCGTCTTCGTTTTGGTCAGCTGGATCTCCATACTCAAATAGACCATGTAGCAGATTTCGTGCCAAGTGTGGCGTGCCGGTGAGGCGCCGTCTCTTCAAACACCCGCCATGTGAGGCCAGAAATATGATATAATGGCGCCCATCATGACGAAGATTCTGATTGTTGACGACGAACCCCGGATTCTCCTTCTGATGAAGAGCCTCCTGAAGGCGAACGGCTACGAGGTCGAGGCGGCGCGCGACGGCGCCGCGGCCCTGGAGGTCGTTCGCGCGGGCGGCGCGGACGTCGTCGTCACCGACCTGCGCATGAAGCCCATGGACGGGCTGATGCTCTTCAAGGAGATCAAGGCCCTCGACGAGACGATCCCCGTCATCCTGCTGACGGCCTTCGCGAGCGTCGAGACGGCCATCGAGGCGATGAAGAGCGGCATCTTCGACTATCTCACCAAGCCGTTCAAGGTCGACGAGATGCTCGCGTGCCTCAAGCGGGCGGAGGAGAAGATCCGCACGCGCGCGTCCGTCGCGGCGTCGGCGTCGTCCGCGCCGCTGCGCTACCGCTTCGAGAACTTCATCGCCTCCTCGCCGGCGATGAACGAGGTCTGCGAGACGATCGCGAAGGTCGCGCCGACGGCGGCGACGGTGCTGATCAACGGCGAGTCGGGCACGGGCAAGGAGGTCATCGCGCGCGCGATCCACAAGTCCTCGACGCGCGCGGGGCGGCCCTGGGTCGCGGTCAACTGCGCGGCCATCCCCGAGAACCTGCTCGAAAGCGAGATGTTCGGCCACGTGAAGGGCGCGTTTACCGGGGCCATCGCCGACAAGGAGGGCCTCTTCGAGACGGCGAACGGCGGGACGCTCTTCCTGGACGAGATCTCGTCCATGCCGCTGATCCTGCAGGGCAAGCTCCTGCGCGTCCTTCAGGAGCGCGAGATCCGCCGCGTCGGCGGCACGAAGAGCATCCCCGTGGACGTGCGCGTGATCGCCGCGTCCAACGCGAACCTGGAGGAGGCGGTCGTGAAGGGCGCGTTCCGCAGCGACCTCTTCTACCGCTTCGCCGTCATCACGATCGACATTCCGCCGCTTCGGAAGCGCCCGGAGGACATCCTGCCGCTCGCGCGGCACTTCATCGCGGCGGAAGTCGGCACGGGGCGGCCCGCGCCCGTCGTCGGCGCGGCGGCGGCGAACGTCCTGCTGGCCTACGACTGGCCGGGGAACGTGCGCGAGCTGGAGAACTGCGTCAAGCACGCGCTCACCTTCTGGCAGGGCGGCGAGATCACGCCGCACGAGCTGCCCGCGCGCATCGTCGAGCATCAGCCGTCCGCCGAGGCGCTTGGCGCGGGCGTCGCGGCGAACGCCTCGCTCAAGACGTTCCTCAAGCAGAAGGAGAAGGAGTACATCGGCCAGATGCTGAACGCCTCCGGCGGCGACAAGGAGAAGGCGGCCGAGACGCTGAAGGTCAACCTCTCGACGCTCTACCGCAAGCTCTCGGAAGAGCGCTGAATTCGCGTTTCTGCAAAAACGCTTTTGCAGAAATGAGAATTTCGCGCGGCGGACGGCAGCTGCGAGGCTTGAGGAGCGGTTCTTTGCCGCAAAGAACGCAAAGAACACAGAGGCATTATGGACGTAGCGACCACGCGCCCTCTCGTCTCCTGGATTGGCACGGAATCTGCTAACAACTTTTATAGCGACCGGCATTGTGCCGATTGCGGCACAAAACCTGAAACGAAAGGAAGCAAGAATGAAGATGCAGCTGAAGAGGGGCTTTACCCTCGTCGAAATCATGATCGTGGTCGCAATCATCGCCATCTTGGCGGCCATTGCGATTCCGAACTTCATTGCCTACCGCAACGAATCGCAGGGCAACGCCTGCGTGTCGAACATGAGCTCGATCAAGACGGCGGCGGAATCCTATCTGATCAAGCACCCCGGCGCGGCTCCGTCGGCCGATCAGCTCGCCCCGGCGGATGGGAAGGGCTTCCTCAAGAAGATGCCGAAGTGCCCGAAGACGGGCAATGACTATACGATCGCCTTGGGCACCGACGGCGGCATCACGGTCACGTGTGGGGCCCACAACGAGGATGGCAGCGAGAAGTCCGGCAACTGATTTCGGCCAGGCCGTTTCAACGGCGCCTGAAGCGAAGAAGGGCGGGTGGCCGCCCTTCTTTTTTTGTCGGCGGCCCGCCTCCCCTTGGCACGGCATCTGCTTCTACAACAAGAAATGGCACTCCACGTACTCAAGAAGCTCGGCCGGCGGTCGATTGCGGAGATCAAGGCGATCGCCGACCCGGTCCAGCGCGTCCTGGCGGCTGCGGACTACTTCTCGATGCCGCCGCTGGCGCTGCCGCCGGGCTTCATGCCCGACGAGGCGCTCCTGTGCGGCCGGGGCGTCGAGTTCTGGTCGAAGGCGAAGGCCCTGCCGCTCGTGAAGGTCGCGGGGCGCCTCACGGTCGCCTTCGCCGACCCGTTCGACCTGCCGTCCCGCGAGGAGGTCGCGCGCGTCGCGGGCGGTAACATCTGGAGCGTCGTCGCGGACGACAACGAGGTCGCCGAGGCGCTCGCGCGCGTCAAGGCGAAGGAAGACGCGGCGAATCCCGCGCTCGCGCTCGAGAACGTCATGCGCGGGCAGGAGACGGACGTCGAGGTCTCCGCCGTCGACACGGGCAAGGCGGACGAGTTCGACGCCTCGCTGGACGCGGCGGGCGAGGCCCCCGTCATCCGCATGGTGAACTCGATGATGATCGAGGCGCTGAAGACGAAGGCGTCCGACATCCACTTCGAGGCGATGGAGAAGACCTCGCGCCTGCGCTACCGCATCGACGGCGCGCTCGTCGAGCGCCCCGCGCCGCCGAAGGCCCTGCACAACGCCGTCGTCTCGCGCATCAAGATCATGTCGAACCTCGACATCGCCGAACGCCGCCAGCCGCAGGACGGCCGCTTCAAGATCCGCGCGCTCAAGAAGGAGGTCGACGTGCGCGTGTCGATCCTGCCGACCGTCCACGGCGAGAAGGTCGTCATGCGCATCCTCGACAAGGCGAACCTCGCGCCGGGCCTCTCGTCGCTCGGCCTCGACGAGTACGCCTACAAGGCGATGAAGTACGCGATCGACCAGCCGCACGGCATCATCCTCGTCACGGGCCCGACGGGCTCGGGCAAGACGACGACGCTCTACTCGTGCCTGCAGGACCTCAACCGGGGCGACGTCAACATCGTCACGGCCGAGGACCCCGTCGAATACGAGCTTGCGGGCGTCAACCAGTGCCACGTCAACGTCGCGCAGGGCCTCACGTTCGCGGGCATCCTCCGCTCCGTCCTGCGCCAGGACCCGGACATCGTGCTCGTCGGCGAGATCCGCGACGGCGAGACGGCCGACATCGCCGTGAAGGCGGCCCTGACCGGCCACCTCGTCCTCTCGACGCTGCACACGAACGACGCGTGCGGCGTCGTCGCGCGCCTCTTCGACATGGGCATCCAGCCGTTCATGCTCGCAAGCTCGCTCATCCTCGCCCAGGCGCAGCGCCTCTATCGGCGGCTCTGCCCGTACTGCCGCAAGCCGGTCGCGGTCGATCGCGCGCTCCTGGAGGCGAACAAGGTCGATCCCGCGCCGTTCGAGGGCGTGGAGGTCTTCGGCCCCGGCGGATGCCCGAAATGCCACGGCACGGGCTACAAGGGGCGCGGCGCGGTGATGGAGGTACTGCCGATCTCGCCGAGGATCCGGCACATCGTCGAGAAGGGCGGCAACGCCGAGCAGCTGCGCGCGGCGGCGCTGGAAGAGGGGATGGTGACGCTGAAGGACGCGGGCATGATGAAGGTGCGCGCGGGGCTCACGTCGCTGGCGGCGGCCTTCGCCGTGACGGGAGGGGAGTAGGTTTGAGGTTTTAGGTTTTAGGTTTTAGGTTTTAGGGAGTAGGTTTTAGGTTTGAGGTTTTAGGGGGTAGGTGGAGGAAATGGCGGAAGAAGAAGAAAAGGAAATCAAGATCAAGGGGGCCAAGCGCCTCCGGCAGAAGGAGCTTGTGCCGTTCACGAAGCAGCTCGCGGCGATGAACGGCGCGGGCATGTCGATCCTCACGACGATGCAGACCCTGGAGGAGCAGTGCGAGAACCCCGCGTTCAGGAGGATCCTCCGCGAGCTGCTGGAGACGATCGAGGGCGGCGAACCGCTCTCGAAGGGGCTGGCGCGCTTTCCGGGCGTCTTCGACGAGATGTACGTCAACATGGCGCTCGCGGGCGAGCAGTCCGGCCAGTTCGCGCCGATCCTGAAGCGCCTGGCGGACATCCTGCAGGGCGCCGCGCGCCTGCACCGCAAGGTGAAGAGCGCGATGACGTATCCGACCGTCATCCTGTCGATCGCGCTGGTCCTCTGCTGGGGCCTCATCCAGTTCGTCGTGCCGACCTTCGCGGAGATGTTCGCGGGCTCGGGGAAGAAGCTGCCCGCCCTCACCCAGGCGCTCGTCGACATCTCCGACTTCACGAAGGCGTGGTGGTATGTGATCGTCCCCGCGCTCGTCGCGGCCGTCTGGCTTTTCCTCAAGTGGAAGCGGACGGAGCGCGGGCACTACGCCTTCGACGAGTTCATGCTGAAGATGCCCGTCTTCGGGCAGCTGAACCTGAAGTCGTCCGTCGGGCGCTTCGCGCGGCTCCTCGCGCAGATGCTCGGCGCGGGCGTGCCGATCCTGAAGTCGCTCGACGTCGTCGCGCGCGCGCTCGGCAACCGCGTCCTCGAGAAGTCCGTCACGCTGGCGCGCCAGGAGGTCGAGCAGGGCAACCAGCTCAACACGGCCCTCACGGGCAAGCCCTACATGCCGCTCATCCTCATCCGCATGATCGCGGCGGGCGAGAAGTCGGGGCGCGTCGAGGACATGCTCAACTCCGTCGCGGACGCCTACGACGAGGAGGTCGAGACGCTGCTCTCGACGCTGACGGCGCTGATGGAGCCGTTCCTCATGGTCTTCCTCGGCGGCATCATCGGCACCGTCGTGATCGCGATGTTCCTGCCGATCTTCAACATGGGCTCGCTGGCGCATTAGCGAGGGAAAGGAGGCGTCATGGACGAACAGGCTGACATCTCAAAGCGGCTGGCCCTGGCCGAAATCCGGGCCGAGCGCTCCCGCGTCGTGATGGAGTCCCTCGCGGGGTTCTGCCACGCGCTCGGCCAGCCGGCGACCGTCCTCCTGAGCGCGGTCGAGCTGCTGAAGATGGACGGCGTCGACGCGGAGACGAAGAAGGGCGTCCTCGACATGTGCTACGACGCTGCGCTGGAGATCAAGTCGCTGCTCGCGCAGATGAAGGAGAAGCGCGAATACGCCAACGAGGCGTATCTCGCCGGGAACGAGCGGGCCGGGACCATGATCGCGCTGAAGGAATGGCGCGAGAAGTCGCCGCCGAAGTTCGACTGGGAGGGGGCATGAGCGACGAGACGCTGAAATTCGACGCGCGCCTGAAGGAGGGCGTCGCCTACTTCGAGGAAATGCTCAAGGTGATGCCGGACGACCGGACCACCCTGGAGTTCCTCGCCGTCGTCTACCCGCAGCTCGGCGAGGCCGAAAAGGCCGAACGCGCGCTCGCCGCGCTCGCGCGCGTCCTCCTGAAGGAGGGCGACCTGGAGGGCGCGGCGGCCCTCCTGCCGCGCCTGGAGGCGTGCGATCGGCCGGAGGCGAAGGCGATGGCCATCAAGGTGCGCGCGGCGTCCGCGCCGAAGCCCGACCTCTCCCCGGAGGTGCCGAAGCCGGCGGACGGCGCCGC